>NZ_WOEJ01000017.1:0-109361 GCF_019400845.1 Pseudomonas sp. MAG002Y | reverse complement strand
TTCCCAAGCAGTTGGCTAACTTCGCCACCCCACCCGCCTACAGCAGATGGCCTAAACTGGTTACTCTCTATTTCGGCCTGTTTTGATGCTGCTTTAATTTTTCTCCATACCTTTTATCCGCAGCACATCCGTTCTAAACCTACATTAGGCTGCCTTTGCCAATCTGGCAGCAATAAAAAAAGGCGAGCCAGGCTCGCCTTTTTATTGCGTTGTATTTAAAGCTTATCAAACAAGCTCAATTGGCTGACTCGTGCAAAGGATGCCTGAGCCGCCTCTAGCATAGTTTGCTGAAGTATAAGCTTAGACGACGCTTCAGCCATGTCAGTATCACGAATATCCGACTGGGTAGAAGAGTTGGTCATATTCAAGCTTTCATTCTCGATCGAAAGCGTCTCGATCGTATTTAACCGTGCACCAATAGACGACCGAGTAGCGTCAACATTACTCATGGCACTATCAATATTTTTAACTGCCAAGTTAAGTGACTCATTCAATTTGAATTGTGCCGTCTCGTTACCCGTTACAGGGGTTTTAAGCGCCTTAGACAGATTGGACAATGTATCCAAGATACCTTGTGTTGTCTGTGATTTTGGCGACACACTTAGCTGGTCTCCAGCCTGAGGTGTTCCGCCTACTTGCAGTTGAACTCCTGCATAAGTTAACGACGAGCCACTTAATGATCCCTGCGCAACAGGCTTACTACCCTCGCTTATAGGTTGGGCATAAATTTCATAGTCCGTAGCACTGCTGAACTTAATGGAAACGCCAGTCGCAGGAAACTGCGTGATATAGGCTTGAGAGTCAACAACAGCCCCACCACTTAGCTGGACATTCGATGCATTCTGACCAGAAACTGAAAATTTGTCTGGCGCACTGGAAAGTTCGAATTGATGCCCTGTCAACTCTGAATCTAAAACAGTAGAGTCTTTTGACAGGCCGCTAATACCCAATGAAAAATCTACACCGCGGAACGAAATATTATTTGTAGACTTTGCTGGGTCGATTGTACCTGTTGCCAAGGCCTGGCTAGGATCTGCCTTGCTATAAACCTTGTACTCCTTGCTACTTGTCAGCTCTACTACATAGGGAGCGCCGCTAGCATACGAACTGCTAAAGGTTTGATTGTTAGTTACAACACCCTGACCAAGAAACGCCTTCTGACCACTGGCAGGAAAAGCTGTCACCTGAGATTCAGTGCGAGCATTATTAGATACACTCTCAAAAACGCTCCAACCGCTATCGTTGGAAGAAAGCCGCATAGAGCTGGAGACCTGCAGGTCAAGAGATCCTTGATCACCAACGTAGCTGTAAGTACCGTCTGGATTCTGGGTAAACGGTGCCTCTCCGCTCTTTGAACCGCCAAACAAATATTGGCCATTCGAGTCACGGCTATTCATCGCCGTTAGGAGCTGTTGCTGGATTTGATCTAACTCTGCAGCAACCGAGCTTCGATCCTTATCTGAGTAAGCGCCATTTCCTGCCGACAGTGCAAGTTCACGCGCCCGCTGTAACATATTATTTACAGACGTAAGAACGCTTTCCTCTTGCAGCAAGCTATTCTTCGCTGTCTCCAGATTGCCCTTGTACTGTCCTAGCTGAGCCTGTTGCTGCTCCAGCTGAAGCAAGCGAGCAGCGCCGACCGGATCGTCTGCCGGCGTCTGGATACGAACGCCGCTGGAGATCTGCTGTTGGGTTTTAACAATGCTCGAATAGCCGTTCTGATATCCGGCAATATTCGAAGCAAACATTTGTGAAGTAGAGATGCGCATGAATAAAGCCTCTATCGAACTGCATTGATCAGCGTATCGAACGTGCTGCGAGCGATCGAGATCACCTGCGCAGACGCGTTGTAATACTGTTGAAACTTGACCAGGTTAGCCGCCTCTTCGTCCAGGTTGACGCCTGATACCGAATCACGACTGTCTTTTGCTTGGGTCAGCACAGCGCTCGTTGCCTTGGTATCGAGCTCGGCCTGACTTGTAATGGCCCCTACTCGCTCAATCAATGAGCTGTAAGCACCTGTAATGCTGGTTCCTACACTCCCGCCACTGACGCCCACCGCATTCTTGGTTTGCAGATTCAGCAGTTGTTGAGCGTTGCGGTTATCAGAGGCGCCGCTCTTGTTGAACGACACCGTGAGGCTGTCATCCTTGGATGGAGAGCCGCTCACCGTCATTTCAAACGAGAACGTTTTGGCCGTTCCGTCTGTATTCAGTACCGCATTGCCAGTGTTATCCAGTACAGGAACATTGACAGCAACCTTGTTGTTGTTGCCCGGAACGATAGTACCGGTCCCGATGGATTCACCCTTGGTATTGAATACCGAGTAGCTCTGAGAGCCATTCGCGACGTCACCAAATACAATCTTGACCGGCGTGCCGTTCTTGATACCCGCCTGCATCTGAGCATTGGCGGTGGCATCATTAACATCCAGCTTGGTCGTCAAAGTCGGCTGCGTCACGCTGCCAGACCCTTTATTACCGGTTGTAAGCGTGGCAGACAACGGCGCAGCGAACGCCAGCTGAGAGGCATCCTTGAGCTGCGCAGAGATGTCTGCCGCCCCGGTACGAGTCGGTATGATCGTGAACTTGTCACCCTTTACCGCAGACCCGCTCGCCAGGCTCAGCGAGAAGCCATCAATCACCGGTGCAGGTGAAGCATCCAGGTTGTAAGAGCCCATGGCTTGGCCATCGGAAAGACGGCGCACCGAATATCTATTACCTTCCAGCATCGTGACTTCATAGTCACTAGTGGTCAGCTTGCTGGTATCCTTGATGTCTACGTTCAGGCTTGCCGTCTTATCGCTGTTGCCAATCTGGGCAAGGCTGCGATGAGAAACGTTAGCGGCGCTGTTAAGATCAGCAAACATCGGCGAACCGAAGTTGCCGTTAAGATCCAGGCCCTGCCCCAACTGGCTATTCACCTGCTCGGTAATCACCATCGCCATGCGGCCCAGCTCATTTCGGGCCGGATCAAGCACGTTGTCACGGTAGTTGAGCAATCCACCCATTTCACCGCCCGTTACTACGGAAGAGACATCTTGGGTTGTATTGGCCTTGGTCAACGTAACGGCATAACGCGCCGGATCGATTTGGCTGGAGCCTGCTGCAAGCGTAGACACAGAGTTGCCGACCACCAGGGGCTGACCTGAGCCGATATACAGGTTGTAGTTGCCGTCCTGGTTGACCACCGTTACGCCGATCATCTCGGAAAGCTGACGTACCGCCTCGTCACGGGCATCCAGCAGATCGTTGGGCGAAGCGCCGTTGCCCGAGGCCTCGGCAATAGCCTGGTTGTACTGAGCTACGCTACCTGCCAATTTGTTGGCCTGTGTGGCCATGCTGGCCAACTGCTCGTTAACGTAGTTGTTCTGGTCTACCAGCTGGTTGGTTACGGAATTGAAGCGCTCGCTCAAGCCCTGAGCCTGTGTCAGAAGCAGTTGGCGAGAGGCATTATCCGTAGGACTGGCCGATGCTGTCTGCAGCGCAGCAAAGAATGACTGCATGACCTTGCTAACGCCGGTAGTACCGTCCGACAGCAGTGAGTCGACCTGCTTGACCTGGTTGTAAAACGACTGCGCGGCGCTATTCAGCGCAGTGGTCGTCCTTACCTGGGTACCCAGGTAGTCATTATAAATACGGCGCACGTCGGCAATGGTCGTACCGGTACCAATATAGGAGGTACCTTCAAGACGCGCTGCCGTCGTTTTCTGAACAGTCTGCTGACGGGTATACCCTGCGGTATCCGCATTGGTAATGTTATGACCCGTCGTGCTCAAAGCACTCTGGCTGGCTGAAAGCCCCGAAAGTCCGATTGAAATGAGGTTCGACATGATCAGGCCTTATGAACGAATCGTAGTTGAGCTATTCGAGGCAATGTTCTGGTAAGTACCAATGCCTTGAGCAATTTGCGTTACCTTGCGTGCATAGTTCGGGTCAGTGGCGTAGCCGGCTTGCTGGAGTCCTTTCATGAACTTCTCTGAATCGCCTCCGCTGTTAAGCGCCTTCTGATACCGATCGTTGTCCTGCAGAAAGCTCACATAGTCATGGAAGCTGTCTGCGTACGAGTCATATGCACGGAACTTGGCTACCTCTTTAACGGGCTGCCCGTTCACATATTCGGTAGTCAGTGCACGCGCCGAACCACCCTGCCAGCCATGAGCCTTGATGCCGAACAGGTTGTGGCTACTGGAGCCGTCCTGCTGCTGGATGATGGACTTGCCCCAGCCGGTTTCAAGTGCAGCCTGGGCTACCAGGAAACGCGGGTCGACGCCGATCCGCTCAGCCGCTTCCTTCGCCATTGGCAGCATCGTGTTAACGAAGTCCTCACGGCTACTGAAGGATGACTTACTGGCCAGGGGCGGTTGCGCATACCGACGTCCACTAATCTCTTGGGAGGCACCCGTACTCAGACCTTTATCGGCCGAAACGGCCAGAGCTTGAGCAGGCTTCCAATCATTTTTTGACAGTGCAGTGTTAGCCGTGCCGGCAACTTGACTGGTCGGATTTTGTACATCCGGCACAATACCGGCCATGACGCGATCAACCAGCTTTCCAGGCAACGCCAGGCGGCGTTGATTGAGAAACTTGGAGTCATCACGCGCAGGATCTACAGTGGCCAGTTTGTGATCGGAGCGAAGCGTTGAAGGCTGGGCAGCCGCTGAAGCCTCACTTTTCGGCGCCGCCGCTGCCTGCCCTACCTGCGCAAATGGATTCGGACGATGACTGGTCTGACCCGTCTTCGAGAGCTGACGCTCAAGCACAGAGGCTAAGCCAAGGCCACCACCCTCTCGCGAGAGCGACACGGCCATCTGCTGGTCATACATGCTCTGGTATTGCTTGGTCGTTTCGCTCTGAAACGGACTGTCCTTATCGGCCAGCACTTCATTAGCCGAGCGCATGGACTTCATCATCTGGTTCAGGAAGAGCGACTCGAACTCCTGAGCCACTTTCTTGACGTTTTCCTCACTATCCCGGTTCTTGCCCTTCATCTGGGCAAGGCGGTTCAGGTCGGTGTATGCGCCGGAATCGACGTTACTGCTGTAGGTTCCGCCCAAACGAGAGTCCATGACTACTGCTCCGTTAAATTACAATCAGATCGGCCTGCAAGGCGCCAGCCTGTTTAAGCGCCTCGAGGATCGCCATCAAATCACTGGGTGCTGCGCCAACTTGGTTGACGGCCCGTACAATCTCATCAAGAGTCGTGCCAGGACCAAACCTGAACATCGGCTTGGCTTCCTGCTTGGCCTTGACCGTCGAGTTGGGTACCACTGCTGTCTGGCCGTCCGAGAGCGGATTGGGCTGACTGACAATGGGATCTTCACTGATGGTGACCGTCAGGCTGCCGTGCGTAACAGCTGCAGGCGCAACTTTTACGTTCTGCCCGACGACGATAGTGCCGGTACGCGAGTTGATAATGACCTTGGCAACTGCTTCGCCTGGGCTGACTTCCAGGTTTTCCAGCACAGAGATATAGTCCACGCGCTGGTTGGGATCGAGCGGTGCCGTCACACGAACCGAGCCGCCATCTACTGCCGTTGCCACACCAGGACCCAGCAGGTCGTTGATCTTGTCAACGATATGTTTGGCGGTTGTAAAGTCCGAACGGTTAAGGTTCAGCGTCAGCGAGTTGCCTTGATCGAAGCCGCTCGGAACCGGACGCTCGACGGTGGCCCCGCCGGGGATACGCCCTGCTGACGGAACGTTGACAGTGATACGCGAGCCGTCCTTACCTTCTGCGTCAAACCCACCTACAACCAGGTTGCCTTGCGCGACGGCATACACATTACCGTCGATACCTTTTAGCGGGGCCATCAACAGGCTACCGCCACGCAGGCTCTTGGCATTACCGATCGACGAAATGGTAACGTCGATCGTCTGGCCTGGCTTGGCAAACGCTGGCAGGTCCGCATGAATGGATACAGCGGCCACGTTCTTGAGCTGGACGTTTCCGCCGTTGGGGACCTTGATACCGAACTGCGCCATCATGTTATTGAAGGTCTGGACGGTAAACGGTGTCTGAGTCGTCTGGTCACCTGTACCATTCAAGCCTACAACCAAGCCATAACCAATCAACTGGTTGGTCCGCACGCCCTGAATCGTGGCGATGTCCTTGAGGCGTTCTGCCTGGACTGCCGTTGCCGACAGTACCAGTGCGAAAGCAACGCATAGATGTTTCAACATGATTTCACGCCTCAGAACGGAAATAGCGGACTAGTAAAGAAGCGGCTCAACCAACCCGGCTGACTGGCATCGGCAAATGCCCCGGTACCGGAATAGGTAATCCGTGCATCTGCTACCCGAGTGGAAGACACGGTGTTATTGGTGCTGATATCGTCTGCACGAATCAGTCCAGAAATGCGCATCAGCTCATTACCTGTGTTGAGCGTCAGCCATTTTTCACCCCTGACGGCCAATACTCCGTTGGGCATCACATCTGCCACCGTCACGGTCAAAGAACCCGTCAGACTGTTGCCTTGTGCAGCCTTGGCATCACCCTTGTTCTCTCGAGCGCCGTCAAACTGGGCGCCCAGGTTCAGGTTGCCACCCGAAAGCGGGTTGCCAATCTGTGCCTTGGTGCCAAACAGGGAGCTGACCCCAAGATTGGCCGAACTGTCCTTGGAAATATCCGAACTCGCGTTCTTGCTCGCCTGAGTCCTTTCTTCCAGCGTGATGGTAATGATGTCACCCACGCGGAACGCCTTGCGGTCGGTATACAGGTTCTGGTCGAACCCAGGCTGGTAAATGGAGCCATTGTTCTGCGCAGCCGGCATCGGCGTGCGCGGCAGCACCGGCGCGTAATACGGATCGTTTGGCTGAGCAGCAGGTGCTACGCAGCCAACCAGCAATACAGCGCCAAGCGCGGGAACAAGAGCAAGAAGGCGGTTCATACAAACAACGACCTCGCGAATAAAAGCGATTACAGGTTCTGAGTAACGAAGCCAAGCATCTGGTCAGCGGTGGAGATGACCTTGGAGTTCATCTCGTAAGCGCGCTGAGTAGTGATCATGTTCACTAACTCTTCCACGGTGCTTACGTTGGAGTTTTCCAATGTCTGCTGCATGACGGTGCCAAGACCATTCAAGCCAGGGGTACCATTCTGCGGAGCACCACTGGCAGCGGTTTCCATGAACAGGTTGTTGCCTACAGCCTGCAGGCCGCCCGGGTTGATAAAGTCAGCCGTCTGAAGGTTGCCGATCACCTGTGGCGCCGCATTGTTAGCCGTGGTTACCGACACCGTACCGTCTTCGCCCACAGTAAAGGTTCTGGTCTCGGCAGGAACAACAATCGCTGGCTCCAGCGCGAAACCATTGGCGGTAACGACCTGACCATCAGAGTTCAGGTGGAAGGTACCGTCACGGGTATAGGCAATCGTGCCGTCCGGCATGGAAACCTGGAAGAAACCACGACCGTTGATGGCCATGTCCAACGGCTGATCCGTGGTTTGCAGGCTACCTTCGGTAAAGTTTTTCTGGGTACCTACGATACGTACACCAGTACCCAGTTGCAGACCTGACGGCAGCTGGCTGTCCTGAGTGGACTGGGCGCCTGGCTGGCGACGTACCTGATACAGCAAATCCTGGAACTCGGCACGGTCGCGCTTGAAGCCCGTCGTGGAGACGTTGGCCAGGTTGTTGGAAATAGTGGTCAGGTTCATGTCCTGAGCGGACAGACCTGTTTTACTGACCCACAATGCAGACATCATAATTGCGTTCTCCTCAAGCGCCGGCTTTACGGCGTTTCATGCAAACTGATAATTAGGATTGCAAAACCTTTGCCATCGCAGCCGAGTTGTCTTCAGCCGAACGCATCATCTTGATGTGCAACTCGAACTGACGGGCCAGGGCAAGAACAGAGGTCATTTCTTCAGCAGCATTCACGTTGCTGCTTTCTACGAATCCCGAAGCCACACGGACATTGGCATCCGGCGCTGCAGGCTGGTTGTTCTTAGTGTGGATCAGGCCATCAAGACCTTTTTCCATTTGCTTGGTATCAGGGTTAACCAGCTTGATGCGGTCAACCTCGGCCAGTACGCGAGGACTCTCACCTAGCGCCTGAATACTGATTGTGCCGTCCTGACCGATTTCCACCTTGGCTTGCGGAGGCACCGCAATAGGTCCGCCATTGCCAATGACCGGAAAGCCGCCGCTAGTACGCAGCTGACCCAATGCATCAATCTGAAGGCTGGCGGTACGTACATACGCCTCGCTACCATCGGGCGCCTGGACAGCAATCATGCCGTTACCCTCGATAGCGATATCCAGGTTCCGTCCGGTCTCTTGAAGCGAGCCAGGCGTAAAGTCCGTTGCCGGACGCTCGCTCATGGCATAGACGCGTGAAGGATGAGTATCACCAAATACCTGCATCGAGCGTGCTTGCTCAAGATCCTTACGGAATCCTGAAGTGGAAACGTTCGCCAAGTTGTTGGCGTGGGCACGCTGTGCCATTTCATTCTGGCTGGCACCGCTCATAGCGACGTAAAGCAACTTGTCCATAGAATCCTCTAGCGACGGTTTTTTGCAGCGAATTGCTTCGATGCAGGATCTATAGCAAGGCCTGTGCCATATTATTTAAATTAGTTAAGTAGTTGATTTAAAAAGAAAAAGGCCTCGGATGAGGCCTTTTTATCAGAGCGCCGGAATATTGTTGCCGCTAGCGGCAAACCTATCCTTCCCCTAATTAACGAATCTGAATGATCGTCTGGGAAATAGCGTTCTCAGTTTCGATGGTCTTGGCGTTAGCCTGATAGTTGCGCTGAGCAACGATCAGGTCTACCAGCTGAGCCGTCAGATCCACGTTGGAATCTTCCAATGAGCCGGACTCGATCGTACCAATCACACCTGAACCCGGAGTACCACGAACAGGCTCGCCGGACGCAACGGTCTGGATCCAATTAGTGTTGCCTACCGGACGCAGGCCCTGCATGTTGGCGAAGGTAGCCAGAACAGTCTGACCAATGTTTTTCGACTGGCCATTGGTGTAGTTGGCGAACAACGTGCCGCTGGCATCTACGGAAAGACCTGACAGCTGACCCGTGGTATAGCCATCCTGGGTTACTTTAGTAACTGCAGAGCTGCTGTTAGTCTGGGTGACCTTGGTGATATCCAGGGTTACACCCGCACCGTTGGCAGCCGCGCCATTGGCACCCCAAACGACCGGATCAGCCTTGCTGTCTTTAACAGCAGCAGGCACCCAGTTGTTCATGGTCAGCACGTTGTTTGCGTCGACCTGGAAGTCATTCGACGCAATTGAGCTCATACGACCGGCAGCGTCAAAATTCACGTTCGCTGAATACGGTGTGGTTGAGGCTGGATCTGCAGGGTTACGACCGTCAACCGTTACATACATGGTCCACTGGTTTGTATCATTCTTGACGAAGTACTGCATCATGTTGTGCTCGTTACCTTGAGTATCGAACACACTGACTGAGGTAGACCAGTTGTAGCTAGAAGCCAGATTAGGATCGAATGTAGTGGACGTCGGTACCGTCGAGCTTGAGTTCAAGGTCAGCGTCTGTGCTACGGCAGTCGTGGCTTTAGGCAGCTGGTTGGTCGTATCGACCACAAGGTCAGTCACCGCGCCGGGCACAATATTACCATCGATATCAGCACGATAGCCCTGGAGACGGTTGCCCGAATTGTCAACGATATAGCCTTCTTTATCCGTGCTGAACGTACCGTTACGAGTATAGGTCTCCGTACCGTTGTTGCTCATGATGTAAAAGCCATTACCGTTAATGGCCATGTCCAGGCTATTGCCGGTCTTGCTGATTGTGCCCTGCGTGAACTGCTGGGAAATATTGGCAGTCAAGACGCCGCTGCCTGTGGTGTTATTGCCTACACCAAACATCGACGTTGCATAGATATCGGCAAATTCGGCACGGGATGCCTTGAAGCCGGTGCTGCCTACGTTGGCAATGTTATTACCGGTAACGTTCAGGTGAGTGCTTGCTGCTTTCAGACCGCTCAGACCAACATTGAATGACATAATTCTTTCCTCTGCCGGACTGCCGGCTTACTGACCAATCATCTGAACTTGCGACAGCGTCACGCTGCCCAGCCCAGCCAGGTTAAGTTGCATTTCACCGCCATCCTGTCCCAGCGTTACGCTATTGACGGTGGCCGGCAGATAAGTAGTCAGGGCTTGCCGCGTTTCATCGATATCGGCAGATGCCTTGAAGCTATAAATTCCCGCATCAACTTTATTACCTTTCGCATCTGTACCATCCCAGATGAAATCGGTAGTGCCTGCCTTGGCTACGCCCAGGTCGATGGTCTTGACCAGCGAACCTGCACTGTCGTACACGCCGACAGTGACATCCTTACCGGCCGCCGGCATGACCAGCGAGCCATTGAAACTTTTCGAGGTGTCCACCATGGACGACCCCGTTTGGGCGATCACGGAGCGTCCCACTAGTGACGACGCCTGCAGCGCTTGCGAAGACTGATAGGTACCTGCGATGCCGTTAACCGCAGAGTTCAGGTTCTGCAGGCTTTCAACACTACTGAACTGCGCCAACTGAGCAACGAACTCACTATTGTCCTGAGGGCTTAGCGGGTTCTGGTTGTTGAGCTGAGTGACCAGCAGCTGCAGAAAGTCATCCTTTCCCAGACTGCCTTTCTTATCGGTAGACGCAGTAGCATCCTTTGACGAAGTGCTCGTAAGACTTGTCAATGCCGATGCTGCAACGCCTGCGTTATTGGTATTCGTATTGATAGTGGACATGCGTGATCTCCGCTTACTGACCTAATGTCAAGACTTTCTGCATCATCTGCTTGGCAGTGTTCATGATGTCAGCGTTGGTCTGAAATGCACGGCTTGCCGAAATCATGTCCGCCATCTCTTCCACGACATTGACGTTCGGGTAGTACACATAACCGTCTTTATCAGCAGCCGGATGATTGGGCTCGTAACGGGCCTCAAGATTGCTTTGGTCTTCAACGATGCCCAGTACCTGCACACCCGTTCCAGCTTCGCCCTGCTCATCGAACAGAGAAGCGCTGCCACCGTTCTGCGCCTGGTTCAACATGGTTGCGAACACAGGGTGACGGGCACGGTAGGTCTCATCCACGCTGGACGAAACGGTCTCGGCGTTAGCAATGTTACTGGCGATGGTATTCAGGCGCGTGGTCTGTGCGCTCATACCTGTACCAGCAATGTTGAATACATTACTCAGGGACATGGTTACTCTCCACGAAGGGCAGACATGAGCCCTTTGAATTTGTTGTTAAGCAACGTGAAGCTGGCCTGGAACTGCACAGAGTTTTCTGCGTAATTGGCTTGCTCTACTTGCTCATCTACAGTGTTCTGATCCAGCGAAGGCTGAGTGGGTATGCGATAGCGCATCGCAGCATCCGCTGACAGATCACCGAAACCTTCAGCCTCGATATGACGAGTGTTGGTCGTATCAAGGTTGAATTTGCTATGCGACGACTTGCTGGCTTGCTCTGCCAGAACGGCCGAGAAATCCAGATCGCGCGCCTTGTATCCAGGCGTGTCGGCGTTAGCAATGTTGTTGCCCAACACTTCGGCGCGTTGAGAACGGAAATTCAACGCCTGCTGATGGATACCCAATGCTTTATCGAAACTGATACTCATGGTCATGAACCTATTGCCAGAAGGGCTATCTCCCTTTAGCAATGCACATGCCAACTATTAAAACCCTTAAATATCAATGGTTTAAAAAAATAAGGCGCGCTACGGCGCCAAAAGCGGCAAGGTTTTTCCGTATTTGAAGGGGCAAGCGGCAAGGATGACGGCAAAACTTTGACAGGAAGGATGGCAAGACAGGAAAAGAAAAGGCCCGACATGTCGGGCCTTTGGCTTATTTCGCTTTGTAAATGATGCCAGGATTACACTGGACCATCTGATAGAGTTCCGGCAGCCCGTTCAAGGCTTCCGACGCCCCCAGGAACAGGTAGCCTCCCGGTTTGAGCGTGCCGTGAATACGCGTCAGGATATCTTTCTTCACATCAGCCGAGAAATAAATCAGCACGTTGCGGCAAAAGACCATGTCGAACTTGCCCAGGCTGGCATAACTGTCCAACAGATTGAGCGCTCTGAATTCAACGCGGCTTTTAATAGCGGGCTTTACTGACCACCGATTCGGCGGAACCACGTCAAAATTACGTTGCAGTCTTTCCTGGGAAAGGCCACGCCCGATTGCCAATGAGTCATACTCACCTGATTTAGCCGCTGTCAAAATTACACCGGATAAGTCTGTTGCTACGATCTGGACACCACTGCGTAGCTGGCCTGGGCTGCTACGCTCAAACTCGTCTATGGTCATCGATAGCGAGTAAGGCTCCTGGCCCGACGAGCAGGCTGCCGACCAGATACGCAGTCGCTGTCCAGGGTTGGCTTTGGTCAACTCTGGCAACAGGCGATTCTTCAGAACCTCAAACGGATAAGTATCACGAAACCATAAGGTTTCATTGGTCGTCATCGCATCGACGACCTTCTCCTTAAGTCCACTGCGTGGCTGGGTCTGGATACGCTGTACCAGCTCTCCCAACGACTTGATTCCTTCCGCCTCCATCAGTTTGTTGAGGCGACTGGAAACCAGATACTGTTTATTATCACCAAGCAGGATTCCACACGTCTTTTCAAGAAAGACACGGAACTGCATAAAATCTGCATTAACTGCTGACACTTCCGTTCTGCTCCTGAATCAGAAAAGAAGAGCGTTGATCATCTCAGCCTTCATCGGCTGCCTTGATACGCTCAATAACCCGGGATGCAAGATCATCGGGGCGGAATTTAGCGAGGAAATCATTAGCTCCAACCTTCTTAACCATAGCTTGGTTGAATACACCAGACAGTGAGGTATGAAGAAGGATATGGAGGTTGCTCATCCGGGGGTCGTTACGGATTTCTGCCGTCAAAGTATAGCCGTCCATTTCAGGCATCTCGATATCAGAGATCAGCATGAGCAACTCCCGCTCCGGCTTTTCACCATTATCGACCATGTCCTTCAGGAAATTCAGCGCCTGACGTCCGTCATTGAGCGCAGTTACTTCCACTCCAACGGTTCCCAGACAGCGGCTCACCTGCTTACGTGCCACAGACGAGTCATCGACGATCAGCACATGCTTGGTAACGGCTTTTGCCTGAACAACCGTGTCAATAACACCTTCCGAAATGGTTTCGACCGAAGGCGCTACTTCTGAAAGGATTTTTTCCACGTCGATAATTTCAACCAGCTGATTATCGACACGCGTAACAGCCGTCAGGTAATGATCACGACCGGTTCCCTTGGGTGGCGGTTGGATCATATCCCAGTTCATATTGATGATTCGCTCGACGGAGCGCACCAGGAAGCCCTGAACCTTGGTGTTGTATTCTGTAATGATGACGAAGCTGTTCGTCAGATCATCCAGACCACGGCGACCCGTTGCCAGCGCCAGGTCCATGATCGGAAAGGTGCCACCACGAATACTTGCAACGCCACGTACGACAGCACTGGATTTCGGCATCACGGTAAGTTTGGGGCACTGCAGCACTTCCCTTACCTTGAAGACGTTGATTCCATAAAGCTGCGGGCCGTCCAAACGGAACAACAGCAGTTCCAGCCGATTCTGCCCGACCAACTGAGTACGCTGGTTGACTGCATCTAATACGCCAGCCATTTGTGAACTCCTGAAAAGGCCGGCCTATCGGATGACAGAAGACGGCACAGGGATTGCTTAGGTAGGTTCATGAACCGCCGAAGACAGTTTCTCGACGCATGAACAGACGCCACATCTCATTACTGATAACGCTTGTAGGGTTCTGCTCTGCAAACCAGACCTATGCAGCTGCCGAGCTAACCCTGCCTGAAGAACTTATCGGCTCGGCTCAAGGATTTCTTGAGGAGCGCGTTCAGGAATATTTGATCGAGAGTCATGCCGAGGGTCGACACGAGGTTCAGGTGAAAGACTTGGACCCACGTTTACGTCTGGCGGCTTGCGATCGACCGTTAACCGTTGCACAGCAGGGCCTTGAAGCACCGCTAGGCCGTGTTTCGGTACGTGTTCGATGCGAAGGAAGCACCCCTTGGACCGTCTACATTCCTGCGGAGGTTCGCCTGTATCGAAATGTCGTAGTCACTACCCGACCGTTGCTGCGCGATACGATTATAGATCCGCAAAATGTAGCTCTACTGGAGCGAGACGTCGGAAAATTACCTCAAGGTTATCTCACCGATATCGATCTAATAATGGGCCAGAAACTCAAGCGGCAGGTAGTGGCAGATCAGATACTGGCTCCCTCCTTTCTCCAGGCAGCCGAAGTGGTGCGCAAGGGCGATCAGGTTGTCATTAGTGCGGGATCGGGAGGCTTTACTGTAAGAATGCAGGGAGAGGCGTTGATTGATGGAGCCCAGGGAGAACAGATTCGCGTCAAGAATCTGAATTCCAAGCGCGTCATTAAAGCGCGTGTGACTGGCCCGGGAATGGTTGAGGTCGCCATGTAAACCAAACAGCCACCATGGCCTCTAACAGATGGTTTATACTGGCCCATTAGCTTTTTGCCAAACGGAGCACAAAATTTAGCCTAAAGTTTTTTTGGGCTAAGCCGAAAAGCTGGGCATGCGACCGAAACTGTCCGAGGTTATCCATCATGGTTATTGATTTCAACAGAACGAACAGCACTTCCAGCACCGCCAGCACTAGCCGGACTACTGGACCTGCAGCGACCAATGCAACTAACAAAACCAGTGAAGTTGCCAAGGCTGCTGCCGTATCCCCAACCCAGCCAGCAGGCGAAAATGTAAAGCTGAGCGATGAAGCCCAAACGCTTCAGAAGGCTGTCGAAAAGATTCGCCAAGAGCCGGTGGTTGATAGCGAGCGTGTTAATCGCCTGAAGCAGGCCATTGCTGATGGCAGCTATAAAGTCGATAGCCAGCGCGTAGCTTCCAAACTGCTTGATTTTGAATCCCAGCGCTAAGCGACGCAGCGTTGGAAATATGACGCACGAGTGTAGATCGTATGCACAACGCCAGCTTGCTTGAGCTAACCCTTAGCGATTTGAACATCGCTACAAGGTTGCTGGAACTGATCGAGTTAGAACACGAAGCCCTGGTAAATCGCAAGTTCGATTTGCTTGGCCTGCTGCTGGATGAAAAGCAGCCACTCCTGGTTCAGCTGGATCAGCATAATCACTTGCGCTCTGCACAATTGCAGCGCCTGGGGTTACCCTTGAGCCGTGAAGGCCTGTTAGCCTATGCCGAACGTTTCGAGCAGGACGATCAGTTGATCGAGGCGGCAGACCAGCTCACGACCGTTATTGAGCAGTGCAAGGAAGCCAACAACCGGAATGGCCAGATCATCAAGGCCAACCAGTATACTGTGGCCAGCATGCTCGAAATTTTGCAGGGCCCTCCTGTGCCCAGTCTGTACAACAGACGCGGCCATCTGCCCCGCTCGAATTACCAACGCCCGTTAAGTCAGGTATGAATTGTTGAAACAATGGCTGGGATTAAACGATCCCGGCCATTCTTTATTTATTTGTCAAGAAATGGAGACAGGGCGTGTCCAACGCATTTAATGATGTGCAGGGTCCTCAGCCACCCAAGCTACTCAAGACACCTATTGAGATAGCTGCATACCTAAAACCGTTGGTGGAAACCCGTAGTCCACTCCGCGTAACCTTTCTGGAACGTAACAGACAGTTCCAGAGCTTTCTGATCGACATCAATACCGAACAAGGCTTGATCGCACTGGATGAACTCATCCCTACCGAAGGGGAACGGCTACTGCTTCAGGGAGAGCGTTTTCGCATCGACAGCTCCCATGAAGGCGTGCAAATCACCTGGGAATACGACGTTCCAGGTAGTTTGAGCGAGCTGGACGACAGCCGCTGCTACTGGTTTCCACTCCCGAAGGAAGTAAGCTATCACCAGCGCCGAAATGCTTTTAGGGTCCGCCTTCAGCTTAATCGCCAGCCAACAGCCGAGCTCTCAGACCTTCCCAGTAAAAAATTCCTGAAAGGTTCGCTCCTGGACATCTCGGCGACCGGCTGCAAGATCCGTATCGCCAAGAATGCAACGTCCATGGTGTCTCCTGGTGAGCTACTGGAAAAATTCTCCGTAGCCCTCCCTGGCAGCGCCCTTAGCTCAACAGTAGAAGTTCGCCACGTTTCTTATAACGAAAGGCTAGATTGTACCGAGGTAGGCCTGCGCTTCTATCGCATGTCGGGCCTAACTCAACGTCAGGTCGAACGCTTCGTCTATCAACTTCAACGCGAAACACGGCGGATAGATTAACGCTTGGGCTCATCCTCAGGTATAGGATTGCTCTCTTCAGCCATAGCCTCCACTGCAGATGAGGAAGTCTCTTCATCTGCAGCCTCCGCTGGAGTTGCCACCGCCTCTGCATTCTGCATCTGATCATGGACTACCTGCTCATCTACTCGCGGGTCCAGTGCCGCAACCAAAGGTGAGCTGGCCAGGCTATCCGGCATAGGCACGTGTTGCAGCGGGGCCTCGTCGACACGGTGCAAGCCTTTTACATCCTGCGGCCTGATACGCCACACCAGAATCAACCCGCACACACCAATGGACGCGTACAACATGTTGGCGCCGAACCAATTCATCAAGGCACCCACTAATAGCGGACCGATACAGGCTCCCACGCCAAAGGTGGCCAGGAGCATGGCGGTAAGGGATACCCGTCGCTCCCCTTCCACATGGTCGTTGGAAAGCGCAACGGCTAGAGGATAAAGCACAAAAAGCAACATGCTGACTGCAAAGCCAAGAGCAAGCAGCAGTAATAAGGGGACCTTGGGCAATAACGCCAGCGGTAGTGCAGCCACCACCAGAACAAGCGCAACCTTATTAATCAGCCAACTACGATCATGGCGGTCGGAAAGCCAACCAATAGGCCATTGGGCCAGCAGCCCTGCGAAAATACAAACCCCCATGAATAAGCCGACTCGCTCGGTTAGCAGCCCTTGGGCCGCGGCGTAAACAGGCGCAAGACCATAAAACGAACCGATAGCGAGGCCACTCACTACAGTTGTTGTTAACGATTGGGGGATTCGTTTGAAGAAAAATCCAGGATCAAGAGGAGCCGGACTCATCGGGGCCGGGTGGATCTTCGCAGTGATCGCAACAGGCACCAGACAGAGCGCAAAACAGAGCGCAACCAGCATAAGCTTTTCGCTACCGAGCTCAGGCCAGGCAATCAGTACACCTTGCCCTAGAACCAGACCAAAGTAGGAAGCCGTCATATACCCCGAGAATACCTTGCCTCTCTGGTTGGGCTCAGCTTGCTCATTCAACCAGCTTTCCAACACCATGTACTGGCACATCATGCCCATCCCTACCAGCATACGCAGCAGCAGCCACACGGGCAGAAAGGGCAATATTCCGGTTCCCAGAACTGCAGCAGTTACGATTCCCGCACAAGCAACGTAAGCCCTTATATGCCCTACACGCGCAATAAGCCGATGCCCTACCTTGCCTCCCAACACCAGACCCAGGTATTGAGCACCTGTCAATGCACCGATCCAGGCCCCTGGAACTTCCTCGGACGCAAGCCTTAGTGCCATATAGGTGCTAAGCAGGCCTGAGCCGATCAGCATGAGCAAAGTAGCAGCATAAAGCGCTCGGAAGGCAGATAACGTACGTCCCATTACAGCTCCTTACGAAGGCAGCACAATGCGCTTCGAAGACAGATTCTTATGCGTTTGACACGAAGGCCTGTTGCCTTGACGTTGATGTACCCCTTCGATGGGCAGCAAGCCCAAGAGTTCGGTCGAGTCAGGAGGGATTTTTAGCCGAAACAAACACGGCGGCCTAAGCCGCCGTGTTTATAGTCCCTCAAGGGTTGTACTGTCCCGTACACGCCTTGAAGAGAACTTGAAGAACAGAGAGATTTCCTCTCACGCTACTGATCTTGGTGGGCACTTCACCTTTAGGGTAGCGGCGGATGGTAGGCAGCTCTACACAACGATAACCCAGCTTGGGCACTCGATAGGACAGGTAAGCCAACAGCTCATAGGTCATGAACACATCACGGAATGGAGCGACACGCGGATCCAACAGCATTTTGCGACTATAGGCCCGGAACCCCTGGGTCGTATCGGTCCAGTGAAAGCCTGATGCCATGCTCAGCATAGGCGCATGAATGAAGCGAATAGCGAAATCACGGGACTTTGGCGTGTTTTCAGCAACACCGCCTTGCAGGAAGCGCGACGCCTGCACGAAGTCTGCCCCCTCCTCCAACGCCTTGATGAACCGCGGGATAGCCTCAGGATCATCCTTGTCGTTCCCGTCAATCGTCACGATGCCTTCGTAGCCCTGCTCTAATGCAAAGGCGTAGGCACAACGCAACTGAGCACTTAGCTTACCAGGTCCCTTTTTGAGCAACAGGCCTCTAACACCCTTGGACTTGAGGCGCTCCAGCTCCAATGAGCCGTCTGTGCTGCCGCCATCGATAATGATTACATCCGACGCTTGATCAACGTTCAGATCCTTCATCCGAGTCAGCAAACTGACAATACGGCTTCCTTCATTGATAACGGGAATGATGATGCATGTGGCGTGCTGCTTGCCCAACCACATCGTTTTTTCATACGCAGGCACTTGCCAGGAAGTGCGTATGTGTTCGGAAATATCTGCTGTCATAGTCATGTCTACATTATGAGCTTACACGGGCCGTAATCAGCGCAACACCGGCGATTACCATGATGATCCCGGTAATGGTCGTCCATGGGAAAGGTTCTTTGAATATCGCTGCCGACATGATCGCCACGGTTGCTATGGCACCAGCGGTCAAAACGGGATGCGCCACATTCAGCGGCAAACGTGCAAGCGCAGCGGCATACAGCAGAAACGCCAATCCATAAAGAAAAAGCCCAAGCCAGAATGGCCAGTTGCTTAACGCTCCCATAGGATCGGAAAGACTTGGAAACTTTCTTGGTGGCATCATGGCCATCTTTACAAGGACACTGGCAGATGCATTGGACAGGATGCCCAGTATGAGGATCATCCACTTCATGCCATTACCCCTGCTTGCACACCATCTCGATAGAGCCGTGTAGCAACGCCCAGTGCTCTTTCGATAGATGCCATGTTCGATTCTTCCTTGGCAGGGAGCATCTCGATAGTCACGACATGATCGGGAAGGTGTTGTGCCAATGCTTGGGCAACCTGCGCATGCTTCGAACCGCCATCACCCAACGTAATCAGATTGGGTTCACTGGCATGTACATGCCCAATGAAAGGTGCAAAGCGGGCAATGATCTCTTCAGGATTTTCGTCATTGATCGCCAAGGCGCCGGTATCGAGTTGCATCCGGATAGAGTCATGATCAACTGCCTCAACTACACGAGCAGTCTCTACACTATTGACCATGAAGTTAGCCCCATAACAGGTGGGATTTGGCTCCAGGCATATCAGCACACCATGACGAGCAGCAATATCACCCAAGCGGCGGAAGAAAGGGATAGCTACGCTATCTACCTGTTCCTCCGCAATTGCAGAGCGATCACGGTTCTTGGGAGAGCCAAATACCAAACGCGTAGAGCCCAGGCCTGCCGCAATACGGCAGACGGCATCCAAGTGATCCAGCATTGCCTGCTGTGACTCAGCGGAGCCAAAAACATTTAATCCAGTAGTTCCGAATAACAGGGACTGCATGCCTGTTAGCGAAACACCACGGGACTGCCACCACTGCTTGACTGCCCGGATCTCTGCATCAGTCGCATCCTTGGGCTGCGGAAAGTATTTACCGGGCGCTATATCGACTGCATCTACATCGTAACGGGAAAGCAGCTGCGCTACTTCTTCGTCATTGGAAACATCCCAAGCGATGTTGGAAATGGCGACTCGCATCAATGAGCCTCCGAAGCAGTCTTCGCTTTCAACGGCTCGGACTGTGCATATGCCCTTACTGCCTGAAGCGTCTCACGCTTGCTGTACTGATAGCCGGCACCACCGCCAAACTCCTCAGCATGGAGGGATTGGAAATCATACGAAGCTGGAGTGTTGCTTAATTCATTAGTGAACTCGAAGCCAAAGCCATAGCGAGCGATATCAGCGACGCTGACAGGCTCCGAAGTAAAATGCACCAGTTTGAGATTAGCCTTCAGGGCAGTCTGGATGTCGTACCAGAGATTGACCATGGGATAGAACTGGAATACCCCACGGCTATCGATGACCGAGAGATTATTATCGTTCAGGAAGTCAAAAATAACGTTCTTGCGAAGTCCTGGTCCGACTAGACCTGGCAAACGAACAATCAGGTAATTGGGGAAATGACTTTCTACGAATTTCTCAAGGCGTCTGCGATTCAAGCCATACGCATGCAGGCCCTCTTCAACAACAGGCGTTTCTTCATTGACTCCAACGGGCGAGCCGAATACATCAACAGTACTGATAAGAACAAATGTCTCGCATTTAACCTGCTTCAAGTGTTCGATCAAACCGTCGATTTTCTCTCGGTCAGCCTCGGGGTCCTTATTCGCAATCCATTTCTGAGCGGGGGCACCGGCGCATACAAGCGTGTGATAAGCCTTTTCGCCTACCTCAGAGATGTTGGTCGAGCGAAACTGGCCCTCAAAGTTTTTTTGCTTGAGTAATGTCGAACCGACAAAGCCGCTATATCCTATAAGCGCGTCTGGCAAACTCATTCCTATCACCCCTGAGTATTTTTAAAACGAAGACAATATTCCGACTCGCACTTTTCGTACGGATACCTTTCATCCAGATACTTTTTGAGTTCAGGAAATTTGTCGTGCATTGATATGTCGTTGATATTGAACGACCAGAACGTTGTGGAGTAGACCACGACAGAGGGGTCTGACTTTTTCAGATCCGAAATCATGTCTTGCTCATACACGCGCGTGGCATACACCGGATAAATGTATTTCGTACACGCGGGCAAACCTGTCACGCCATTGATAATTCCGTTATTGGAAAGATCAAACACACACTGCGATCCTGACCCCTTGATCTGGCTGGCCGCCCAACGCGCACCGTCAGAGACCAGCAGAGAGTTCTCAGGGGGCGACGCCATATTGGGTAGCCACTTGTAGCCGTTTACAAGAACATTGGGGACTGGCGATTTGTAAAGTGTAAAGGCAGCCAGCAACCCCGAGAGACCTACCAAGGCTACATACCCCAAGGGCTTGCGGTTGCTGTTAATGAGTACCAAACCCAGCAGAACTGCAAAAAAGGGCATCGGGTTCTTACCAATCAGCCCTAGAAGCAGCATAGACCCAACCACCGCCGCGGCTACGGGCTTTTTCAGCAGCACAAATTCCTGCTTTCGGCCCGTCTTACGCAGCTGGTCATAAGCGAAGAGGAAACTGAGCAAAGGCGCCCACATACCCATCGGAACATGGATGAAATCTGCACGGTTGGTCGCGATCTTGTACAAAACCAACATCAGGACAGCCAGCATTCCAGCAATGGCAAACGCAGAGCCGAAATGGAACGGCTTAGGCAGCGCTTTGAACAGTGCATAATAAGCCAGCACTGTCGGTACGGTCAGTAGCGCGCTCTGAATGATGAAGCGTGGACTGTGATACGTCCATTGCGAGGATGTACTGAGTAGAAAGTCGAAGTTCCGTAGATAATCGCTAAGGGAAAACACCTCAGTCATCAGGGACAGTACAAGAAACGTCCCAACAAAGATGGCCATGGCATAGATGAAACGGCGATCGTAAAAGCTGGCCAGAAGCACGCCCAACCCTATCGCCCCAAAGCCGGTAATGCCCCGATCATAAGACCAAAACATGTTGAATGCTGCAGCAATACCCAAGAGAGTCGCTTTAACAAAAAAATCGGAGGAGCGATTGGCTCGCAAACACAGCAGGAATAAATAGATCGAAAGCAGCAAGCACAGGTCACGGTAACCAACCAGTTGGCTGGCTACCACCGCCACTGCAACGAGTGTCAGCAACTCATATCTAGCGCCACGCTCAATAAATAAAGACGCTATCAAGTAAAACAGCCAAGCCGCACCTAGGTTGCACAGTGCGTAGGCAACCTGGGTATAGAGAAAGTTATTATCCGGCCCGCTGAAGTGAGTGGCGATCCAGGCAGGTAAATAATCGAGTGCACCATGAATAGTAAAAGCATGCTCACCTGCTTGGCCATGCAACATGTTAGGCAAAGTGGCAAAAAACTCTCCTTGATGGAAAGGATCGACAATATTGCCTGGACCTAGCGTGAAATGACTGACGAAAGCAAACGCGAGTAGAGCAATAATTCCCAGCCAGCGGGCCGTCCGAGCCGGGGTAACATCCGCAAAACTTGTTGCATCAGTGGATGGGTTCGGCATCTAGCTTCTCCAGAACATCAAAAATGTTATCGATTTTTCCGCCTAGAACCGAGTAACAATTGGGCAGTTGAGCGTGTTGCTCAAAAAGGATGGGACGACCGTCATCCCCTTCGTTCTTAACGAGGATGGTCTTGACTTCAAAAAGCGAGTCTCTGTACTGAACATTGGCGACAGGGGCCATGTATCGCGCCACATCTCGAATCATGCGATCAACGCGTGTGTCGCGGTGATAGTGCTCAAGGCGATGATAGGGGTCGAGATCCGGTGAGTCGTTCCACTGCATATGCGGCGTGTATCGCACATGGGATAGCGTATGCAGCCCTCTCGCAGGGAAAGGCATCATGGAGAAGAAAGGCCCATCCATCACCGTAACGCCTAGACCTTTAAGCGCATCCGGCATCTCAACCAAGGCCATTTCTGTCAGCTCATGCTTCAACTTGGTCTGAGTACCCGGAAAGTCGCCGGAAAACTGATTCAGACCACTATAGGTGCAGTTAAAAATGAACCGAGTGGAGCGCTCTACCGATTTTCCATCCTGCTCATAAGTGACCGAAAGCGTGTCACTGCCCTGCCGATGAATAGATTTCACCCTGGTATTAAGTAATACCTCGACTCCAACTTCATCGAGTTCGCGCCTCGCCTCTCCTGCCAATTCTCTAGAATTGAACGCGTACTCTTCCGTTAGATAAACAGCCTCAATAAGCCGTGGCTCAAAGAGCTTTTCCATTGACGCAGGTACAGGTTCAAGCTTTGCACCAATTTCATGACAAAACCGCTCGAACTGCTTGGCAGTAACTTTCGAGTTATTACGGGCTATGGCGTAGAGCTTTGTAAAGTTTGTGACTACAGCGTCAGGATAATCTTTTATAAAGCGGGGTAAGTTGACGCGACTTCTGAAGGCAGTCGTGAAACTACGCGGATAATGATAGCCGTTATGCACACGGGCCTGATTGTTATAAGACGCACGATTGAGCAGAGTCGCCTCTCGCTCAATCAACGTCACAGCTTTGAAACCTCGTACTTTCATCAAATACAAGGCAATCATGGATCCGTAGAAACCGCCACCAATGACAATAGCATCCTGCATGATGTATGTATGCCTTAAGCCATATTAGAGGCAGCAGCAGTCACGGTAGACGGCTGTGGGTCACTGACGACCTCAATGTTGAGTTTCTCGCGTCGCGTCATGATGGCGCTCGTAAACTCCTGAGCAACATGGTATGCCGGCCCTTCATTGGTACGGGTAGCCACTTGCAGGATGTATTCGCCCAACACCAGCAGCACGAGGGACAGAAGAAAGAACATGCCTGACTGTTGCAGGGATAGCGTTACCCAACCTGGCGCAACATCCGACTTGAGAAGCCCAACCGCGATGACATATGCCGAGTAGATAAGGTTGGCTGCAGCACCAAACATGCAAAGAACGTTGACCAGTCGCATAGGGGCACGCGTTGTAGAGATCAGAAGACGGATTCCCCGCTCGATACTGTCTCCCAGACGCTTGTTCTGAGGCGCTTTGGGCGTAGAGCTATAGGTCAACTTTGTCTGAGCAAAGCCCGCTGTTGCCGGCAAATGACGATAGGTCAAAGCAGGAACAGGGTGTTGCAGAATAAAATTAACTACGCGCTTGCTCAACAGGCGATACTGAGGGGCATCGTTTGCAAGGTCGATGCCGCCTAGACGCTTGTACAAAGAGTTAAAGCTGGAGAAGCAGGCCTTGTAGGCTAAGGTACGCTTAGGCTTTTGAGAATTGGCCGCAAATACGACATCACTTCCTTCCGCTGCCTTTTCCAGCATTGCAGGCAAGAACCCGACATCGTCCGTCAGTGGATCAATGACCGCTACATAATCGCCAAGTGCATTTTCCAAACCCACCCAGCAAGCCGTGTCCGTATCGACCTCTTTGGTCAGAGCATACACCTGAAGATTCGGCAAACCCTTCTCGCTGGTTAACCCTTTTAACATGGCTACACTGTCATCGGTAGAGGCGTTGTCAACAATGATCAACTCATAGTCACTCACTAGTGAGGCGATAATACTCGCCGCATTAGTCAATGACTCTGCAAGCTCCCTAGACTGATTACGGACAACAAAAACGATTGATAACAGAACGGGATAATAAGACATTCACGCTTCCTCTCAGAGAGCCCAAGTGGGTTGATCCATATTCAGCAAAGCTGTCTAGATAAACTTTAATATTGCGGCTTCATTAAGAATGGGCGCGACATAACGAACAAACCATCACAGCCAACTCAATTGGCCGTGCCTGTAAAACAAGTTCATTGCTGGGCTCTGCTTGTTCGAATCGTTATCGAGGCCAACACGCTCAGCCCAATGAGCACCGGAATAACATAACTATAATTAAGGAATCTTGTTACCCCTTAATACTAGCGCCAGCGATAGATTCTCATGCCCACCAAAGGTTCCCCTTCAGTCTGCCAACCCCATCACATATTTATATATCGGTTATAGGACGGCTAACTATTAATATCACTTTACGGTAGAAGTCATATTAGAAGTCATATTAATAGTTGCCATAAAAATGAAAGGACAACTGTTAACGCACAATAATATAAAAGACCATAAAGTCCAGTTTATGAGTTAGTCAAGGATGTGAAGAGTAGAAGAGCGTGAGGTATTGCAAGTTTTATGGTGTCCCAGGCGAGGTTCGAACTCACAACCTTCCCCTTAGGAGGGGGATGCTCTATCCAATTGAGCTACTGGGACCAAATGACGTCGTGCGAGAGCAGAATGTTAACGACAAGAGCGCGCTTTGTCATGCGTTATGTAAAACCTAGCGTTAAAGACCGCTATTCCCAGAAATCATTGCTAAGCTTCTCATTAGCATTGATTTAGAGAGAAGCCACTTTGCTTTTTTTGAAAATTGTCACTAAATTGACGCCAATAAGCTCACGCAAGTAATGGCGTTGAGAGCAAATAACAAATGCTGTCCCAAGCTTCATGAAAGCCTTGTTGGCATCGTCCTTGACCACTTAGATGAATGTACTCATGACTCAGGCAATTAGATCGTACTCCAGTCGCACAGCTGACAAATTCGTCGTCCGTCTTCCCGAAGGAATGCGCGAACGTATCGCCGAAGTTGCACGCAACCATCATCGCAGCATGAATTCTGAAATCATTGCTCGACTGGAGCAGAGTCTCATTCAAGAAGGCGCTATCGATACAGACCCGAGCATGCGTATGGATAGTCCAGAGCTAAGCGCTCATGAACGGGAACTGCTACAGCGCTTCAGACAACTTTCTGGACGCCAGCAAAACGCCCTCCTCTCTCTGATTGCCAATGACGTCGAGTCATCACAGGAATAAAGTATTTGTTAAAGGATCAGGGATACACCCTGATCCTTTCGCTTGAAGTTACAGAAGGAACATAGTGGCAAGACCAAGGAAGATGAAAAAGCCGCCGCTGTCTGTCATTGCTGTAATCAGCACGCTGGACCCCATTGCGGGATCTCGCCCAAACCGTTGTAACGTCATGGGAATCAATACTCCCATGAACGCGGCCAGCAAGAGATTCAACGTCATGGCAGCCGTCATGACGACCCCTAACGACCAACTGTTATAAAGGTAATAGGCAATCAGGCCAATTACCCCACCCCAAATCAATCCATTGAAGAGCGCAACACCTAGCTCTTTCCTCAACAATCTCATGGTGCTGCTGGCATTGAGCTGACCCAGCGCGATAGCACGCACAATCATAGTGATCGTCTGATTACCCGAATTACCGCCAATACCTGCAACGATAGGCATCAAGGCGGCCAGCGCTACTAACTTTTCAATGCTGCCTTCAAAGAGCCCGATTACACGAGATGCAACAAACGCCGTTACCAGATTCGTAGCAAGCCAGGTCCAACGATTGCCGACCGACTTCCAAACAGAAGCAAAAACATCTTCGTCTTCACGAAGACCCGCCATGTTGAGGACCTCAGATTCACTTTCCTCGCGAATCAAGTCCACCATTTCATCGATAGTGAGACGACCTATCAATTTGCCATTCTTGTCAACGACAGGCGCAGAAATTAGATCGTAACGTTCAAACGCTTGAGCGGCCTCGTAGGCATCATTATCAGGATGAAACGCTACCGGGTCGTTAGCCATTACCTCAGCGACTTGCTTTTCCGGGTCATTGACCAAAAGCCGCTTCACAGGAAGCACGCCCTTCAATATGCCGTCATAATCGACAACAAACAGCTTATCCGTATGGCCTGGCAGCTCCTTCAAGCGACGCAAATACCGCAGAACAACCTCAAGCGTGACATCGTCGCGGATAGTCACCATCTCGAAGTCCATCAGTGCGCCAACCTGATCCTCTTCATATGAAAGCGCTGAGCGCACCCGCTCACGCTGCTGGGCGTCCAGAGCCTCCATAAGCTCATGTACAACATCTCGAGGGAGGTCAGGCGCCAGGTCGGCCAGCTCATCAGCATCCAGCTGTCCTGCCACTGCAAGGATTTCCTGATCATCCATGTCGGCAATCAGTGTTTCACGAACAGAGTCGGAGACCTCAAGAAGGATGTCGCCGTCACGCTCGGTCTTAACCAGGCTCCAGACGGTCAGACGCTCATGAAGTGGAAGCGCCTCAAGGATAAAGGCAATATCGGCCGGATGCAGTTCATCCAGGCGGCGACGGAGTTCGGACAGCCCCTCTTCATGCAACGCCTCATCAGGCTGCACAACCTGCTCGTCGTGAGCGGGACCTTCAACGAAACGATACTGATGGAGCAGCTCAACGACTTGAGCCAGTCGCTCCTGCAGACTTTCCTGTGGCTTTCTTGCTTCCACTTCACTCATAAGCGCACTCCATCCCCGGCAACGGAGCGCGCTGCGGGAATTAAATCTTTAATAAACGAAACAGCGATCGAAGTTTGTTAGATCGGGGTATGTCCATGGAAAGGGTCCACGAGCCCCGGCGGGGCTGACAAGCGGAATCATAGCACTGCATGCGCTGAGTCGGCGATGTAAAACAGTTAAAAACAATCATTTGGCAGCTAATGCTCATGCCTGACCGAGCCTAGCCGTTGATCTGCGGAGCCAATCACAGCGGCACGGCGCATCTCGCACTACGCTATGAACAGATGTCATGGAGGACAGCTATGTACCGTAATCCCGTTACACTTCTATGTTTGGTAATGTTGTTTTTTTCAAATACGGCTACTGCCACAACGGTCTTTCGATGTGCAAGCGAAGACGGCCATATCAGCTTTTCCGCAAATGGTTGCCTTAAAGGCGAGACGATCAGCCACCAAACCGCTGATAATCCCAAGCCTGGCGGCAACGGACCCAAAACACCGATATCGACACAACCGTTATCCTCGCCTTCCCCCTCAAAGGATCAATTGCCTACCTACCATGAGCTGGCAGTTGTGGGAGCTAAGGAAGGAGCCTGCCCAAACGTGCTTTCAGGCTCGGAAAGAAGAACGGCGGTCATCCACAAAAAGGTTATAGCGGGCATGACGAAAGAGGATGTCGAAAGCGCCCTGGGAAAGCCAGACAGGATCGTCGAGAACAATAATCGCACCCGCTACTACTATGTAACGCAGCGCAAGAAGCATTCACGCGTCATTAGTTTTGATGATGCGGGATGCGTTGCAGATACAGAAAGCAAATATAAAAAAGCCACACCCTAACGGTGTGGCTTTCGAGCGTTACAACACTGCTTTAGGATACGACCCTAAAACTTTCAAGGCGACCGTATCGCCATTGATTTTTTCTAGCACATCCTTGATGAGAGGATCATGCTGATGACCGACGAAGTCTATAAAGAAAACATAGGTCCACTTACCACTGCGGGATGGACGTGTTTCGATGCGCGTCAGGTCAATGTTGTTGGCATGAAACGGCATTAACAAATCATGCAAGGCGCCCGGCTTATTGCGAGTCGACACGATCACAGACGTCTTGTCATCGCCGCTAGGTGGGACCTCCTGATTTCCAATAATCAAAAACCGCGTGGAGTTATCTGGACGATCCTCGATTTTCTCATGCAGCTTTGACAAACCATACAGGGAAGCCGCCATATCCCCTGCTATCGCCGCACTATTCCATTCACTTTTAACCCGCTTCGCAGCCTCGGCATTGCTCGAAACTGCGATTCGTTCGATGTTAGGGAAATACGCGTCTAGCCATTTACGGCACTGAGCCAGGGACTGCGCGTGTGAGTAAACACGCGAAATGCTATCTGTCTTGGTCGTTTCACCCACAAGCAGATGATGGTGGATACGCAATTCCACCTCGCCGCAGATAACCAGATCATGCTCCAGGAAACTATCAAGCGTATGGTTGACGGCACCTTCAGTTGAGTTCTCAACAGGAACCACACCAAAATTTACGGCCCCAGCCGCCACCTCACGAAAGACTTCGTCGATAGCGGCCATTGGCCGTGTCTTTACCGCCATACCAAAATGCTTAAGCGTAGCCGCCTGCGAAAACGTACCTTCCGGCCCCAAATAGGCAACCTTCAATGGCTCTTCAAGCGCAAGGCACGACGACATGATCTCTCGAAACAAACGAGCCACGTCCTCATTACCCAACGGGCCCTGGTTACGCTCCATTACCCGCTTGAGCACCTGCGCTTCGCGCTCCGGTCGATAGAAAACCGGACTTTCCCCCTCACCTAGCGACTGCATTTTCACGCGAGCCACATCCTGAGCGCAGCGGGCGCGCTCACTGATGAGTTCCTGAATCCGTTCATCCAAGCTATCGATACGGAGGCGCAGGGCCTTGAGCTCTTGTTCCGCCATGGTTTAACCGTGCCCCTTTTCAAACTCTGTCATATAGGCGACCAGTGCTTGCACAGCCTCAAGACTGACAGCGTTGTAGATGGATGCGCGCATGCCACCTACCGAGCGATGCCCCTGAAGATATAGAAGGCCTCGCTCTTCGGCACCCGACAGGAAAGTCTTGTCCAGACGCTCATCTGCCAGGCGGAAAGGCACGTTCATCCAGGAACGATCATTTACCGCAATCGGATTCATGTACATTTCACTACTATCGATGAAGCCATACAGAAGCTCCTGCTTCTGACGGTTGATCCGCTCGATGGCAGGTAGTCCACCCTGATCTTTCAGCCACTGGAACACCAGGCCAGACAGATACCAGGAAAACGTGGCGGGCGTGTTGTACATCGAACCGTTGTCTGCCTCGACCTTATAATCAAGGAGCTTGGGACAAGAGGAACGTGCCCGCCCCAGCAACTCCTCCTGAACGATCACCACTACAAGCCCACTGGGTCCGATGTTTTTCTGCGCGCCCGCATAAATCAACCCAAACCGTGACACGTCCAAAGGACGTGACAGTAGGTTCGAGGACGCATCAGCAACTAGAGGAACATCGTCTGTCTCAGGAATCCAGTTGTACTCAAGGCCGCCAATGGTTTCGTTCGGCGTGTAATGAACGTAGGCCGCGTCCTTGGAAAGCTGCCACTCATTCTGCCCAGGGATAGCCAGGTAATCGTATTTCTTGGCGCTGGCGGCAACATTCACTGCGCCATAGTTTTGCGCCTGCTCGATAGCCTTGCGTGACCAGATCCCTGTATCGATGTAATCAGCCTTTCCACCTTCAGGTAGCAGGTTCAGTGCAATCTGAGCGAACTGTAGACTTGCCCCACCCTGCAGGAAAAGCACTTTGTAATCAGCGGGGATTACAAGCAAATCCCGCAAGTCCTGCTCGGCTTTCGAGCTGATTGCAGTGAAGTCGTCGCCACGGTGACTCATCTCCATGACAGACAAGCCGCGCCCCTGCCAGTCGAGCAGATCGGCCTGAGCTTGTTTCAGTACCGCCTCCGGCAGCGCAGCCGGGCCAGCGCAGAAGTTATACGCTCGCTTGCTCATCACTCATCGTCCTCATTGGGCATGTTATCAGAGGGAACATCGTTGGCGCCCGGCAGGACATCCTCATCGCTTGGCTCTTCGCTAATGACAGGAAGCTCCTTTTCAAGCAACTCGTCATCAAGCTCGCCCTCATGCTCGATCAACTCGTCGTCAACTGAGGGCTCCTGCACACGCTCAAGGCCTACGAGCTTCTCGCCCTTGCCAAGCTTGATCAGTGTTACACCCTGCGTGTTGCGGCCTTGAAGGGAAACCTCATCAACCCGTGTACGCACCAGCGTACCCTGATCAGAAATCAACATGATTTCCTCACCTTCAAGGACTTGAATAGCGCCAATCAGCGGGCCATTACGCTCATTGGTTACCATGGCTATTACGCCCTGACCACCACGACCACGCTGCGGATACTCAGCAATAGCAGTACGCTTGCCATAACCATTCAGACTGGCTGTCAGTATCTGCGCCTGCTCTTCTGGAATCAGCATGGAAATCAGATGCTGCCCATCACCCAGACGCATACCGCGGACACCACGGGCTGTACGTCCCATCGTGCGGACATGACGCTCCTTGAAGCGAATGACCTTACCGTTGTCAGAGAACAGCATGACCTCCTGGGCGCCATCGGTAATGGCCGCTGCAATCAGGCTATCGCCCTCTTCCAGCTTCAGCGCAATCAGGCCATTGCTACGAGGACGACTGAACTGCACCAGCGGGGTTTTCTTGACCGTGCCGTAAGCAGTAGCCATGAAGATATAGGATCCGGTAGGCTCATCCTTGCCGCTATCTTCAACCCCTTCTGCGCCCTCATCGACCTCAGCATCATCTTCAAGCACCACGTCTTCAACGACATCGTCCTGATCACCCAGGTCTTCATCCTCAGGTGACTGTTGACGCACGGCCTCCAGATCTACTGGCAACATCGCAGTGATACGCTCGCCTTCAGCTAATGGCAGCAGATTTACAAGCGGACGACCACGTGCAGCACGAGAAGCCTCAGGAATTTCGTAGGTCTTTTTCCAGTACACCTTACCCAGGCTGGAGAACAACAGCAGTGTGGTATGGCTATTGGCGACAAGAAGATGCTCGATGTAATCGTCTTCCTTCACGCCCGAGGCAGAACGGCCGCGACCACCACGGCGCTGAGCCTGATAGGCATGCAAGGGCTGGGACTTGGCGTAGCCGCCATGGGAAATGGTGACGACACGATCTTCTTCTGTGATCAGGTCAGCAATGGTCAGATCGACTTGAGACGCGACGATTTCAGTACGACGTGCATCACCGAACTCTGTCTTGATCTTTTCAAGCTCCTCACGGATGACTTCCATGAGACGCTCAGGGCTGTTGAGTATTCGGATCAGCTCTGCAATCTGTTTCAGGATCTCCTGATATTCAGCCAGCAGCTTTTCATGCTCCAGGCCGGTCAGACGATGCAATCGCAGATCAAGGATGGCCTGCGCCTGCTCAGGAGACAGCCAGTATTTGCCATCACGAAGACCATACTGCGGATCCAGGTTCTCCGGCCGGCAAGAATCCGCACCAGCGCGTTCCACCATCGCCTCGACAGCACTGGACTCCCAGCCGGTCGCAATGAGACGCTCTTTGGCTTCAGCTGGGGTTGGAGAGGACCTGATCAGTTCAATAACCGGGTCGATATTGGACAGCGCTACCGCTTGGCCTTCGAGAATATGACCACGCTCACGCGCTTTACGCAGCTCATAAATGGTTCGGCGGGTAACCACTTCGCGACGGTGACGGATGAATGCCTCAAGCATGTCCTTCAGGTTAAGGACCTTGGGCTGGCCATCCACCAGCGCAACGATATTGATACCAAACACTGTTTGCAGCTGGGTTTGTGCATACAGATTGTTCAGCACGACCTCAGCCACTTCACCGCGGCGCAACTCAATTACGACACGCATGCCATCCTTGTCGGACTCATCACGCAGTTCGGTGATACCTTCGATCTTGCGTTCTTTCACCAGCTCGGCAATCTTTTCGATCAGACGAGCCTTGTTCAGCTGATAAGGCAGCTCGGTGATGACGATCTGCTGGCGAGTGCCTGACTTGTCGATATCCTCGACGTCAGCGCGTGCACGTACATAGATACGGCCACGTCCTGTGCGATAAGCCTCGATGATACCTGCCCGGCCATTGATAATGCCTGCAGTCGGGAAATCAGGTCCCGGGATATACTGCATCAGTTGATCGACAGTCAGCTCACTGTTTTCGATCAGTGCCAGGCAGCCATCGATCACTTCGGTCAGGTTGTGAGGCGGAATGTTAGTAGCCATCCCCACCGCGATACCACTGGAGCCATTGACCAGAAGGTTCGGAACCTTTGTAGGCATGACTGCCGGGATCTTCAGGGACCCGTCGTAGTTGTCTACCCAGTCAACGGTTTCCTTATCCAGGTCCGCCAGGATTTCGTGGGTCAATTTGAACATGCGCACTTCGGTGTATCGCATAGCGGCTGCGGAGTCACCGTCAACCGAACCGAAGTTACCTTGACCATTCACCAACATGTAGCGAAGGGAGAACGGCTGCGCCATACGTACAATCGTGTCGTATACCGCAGAGTCGCCGTGAGGGTGGTATTTACCGATTACGTCGCCCACGACACGGGCGGATTTCAGATAAGGCTTGTTCCAATCGTTACCCAGCTCGCTCATGGCATAAAGCACACGGCGATGCACAGGTTTCAAGCCGTCGCGCACATCCGGCAATGCGCGTCCGACGATTACGCTCATCGCATAATCGAGGTAAGACTGTCTGAGTTCGTCTTCAATATTGACCGGGAGGATTTCTTTGGCCAGTTCGCCCATGAGAAGCCTGGTTCCTTAGTTTCAACACCCTGCGGGAAAGCGGTAAATACTACCACAAACCAAGGGTTGCCTGCGGTTTCCCGCAGGCGATGTGTGAGTCGTGTTAAGCGGAAAAATCAGTGCAAGCGCTTGCGGTTCATAAGTGCAGCCATTTTCTCTGCAGTGGGCCGCTCCACGACGCCTCGCTCCGTGACAATCGCATCAATCAGATCAGCAGGCGTTACATCGAAAACAGGATTTACAGTATCGACTTCTGCCGCAATCCGAACGCCGCCTATTTCAAGCAGTTCGCGTCCCTCACGCTGCTCGATGGGGATGTCCTCACCGGATGTCAGATTCATGTCGATGGTCGAACTGGGCGCCACAACCATAAAGCGCACCCCATGGTGCATTGCATTGACGGCCAGCTGATAGGTCCCGATCTTGTTGGCAACGTCACCGTTGGCTGTGATTCGGTCAGCCCCTACGATGACCCAGGAGATATTGCCGGTTTTCATCAGATGGGCCGCTGCCGCATCGGCATTCAAAGTGACAGGAATGCCTTCGCCAGCCAACTCCCAGGCAGTAAGGCGGGCACCTTGTAGCCACGGGCGCGTCTCATCGGCAAATACCTTGTCCACAAGTCCTTCCAGGTGAGCCGCACGAATAACCCCCAGGGCGGTTCCAAACCCTCCGGTCGCCAACGCACCGGTATTGCAATGGGTCAGAAGCGTCTGAACGCCATCGCCATGCTTGCGAATCAACTCGACCCCGAGCTGCGCCATGGTCAGATTGGCTTCGCGATCGCTCTCATGGATGGCAACGGCCTCCGCTTCAAGGGCCGCTAGTGCCTCCTCGCCCGGCTTGAGTCGCTTCAGGCGCTCTCGCATACGATTAAGCGCCCAGAACAAGTTGACCGCTGTAGGACGGGACTCTGCGAGCATCTGCATATCCTCATCCAGCGCTTGCAACCAGTCTTCCCCTGCCTGCTGGCGCGCTCGAGCGCCTAGCACAACGCCGTAGGCTGCACTAATACCGATTGCCGGTGCTCCTCGCACGACCATCTGCCTGATTGCCTCGGCCACACCACTGGCCGAGTCATACGTGAGCCAGACTTCCTGCATGGGTAATAAACGCTGATCTAGCAGATGCAGTACGCCCTCTTTCCACTCGATAGCCTTGACCTTCTCTGCGGCCAGAAGTCGTTCGCGCATGATCACCCTCATCGCCTGAAACAAAAAAGTCGATTATACAGGGGTGATACAAGCCGCTGTGACAGGACATCGCGAATACATGGGCTTATAAACGCTTTTATCGATAATGTGGTCCGACTGAGTCCCGCCATTGGGCTGACGCCAGTTATACTTTCATTTATTTACCTTCAGGAAGCCCTTCCATGCCTGGTGTCGTGCCCCTTGACCTGCTTCTTTTCCCCACCTGGATCGTTCCGGTGGAACCGGCCGGGGTGGTACTGACTGACTACGCTATCGGCATCAAGAATGGGCAAATCGCCGTATTGGCACCCCGCTCTGATCTGCGACGCTATCAGGCAGCCGAGTCAGTCGAACTTCCCGGCATGCTACTGAGTCCGGGCCTCATCAATATGCACGGCCATGCTGCGATGACACTGTTTCGTGGCCTTGCGGATGACCTTCCGCTCATGACTTGGCTACAGGAACATATCTGGCCCGCTGAAGCCAAATGGGTAAGCGAGGATTTCGTCCGCGACGGCACCCGATTGGCCATCGCAGAGCAAATCAAAGGCGGCATAACCTGCTTTTCGGATATGTACTTTTTTCCGCAGGTAGCGTGTGAGGCCATCCACGAGTCAGGTATGCGGGCGCAAGTCACCCTGCCGATCATGAACTTTCCTGTACCAGGGGCAAGGACTGCAGATGAGGCGATACGCCGGGGACTTGAGCTTTTTGATGACCTGAAGCTACATGAGCGCATCAAGGTCGCTTTTGGGCCTCACGCCCCCTACACCGTCAGCGATGACAAGCTGGCCAATGTCCTGATGTTGGCCGATCAACTTGACGCATGCATCCACATGCATGTGCATGAAACGGCTGGCGAGGTGCAGGAGGCAATCGAAAAGACAGGGGAACGTCCGCTTGCTCGCCTGCGCAGGCTAGGACTTTTAGGTCCCCGCTTCCAGTCTGTCCACATGACCCAGATCGACGAGGAAGACTTGGAAAATCTGGTTGAGACCAACACTCATGTAATCCACTGCCCTGAGTCCAATCTCAAGCTAGCCAGCGGTTTCTGCCCGGTAGAAACGCTTTGGCAGGCAGGCGTGAACGTCGCGATAGGTACGGACGGGGCAGCCAGCAACAATGACCTGGATCTGTTGGGCGAAACCCGTACCGCCGCTCTCCTGGCCAAGGCCGTAGCCGGTTCCGCAACAGCACTGGATGCACACAGAGCCTTGCGTATGGCCACACTCAATGGGGCACGTGCCCTAGGTCTTGAGCGCTGCCTGGGCTCCCTTGAGGTGGGCAAGGCAGCTGACATGGTCGCTTTCAACATGAGCGGACTGGCTCAGCAACCCATTTATGACCCAGTGTCTCAACTGATTTATGCCAGCAACCGTGATTGTGTGAAGCATGTCTGGGTGGGTGGTCGCCCCTTGTTAAAGGACGGCAAGCTGACCCGCCTGGATGAACAAGAACTTATCGAGAACGCTCGCACCTGGGGCCAAAAGATAGCCGCTCGCTAACGACTGGCTGCGCCAGTGGTGCGTTCATCTAGCAAATGCCAAATCACAAGCGCATTTGCACAACGAATTTAGAGAATGGAGTGTAAGGGATGTCCAACGTCGATAATGCCGAGATTGCCAAATTCGAAGCCCTGGCCTCGCGGTGGTGGGACAGAGAGAGTGAATTCAAGCCGCTTCATGATATCAATCCGTTGCGCGTCAATTGGATTGACCAACACGCCAACCTCGCCGGCAAAAAAGTACTCGACGTAGGCTGCGGCGGCGGCATCCTGAGCGAAGCCATGGCAGTACGGGGCGCGGACGTCACAGGGATCGACATGGGCGAAGCGCCGCTTTCAGTTGCACAGCTTCACCAACTGGAATCAGGTGTGCCCGTCAGCTACCGCCGCATTACCGCTGAGGAGCTGGCAGCTGAAACGCCCGGCGCTTACGATGTCGTCACATGCATGGAAATGCTTGAGCATGTCCCAGATCCGGCATCTGTGATTCAAGCATGCCGGACACTAGTTAAACCTGGCGGCCATGTCTTTTTCTCTACGATTAACCGCAACCCCAAATCCTATCTATTTGCCATTGTGGGCGCCGAATATGTCTTGCGTCTGCTGCCGCGCGGCACTCATGACTTCCGCAAGTTTATTCGTCCATCCGAATTAGGCGCTTGGTGCCGAAACGCCGGCCTACACGTACGCGATGTCATCGGTATGACTTACAACCCGATTACCAAGGTCTACAAGCTGGGCAATGATGTCGACGTAAACTACATGCTGCGCACCATCCGCGAGGAGTAATAGGATGCGAATAAAAGCAGTACTGTTCGATATGGACGGCACATTGCTCGACACGGCACCTGACTTTATCGCCGTGATCCAGTCCATGCGCGCTGATCGAGGCTTGCCAGCCGTCGATGAGAAAACTGTCCGGGACGTCGTATCGGGTGGCGCGCGAGCCATGGTAGCCAGCGCGTTCGAAGTAGATCCCTTGAGCGATGAGTTTGACCCACTACGATTGGACTTTCTTGACCGCTATCAGGATCACTGCGCCATCCACTCTCACCTATTCGAGGGCATGGAAGAATTGTTGGCGGACCTGGAGCAGGCTCGTCTGACTTGGGGCGTAGTCACCAACAAGCCCGTCCGTTATGCAGAGCCCATCATGCAGGCACTTGGCCTTGCTAAACGTTCAGCCGTTCTGATCTGCCCTGACCACGTCACCTACAGCAAACCTGATCCAGAGCCCGTGTTGTTAGCGTGTAAACAAATCAATATCGAGCCGCAAGCCGTCATTTTTGTCGGTGACGATCGTCGAGATATCGATTCGGGGCGCGCAGCGGGCACCAAAACAGCGGCCGTGCGATATGGCTATATCCATCCAGAGGACAATCCTGCTCACTGGGGCGCCGATCTGGTAGTAGATCACCCGCTTGAGCTGCGTGACGCCTTGGACCGCGCCATTTGCGGCTGTTAAAATAGTAGGGCCGCTCAAGCGAGCGGCTGGGAGTCAAGATGTTTGAATACAAGGCCCGCCCTGACCTTCTCAAAAATCGAATCATCCTTGTAACAGGTGCCGGACGAGGCATTGGCCGGGCAGCGGCAAAAACCTATGCTGCCCATGGCGCAACCATCCTACTCTTGGGTAAGACAGAAGAGAACCTCAACGAGGTCTACGATGAAATCGAGGCTGCTGGCCATCCACAAGCGGTAGTCGTTCCTTTTGACCTTGAAGCCGCACGGCCTGAGCAGTTCGAAGAGCTGGCTGCCATGGTAGAAACGGAGTTTGGTCGACTTGATGGTCTTTTGCACAATGCAGGTATTCTAGGTCCTCGCACCTCTGTTGAGCAGACCAGCGGAGAAGCCTTCATGCAGGTTATGCAAGTCAACGTCAACGCAGTCTTCATGCTAACGCGTGCGCTACTGCCACTGCTCAGACAATCGAACGATGCCTCGATCATTTTCACCTCCAGCAGTGTGGGGCGAAAAGGACGTGCCTATTGGGGAGCATACGCCGTTTCTAAATTTGCCAACGAAGGCCTTATGCAGGTGGTTGCCGATGAAATGGATGGCACTGCGGCCGTACGGGCCAACAGTATCAATCCCGGCGGAACCCGAACCGACATGCGCGCCCTCGCTTACCCTGCTGAAAACCCTGCACGCAACCCAACACCCGAGGAGATCATGCCCGTCTACCTCTATTTGATGGGACCAGACAGCGCACACGTCAATGGGCAAGCGTTCAACGCTCAAGGCTAGATAGAGGAAAGGGAAGCAAGAAAGGATGAACATGTGAGATGTTCATCCTTGGATCAATCAACGACCAGCGCGTGATTCGCGAATATAGAAGCGCGCCTTCTGGGCATTTTGAACGCAGCCGTTATAGGCTTCTACCTGCTGCTGAGTCTTGGCGGTTGAAATCAAGCCCAGCGCCTTGGAGTAGCTGACCGTACCTGCAAACCCTTCGGTTTTGGCTATATCCAGTTCTTTCCATGCAGCGTTCACTTCCGCTGCACAACTGTCTCGGTTGACCGTTTTGGCTGCACATCCAGCAAGTACCAGCGCCGCGACAGGCATCATTGCAAGCCAGCGATTCATGATTTGACTCCTTCAATGGATAAGTAAATCCGGCGCATTAAAGACCTCGTTTTAATTAGCCTGTTCAACGGTTTGCCTTGAGATAACCCACGACCGCCTGCTGATCTCCAGCAAAGAGGATGCGCCCTGACTTATTCTCGCGTTGATAGGCATACATAGGGTCGTAATATTCACTTAGCAACGCTCGAATCCATTCACGATGCTGCTCTACATCGCCACTGACCTTCTGCACCGCGAGTGCTTCATTCATGATTTCCGCCAGGCGTTGATAGCGCTCGCCGCCCAGTCTTTTGGCAATATTGGAAAGACTCTTACAAAGCTGTTCAGCAAACAAATCAAATCCGCTGTCGCCATGTTCACGATTGAACTCGGCTGCCAGATCAATCACGTAGTCCTTTAGTATTCGCTCGACACGCTCCTCCAGGGTGTCTTCCAGCCATACCATGGGAAAATGCTGCATAGCCTGGTGCAACTCAAAAGGCAAGGAGCACCGCCCAATCAACCGAGACTCATCTTCCAGCACAAAACGATCCTGCCCCTTTGCACGACGCCTCAACAAGTCAATGGCCAGACTGTTCTCAAAATCGATTTGTGATGGCTGTACGGTGGCGCGCTTACCAAAACTTGAGCCGCGATGATTGGCATGCCCTTCCAGATCAATACTATCGTCGAGCTGAGCGATGACTTCTGTTTTGCCAGTTCCAGTCATACCGCCCACCAATACAAAGCGGCATTCCTCAACAGACTGAAGCAGTGTTTCCATGAGAAACGTACGCATGGCCTTATAGCCACCGGCTACACGTGGATAGGCAATACCTGCCTCACTAAGCAGCCATTGCTGAGTGATTTGCGACCGCAGCCCACCCCTGAAGCAGTACAGATAGCCCTCCGGATTGGCCTCGGCAAACTCGGCCCACGCCTGTACCCGCGCTTCCTTCAACTTACCGGAAACCAGAGAGTGTCCAAGCTCCAGAGCAGCCTGCTGCCCCTTCAGCTTGTAACAGGTACCCACCTTTTGCCGCTCGATGTCATTCATCAACGGCCGGTTGGTTGCGCCCGGAAAAGCGCCCTTGGAAAACTCGACGGGTGCACGCACATCCATTAGCGGCACACCAGAAAGAAAGAGGGAGCGGTAGTCCCGAGCGTCATCGCGCATCAACACACCTCAACCGCATGCCGCTGTCGATCAACCATTTCGCCAATAGGCTGAAGTGATAGGCCTAACTCTCGAGCGACCGACATGAATGCTGACTCGCCCTGCGGCTCGACCGCGATCAACAGCCCGCCACTGGTCTGGGGATCGCACAAAAGCAATTTCTGCTGCTCGGATAGCGATGCAATACGGTCACCGTAGCTATCGAAGTTGCGTAAGGTGCCACCAGGCACACACCCCCACTCCAGATACTGCTCAACCATAGGCAAACGTGGAACTGCGTTATATTCGACCCGGGCAGTTAAGCCGCTGCCGTCAGCCATTTCCACCAGATGTCCCAGTAGCCCGAAGCCCGTTACATCTGTCATTGCGGTGACGGCAGCCAACTTGCCAAAGCGACTACCCGGCTTGTTCAATTGACACATCCAATCGCGTGCGACACCCATGTCTTCCACACGCAATTTTGATTTTTTTTCAGCGGTAGTCAGAATGCCGATGCCCAGAGGCTTGGTAAGGAACAACTTGCAGCCTAACGAAGCCGTGTCGTTTCGCTTCATGTTTCGCTTTTCGACGACACCTGTTACTGCCAGACCAAAAATAGGTTCAGGCGCATCGATAGAGTGTCCACCAGCCAACGGGATGCCCGCCTCGTCACAAACCTTGCGGCCACCTGCCACCACTTCCCGTGCAACCTCAGGCGGAAGCACATTGACAGGCCAGCCCAAAATTGCAATTGCCATCAAAGGATCGCCACCCATGGCGTAGATATCGCTAATGGCGTTGGTCGCCGCGATACGTCCGAAATCAAAGGGATCATCCACAATGGGCATGAAAAAGTCAGTTGTAGAAACCACACCTCGCTCAGCATCAAGGGCATATACCGCTGCATCATCCCTCGAGGCATTTCCTACCCAAAGATTCGGGTCCAGATGCTGGGCACCACTGCCGGCCAGAATGATTTCCAATACCTTAGGCGAAATCTTGCAACCACAGCCGGCTCCATGGCTGTATTGGGTAAGGCGAATCGGCTCGGACATAAGTACTCCGCTGAAGGCTAAGAATTTCATACGCGCGAGGCGCGCTTATAGGTCCGTATTCTAACAAAGCCTGGATAAGGTTAGGCTTGCTTGGTGAGTGAACCAGACTAAATAGCCAGCATACGCCTGCTATATGCCTGATTCGAGGCTCGTATGGAGCCACGGATGGAACTTGCCAACTATTTACAAGGACAAAATGTCGCGAAAAAACATTGTATAAACGCCTTAAAGTACCTGGCATGAACGTTTTTAATCCACAAAAGCTGTGGATAAGTTCGTGGAAAAGATGGTGGAAATCACCGCAACGCCAGTAGCCACGCCACCTTTAACTAAACTGTCGTTTTTTTAGGCAATCCATAAATTCTGTGCCTTTTCAGTTATTTATAATTTTAGAGTATAGCTTTACTACGCATTACAACCCCTTGACATTACGCCCAATGGCGTTTTAGTCGGGTGTGTATATCTCGCCACCCCAACTACAAAAATGTCCTGCCGATTGTTTGAGGTAGGATGAGCATGTTTATACATTTGGATTACTTAATGTCTGCCCCATCAACCCACACCTCATCTGTACCCGCACGTGCGTGGTTACTCCTGCTGGGACTCTTTCTTGTCGCACTTAATTTAAGGCCCGCCTTATCAAGTCTTTCCCCTCTGCTTCGTCAGATCGAGGCCTCGACCGGGTTGTCCAGCTCAGCAGCCGGGCTACTGACTACAGCACCCGTCCTGTGCCTGGGACTTTTTGCGCCATTGGCGCCTCGCCTCTCCCGATGGCTGGGCAGCGAAAGAACCGTGCTGGTGATACTGCTTACACTGGCAGGCGGTATTGTCTTACGTAGTCTGTTACCCCCTGCCGGCCTGTTTATAGGCAGTCTTGTTGCAGGTGCCAGCATTGGAGTCATAGGCGTTCTATTACCCGGCATTATCAAGCGGGACTTTCCAAAGCAGGCAGGCATGCTCATGGGCGCCTATACCATGGCGCTATGCCTGGGTGCCGCCCTCGCCGCCGGTGCAACAGCCCCACTGGAGCATATGTTCAACGACCGCTGGCAACCGGCCTTGGCTTTCTGGGCAACACCAGCGATCTTGGCAGCAATCGTCTGGTTGCCGCAAACCCGCGCTAATCATCATGCGAACAGCCAGAAATGGCAGGTGGTAGGCTTATGGCAGGATAAGCTGGCTTGGCAGGTCACCCTTTATATGGGGCTTCAATCGTCGCTCGCCTATATTGTTTTTGGATGGCTACCCTCCATCCTGATTGATCGAGGTCTCAGCGCTGTAGAGGCAGGACTCATGCTGTCCATTTCAGTCCTACTTCAATTACTGACCGCGCTTATCACGCCTTGGCTGGCTACCCGAGGCAAGGACCAGCGCCTGGCCATCATCCTGGTGCTGAGCATGACGCTAACCGGCCTTCTTGGCTGCCTGTACGGTTCCCTCGGCAGTCTATGGTTCTGGGCTTGCATTCTAGGCCTGGGCCAAGGCGGAACCTTCAGTATAGCACTGGCCTTGATCGTACTTCGTTCGCCTGATGCGCATATTGCAGCTCGCCTGTCAGGAATGTCCCAAGGCGTAGGCTATACATTGGCAGCCATGGGTCCCCTGCTGGTAGGCGTGATCCATGACATGAGCAGCGGCTGGAGCAGTGTGGGCATCCTGTTTATTGGAATCGCCATTTCAGCCGCGTTATTTGGCCTGCTTGCAGGACGCAACCTGCATGTAAACGCCAAGAGCCTTCCGCTATAACGTGCTTGAGTGGGGTAAAACGTCTTGTTTGCCCCACTCGTTTGGTTATGGCTTTGGGACCTGATCTGTAGCGCCTGCCATCCAGTCACGAATCAGATTGTAGGCAACGGCCAAAAGAATAGGCCCCAGAAACAATCCCATAAAACCAAACGCCAGCAGGCCGCCAAAGACACCAAGCAATACGACTACCAATGGCAGGTCCCCTCCCCGACTAATCAAATACGGCTTGAGAATATTATCTACACCGCTAATGACAAAGAGCCCCCAAAGCCCCATGAATATGGCGTATCCATATTCCTGCTGGAGCACCAGCCAGATCGTTGAAGGTATCCAGACCAGCGGAGGCCCTACAGGGATCAAGCTCAATGCAAAGGTCAACAGCGCCAATCCTAACGCGCCGGGCACCCCAGCGATCATTAGGCCTATCATCGCCAAGACACCTTGAGCCGCCGCCGTTCCTAGAATTCCATTAACGACTCGATGCACTGTGCCGCCGACCAGTTGCATATAATGGCCGGCTTGAGCACCAATCAGCCTGACGAGCAGCTTCTCAACCAAGGTAGCCAGCCGAGGTCCGTCACGGTAGAAGAAAAACACCAGGACAAGACTTAGCGCCAGCTCTAAAAAGCCGCCACCTACGCGCGCACTTCGCGCCAGAAGCCAATTCCCCATCTGCCCCAGATAGGGCTTCAAGCTGTCAAAATAGGCAGTACCTCGCGCATCTAGGGTTTGCCATAGACTGGCCAGCCGGTCGCCAACAAGAGGCAACCGCACTACCCACTCTGGCACAGGCGGCAAACCGCCCACTTGAATGCTGCGAACTAACTCAATCGTTCCACGCACATGATCAGCAAGTCCGATACCAACCCATACAAGCGGCAATGCCACCAACAATATCCAACCGATCGTAAGAATCGCAGCGGCCACCGTATTGCGGCCGTTCAGCCTGCGGGTCAAGCCCCGCATCAGGGGCCAACTGGCGTAAGCCAGTACCGCAGCCCAAAATAGGGCCGACATGAATGGCAGCAACACCCATAGACAGGCACCAAGGAGTGACAGGAGAAGTATGCGGACGAGCAGGCGATCGTGCTCATACATGGGCGGAGGTAATTGGGGAGACTGACCAGCAGGAAGCCGCATAAAAATTCCTAAGATGACAATCGAATCACTGTCCTGCTTAATCGGTTCCACCCGCCGGACAGGCAAGTGACAATGTCAGAGCTTAACGCCCCGCCAGATACCTGTCGTTACCGCTAGATGGGTTATAGCTGCAGATAGAGCCCAGGCTCACGATTCGGGTCAACTTCAAGCCGGGCAGCTCGTATTCTCCTGGCCAGCAACGCTTTTTCCCACTTGCCCGCTTGCGGCCCACCGATGATCACTCGGGTACCTGTGTCCAGATTAAGGCACTGCCCTACCAGGTCCAGCCAGATATCGTCTGGTGGATCGGCTAACGCAGGAAGATGTAACTCACCATCTTGCCGCAATTGACGAAGCAATGTTGCAGGACTTGCTACCAGCTTGCCCAAAGGTATGGAAGCCTCGAGCTGCTCCACATGCAGATAACCCCTTCGATTACCCCGAGTGATCGCGTAAAGCGCCAGCAATGTGTCGTCTTGTGGTGGAGCGAGACGCAACAGGAGATACGACTGCTGCTCGTCCGGCCCATACAACTGCGATTTTCCAAAAATAGCATTGGCAAATACATTACTGGAGCCACAATCGCGTCCCTTACACCACGATAACGGTATCGCAGATTGCTTCTGCAATGTACTTCTAGCCTCATTAAGTGCCGCAATAGGGTCATGGCCACGGGGCAACTCATAGGTCAGCGTGACGAGCTTACCCTCTGCTTGGACGTCTCCCTCCAGGCGCAACTTGCCTCCTATACGACTTACAGCGCCCTGTGGGTACATTTTTTCGACAGACCCAGCCTCACGATAATCAATAATTTCGGCATGGGCAGGTCGCGCCAGCACTGGAAGATCGACACTGCCTGGCATATCTGCCGCAACAGCAGCACACGTCATGAATCCCAGACCAAGCGCAAAAAAAAGTCGCATATATATTAGTGAATCACCCTGAATTAATTTAAAGACCCATAAATAATAGCGGGGACATGTTTACCTGGAGTAGCGTGTTATACCGGCACACGCTTTCTCCTGCCTGAGGACTGACAGGCGAATCTGACAGAGCGAATACACGTTCAAAACCGCCCAAACGCTGCATCCTTTAGAGGCATGGCTCCCTGTGACTTGATCGCTATTGATCCTTTATGCATAACAAGCCTTATCAATACCCGTATTCGAGTCAAGCTGCAGAGAAAAAGCGATTGAAACAATCTGCTACCGCCCTTGCGCCAACCTCGTTATCCAGATGCAAGTGATGCCCCCCAGCCAAACGGGTAACTTCATAGCAAGCAAGCTCCTGTAAAAGTCCATCGATACCGGGAATATTGACGAGCAGCCCCTTGTCAGCCACAACGAGACTCGCGGGGCACTGCACTTTTTTAATGAACGCCAAGGCCTGCTCATGCGTCAGCCTTAATGTGGCCGGCAAGGTTAAACGAGCATCGGAGCGCCAGGTATACCCTCCTGGAATAGGCATCAACCCTCGCTCTGCCAGTAGCTCTGCAGCCTCCATACTGACCGATCCCACACCTTTGAGTCTGGCTTGAGCGGCCTGCTGAACAGTCTCATAAACCGGCTTGCGCTTATTGGGCAAATTAAGCTGAGCACGCAAGGCATTGCCTAATTTTTCAGGCGCCTCATCCGGCTCTGTCGTGTACGGTAGCAGCCCGTCGATCAACGCCAGACGCTCGACACGTTCCGGCAATGCTGCTGCGAAAAGCACCGAAATAATGGCCCCGAGTGAGTGACCCAGTAACGAGAAGCGCTCCCACCCTAGCTGCTCTGCTGCCATCAATACGTCCTGCACGTAGTCTTGCAGCAGGTAGCCAACACCGGCCGGGCGATGAGCGGATAAACCATGCCCCGGCAGGTCGACTGCAACAATGCGCAACCCCTCCAGATAAGGGGCCAATCGCGAGAACGTCATGGCATTATCTAACCAGCCATGCAAAGCCAGCACTGGCCGCCCGTCTTCAGGGCCGAATAAACGAGCCGCAAGCTCAAGGTGGGGTAAGTTAAGGCGCAACTCCTGTACATGGGCAGTCATGTCTAGTTCTCATAATTGATTTTCAGATCAGACAATAAAGCAAGCAGAAGGGCTTCGCAGAGCAATGGCGCTCATGCTCGACGAACCAGTAAATGCTCTAGATATAAAGAGGCGCAAGACCAACACCTAATAACCGAAAGGGCTGGTCCAGGCGCGGCATCAGGACGAAATGCGGTCTTTGGGAATGACAGCTACCGTTAAACGCGAAATACAGGTTGCACGCCCCGCTTCATCTGACAATCGGATATCCCATACATGAGTACTTCGACCCAGATGGACAGGCTTTGCCACAGCGGTCACCCGTCCACGTTTAACAGCTCGCAAATGATTGGCATTGACCTCAAGCCCCACGCAGGTGTACTGGCTCCTGTCGATACAGAGCAGACTGGCAATGGAGCCGACGGTTTCTGCCAAGACAACAGAAGCCCCTCCATGAAGCAACCCAAACGGCTGGTGGGTACGCTCATCTACCGCCATGCTTGCAGTGAGCGAATCTTCATCATAAGCCTCAAAATGAATATCCACGCGCTCGCAAATAGTGTTTTGCAAACTCTCATCCAGCGCAGCGAGGTCCGGCTCGGTGAACCAGATACTCATACCAGGTACTCCGCATAGACCCGTAAAGACACACCTGATGCATCAATTAACATAACGACCTCTTTTTTGTTAGAAATTATGGAATCGTCGAATCAGTCAAGGATGGAAAAGCTCAACCAGCTCCATGGCACCTGCAATGCGCGTTTCCCCTTCAAGCGTAGCCAGTGAGCCTGTAGCCATACTCAGTGGCTGCTGTAGGTTTCCATGAACCAGAAGACCAGCCAGGTAGCTGACAAAGGGATTATGGGTAGCTAACAGGATATTACTGCCGGAAAGATCATCCAGAAGATCAATAGCCTTGATCACGTCATCATCAGGCGTTATCCAGGGCAAAGTGACAATGGACTCTTTGTGCCCTAGAACACCCCTGACCAGCTCGGCTGTCTGCTGGGCTCGGACGTATGGACTGGCATAAATCACATCGATTCTTTGCCCTAATAGCCGCTCTGCACTGCGCCTGACCTCAGTACGCCCTCTATCCGTCAACGGCCTGAACTCATCGCCCTCTGAACGCGGCTCCGCCTCACCATGCCTTAGCAACCAGAGCGTCATGGCTGTTTCTCTTGCATAGAGGAAGCGGTATCGGGCCAGTCAGCAAGAGGCCATGGCTTTTCTTCTGTAGCAAAGGTTCCGAAACGAACAATCTGCGCCAGATAGCAGGACAAACTCGAACCAAATTCACTTAAGGCGTCACTTGGTGTGCCTTTGACGAGGCGATAGCCCAGCTGAGCAATTACCACACCTGCAAAAAGGTACTGCGACACTAACCATACAAGCAGGAAAATCACCATCCAGATAAGACGCAACGCGAGGCTTTCGCGCTCATGAGTGTCTGCTGACATATTCTCTCCTAGGTTTCGGAGCCTATCGGCAAATAGAAATCGACATCGGTTTTCGGCTCCCCACGCATCAACGCAGCAATAACCTGATCCAACGTGCGGGACTCGAAAAGTACCGCATACAGGCCTTGCACCAGCGGCATGTAGACGCCGAGTTCATCGGCTTTTTCCTTGAGGACACGCAAGGTGTTAACTCCTTCCGCCGTCTCCCCCATTCGAGCAACTGCCGCCTCAAGCGTAAGGCCCTCACCCAATGCATGCCCTACCTGATAGTTGCGGCTCTTGGGCGAAGAACAAGTGACGATAAGATCACCTACCCCGGCCAAACCCATGAATGTAATGGGATTGGCACCCTGCTGTACGGCAAAGCGAGTCATCTCGGCGAGCGCGCGGGTAATCAGCATGCTGCGGGTGTTTTCACCCATATTCAGCGCAGCTGCCAGCCCCGCCATGATGGCATATACGTTCTTCAAGGCTCCGGCCAGCTCTACTCCCAGCCGGTCACGGCTGGCATAGACCCTGAAGGTACGCCCATGGAGAACAGCCTGCACCTGCTGGCAGAGCGCATCATCTTCACTGGCAATAACGGTAGCCGTCAGTGCGTGCTCTGCAATCTCTCGCGCCAGGTTAGGTCCTGAAATCACACCAATTCTGGCTTTCGGTGCGATCTCCTCAAGGATCTGGCTCATCAGCTTGAAGGTATGCGCTTCAATTCCTTTGGTGAGGCTGACCAACGCCTTACCAGCCAGGCGATCGGCTACCGGGGCAAGCACATTACGTAACGCACTGGAGGGCAGCGCGACAAAGACAATGTCACACCCTGCCAGAGAGGCATCAAGATCACATCCCGACTCGACAGATTGATGAACCTTTATGCCCTTTAGATACCGCGGATTCTCACGAACTTGACGAATAGCTTCAGCCTGCTCAGGATCGCGCATCCAGAGCTTTACAGGATGACCATTCTCCGCCAGCAGATTGGCCAGGGCAGTTCCAAAACTGCCTCCGCCCAAGACTGCTATAGGTTGCTTTACACTCATCGGGTTATCCATTTATGCCGCAATGTGCGACGGTATCCACATTATACGAAGCCCCTATTTAACATTCCGCTCTCTTTTATTGAACCATGTGTAATTACCGTATCCTTCTTCCTGAAGGTGGACGCTAACACCATAACGGCCAGAATGGCCTATTGTAGTAAGAGCATCGAGCTCAAGGCTCACGGAGAACGCTCTATTGGACAAGCGACGCGGCTGGGGCATACGTACCCGTACTTTAGCCATCAGCCTGGGACCTGCCCTGATTATTACACTGGTACTGACGGGCTATTTCACATACGCCCGCCTTCAGGATCTGCATCACGAACTCAGTCACACAGGTCAGCTGATTGCAATTCAGTTGGCATCTGCCAGTGAATATGGGGTCTCGACCGACAACCTGCCGATGCTACGCAACCTCCTGGAGGCCACACTGGCGACCCGCTACGTTCGCTTTATCGAAATCCGCGATCGTCAGGAGCGCATCATCATGTATGCGCATAATCCGCCCCCCAATGCGCAATCGGCTTCACAGGTAGAGATATTTCACGCAAGCATCAGCCGCTCGGGCACACCCAATTCGAATGGGTCCCTTGGCCGTGTTGCCGTTGGCGTGACCAACGAAGCCTTCCATGAGCGCCAACAGGCTATTTTGACCAAGGCAGGCGCACTGGCCTTACTGGCACTTGGGCTTACCTTCTTGCTGGCCTGGCGCCTGGCCAAGCGCCTTTCCGCGCCGCTAAGCGACATGGGTCGTACCGTGAATGCCATTCGCGCAGGCGACTACCACAGCCGTCTTCCGGTACCAGACAACTCCGAAATGGGCGTATTGGCGCATCTGATCAATGATCTTGCCCAAGCCCTGCAGCGGGCCAGTGAAGAGCAACAGCGCAGCATTGATCAGCTGGTTGCGGCACGTGAAGAGGCCGAGCAGGCCAACCGCGCCAAATCAGACTTCCTCGCCATGATGAGTCATGAGCTTCGTACACCACTCAATGGCGTACTGGGCATGTTGCAGCTCCTTGAAACCACAGAGCAATCCCGCGAGCAAAGTGAATACACCAGCCTTGCTACCGAATCCACAGAGCATTTGCTGAAAGTCATCAACGATGTTTTGGATTTCTCACGCATCGAGCGTGGTGCGCTGGAGCTGGAAAGCATTCCATTCAATCTGGCCGACCTGATTACAGGTTCGGTGCAGGTTTTCCAGCACAGTGCAACACAACGTGGTCTGCAGCTGGCGCTTGAAGGCGCCGAAAGTCTGGAGCGACTGGAGGTTACAGGAGACCCGACGCGCCTGAGGCAGATCCTGGTCAATCTGGTTGGCAATGCACTCAAATTTACCGAGAGCGGCTTAATCGAGGTTAAATGCTACTGCCAACCTCTGGATGAGCGCCTGCTCTGGCTCACCTGCTCGGTACACGATAGCGGCATAGGTATTTCGGCAGAACGTCTGGAACGCATGTTTGATGCCTTCCAGCAGGCAGACCCAACCATCAGCCGCCGTTACGGAGGTACCGGGCTTGGACTGTCCATCGCACGCACACTGGCGGAGCGGATGGGTGGATCGCTTCATGCCATAAGCCAGGAAAGCCAGGGATCAACCTTTACGCTCGAATTGCCGCTTCCCTTCCGACACGTCCAGCAGACAGAGCGCAACCAGTCTCCTCTTCAGGAGTTTCAGGCCAATGGACTGAACGTCCTGCTGGTTGAGGATAACCCGGTCAATCAGACAGTTATCGAAGCCATGTTACGCAGCCTGGGGTATCATATTACTATCGCAGGGGATGGAGCCCAGGCGGTAAGTCTGGCCGAGCAGCAGTCTTTCAGTGCAATTCTCATGGACTGTCGCTTACCGGTGCTGGATGGCTATCAGGCTACTCGCCTGATCCGCCAACAGCCTGGGCCTATGGTTCCCATCATTGCACTGACGGCTAATGCGCTGCAGGGGGATCGGGAAAATTGTCTGGCTGCCGGAATGAATGATTATCTGGCAAAACCCTTCAAGCGAGCTGATCTTCAGCAGATGCTGCAACGCTGGATTAGCCAGCCCGAGCGGTCTCGAGGAGCAACGTCCTTGTAATCGGATATGCATCACTATTGGAGTATTTGATCTCCAACGTGCACAATTCGTCTTTCGCGAGGTTTTACCGCCTCGCTGTGACTTTAAAAATGGCTTGGCTGTCTATGTGGTGGCTGTCCAATAGCGAGAGCGACACTATAATCGCCGACATTGATCACCAGGCCAGCTACAGGAGCTTGCATGACCAAACAACACGCCTTCACCCACGAAGACTTGCTGCGCTGCAGCCGTGGCGAGCTATTCGGCCCGGGTAATGCGCAACTGCCCGCCCCGAACATGCTGATGATCGATCGGATCACTCATATCAGCGATGTAGGCGGCAAGTACGGTAAGGGTGAACTGGTCGCCGAGCTGGATATCAATCCAGATCTCTGGTTCTTTAAATGCCATTTCGAAGGTGACCCGGTAATGCCAGGCTGCCTGGGCTTGGATGCCATGTGGCAATTGGTAGGTTTCTATCTTGGCTGGCAGGGAAATCCTGGCCGCGGCCGTGCGCTGGGCTCAGGAGAGGTCAAGTTTTTTGGCCAGGTACTGCCCACTGCCAAGAAAGTGACCTACAACATACATATCAAGCGCACCATTACACGTTCGCTAATTCTAGCCATTGCAGATGGTACGGTTAGCGTTGATGGTCGCGAGATTTACTCGGCCGAAGGTCTTCGTGTCGGCCTATTCACTTCAACAGAAAGTTTCTAAGGGTCCTTCCGCATGCGTCGCGTCGTGATCACCGGCTTGGGCATTGTTTCTTGCCTCGGCAATGACAAAGACACCGTTTCCGCCAACCTGCGCGCAGGTCGTCCCGGCATTCGTTTCAATCCGGAATATGCCGAAATGGGGCTTCGCAGCCAAGTGTCCGGGTCCGTCGACCTGAACCTGGAAGAGCTGATCGACCGCAAGGTCAAGCGCTTCGTGGGTGATGCAGCCGCCTATGCCTACCTGGCAATGGAACAGGCTGTCAAAGACTCAGGCTTGACCGAAGAGCAGGTTTCAAACCCACGTACCGGCCTGATTGCCGGCTCCGGGGGCGCCTCTACGTTCAACCAGATGGAAGCGCTGGATATCTTGCGCGAAAAAGGCGTCAAGCGTGTCGGCCCCTACCGGGTTACTCGTACTATGAGCAGCACGGTATCGGCTTGCCTTGCAACGCCTTTCAAAATTAAAGGCCTGAACTATTCCGTGGCATCGGCCTGCGCAACCAGTGCGCACTGCATTGGCCTGGCGATGGAGCAGATTCAACTGGGCAAGCAGGACGTCGTGTTTGCCGGTGGCGGTGAAGAGGAACATTGGTCCCAGTCCTTCCTGTTCGACGCCATGGGCGCCCTGTCTAGCCAGTACAACGAAACCCCTGAAAAGGCTTCCCGCGCGTACGATGCCAATCGTGATGGCTTTGTCATCGCTGGCGGCGGCGGTATGGTTGTAGTCGAGGAGCTCGAGCATGCCCTTGCTCGTGGTGCCAAGATTTATGCAGAAATTGTAGGCTACGGTGCAACATCCGATGGCTATGACATGGTTGCGCCGAGCGGTGAAGGCGCTGCACGCTGCATGCGCCAGGCGATGTCTACAGTGGACGCCCCGATTGACTACCTGAACACCCACGGCACCTCCACCCCGGTGGGTGATGTTGCGGAGATCAAGGCGGTACGGGAAGTCTTTGGTGACAAGGCCCCGGCCATCAGCTCTACAAAGAGCCTGTCAGGTCACTCTTTGGGCGCCGCTGGTGTTCATGAAGCGATCTACTGCATGTTGATGATGGAAGGCAACTTCATCGCTGGCTCAGCCAATATCGATGAGCTCGACTCTCAGGTAGCAGACTTGCCCATTCTTCGTGAGACTCAGGAGAATGCCAAGCTCGACGTCGTCATGAGCAACAGCTTTGGCTTTGGTGGAACCAACGCCACGCTGATTCTCAAGCGATGGAATAGCTGATCCAGCGCCGCGTGCAACACCCTAAAACCCGCACACCGTGCGGGTTTTTTTACAACCAAAACATGACTTTAGACGAACTTTTTAAAAATTTAACCTCTCGCTGAATCGATTTCTGCACGGTTCATAACTATTATTCCGCGCGGATTGAACCGAAACGGATTGGATCAATCATATGCGAGCTTTAAACGGGCGTTTATTTGAGTCGCCTACCCCTTTGGAGAGAAGATGAATAATTCCAACGAAGTTCCAAATTACAGAGGCCCCCTGTCGGTACTGACCGTACTGTTCTTCATGTGGGGATTGATTACCTCGCTGAATGATATTCTGGTTCCTCACCTCAAGGCTGTCTTCACGCTGAGCTACGTTCAAGCCTCGCTGATTCAGTTCTGTTTCTTTACCGCGTACTTCATCGTCTCGTTCCCGGCAGGTCGCCTGGTTGAGGGGCTTGGCTACAAGAAGGGAATTATCTTCGGTTTATGTACAGCTGCTGTTGGCTGTTTGCTGTTTTATCCAGCTGCCGGAGCGCACTCCTACGCCTTCTTCCTACTGGCCCTATTCGTACTAGCGGGTGGTATCACTGTCCTTCAGGTGGCAGCCAACCCCTACGTTACTGTTCTTGGTAAGCCGGAAACCGCTGCAAGCCGTCTGACCCTGACTCAGGCCTTCAACTCCTTGGGCACAACCGTAGGCCCGCTGATTGGCGCCGTAACCATTCTGGCACTGGTCGAGCACAGCACAGATGCCTCTTCGGTACAGATGCCCTACCTGATTCTGGCCGGTATGCTTCTGGCAATTGCCGTGGTCATTGGCTTTATCAAATTGCCGCAAATCAAAGGCGGTAATGACGAAGTTCAGACCCAGCAGAACAGCGCTCCTCAGCACGAAGCCAAAAGCATCTGGCAGTACAAGCACCTTCTTCTCGGTGTTATCGGTATTTTCATGTATGTAGGCTCCGAGGTATCGATCGGCACCTACCTGATCAGCCTGATGGAAAGCCCTGACGTGGCAGGCCTCTCGAGTGATGTAGCTGGACGCTACCTGGCTCTGTACTGGGGCGGCGCGATGGTAGGCCGCTTTGTCGGTGGTGTGATCATGGCACGCGTCAGACCTAACTATGTGCTGGCCTTCAACAGCGTTGCAAACGTCGTATTGCTTGCGATTGCCATGGCAGTCAGTGGTAAGGCAGCAATGTGGGCTCTGCTTTGCATTGGTCTGTTCAACTCCATTATGTTCCCCACCATCTTCTCCCTGGCTCTAGACGGCCTAGGCAAGTTCACCAGTAAGGGCTCTGGTCTGCTGTGCATGGGCATCGTTGGCGGCGCACTGGTTCCGTTTATCCAGGCTATGTTTGCTGACTCTATCGGCCTGCTGATGTCGTTCTTTGTTCCGATGCTGGGCTATGTCTACATTCTCTTCTACGGTTTGAAAGGCTATCGCACCAAACCTGTAGTTGCTCACTAAACACAAAAGGCTGGCTTTTTAGCCAGCCTTTTTCTAATCCCTGAAAATAAAGCAAAAAAAGGCGACCGAAGTCGCCCAAGTGCCTTGCGTGCCCTTTGTCCAGAAGGTCAGCGTTTATGCATATCCTTCCAGACGATGAAACCTACAACCGCAACAAACAGCGAAATCGAAGCCAACGCGCCGATACCCATTGTGATGACATCATCGATAAACATGGTGATGATCTCTGCGGCCAAGCAATGGGTATACGTTAAACGAGAGACAGCTTCGGATTATTGACCTCAGTCAATGGTTGGGTAGGTAGGTAACTGACACTCAACGTTTCTTGGGCTTTGACTTGCCTTTCTTTTTGGGCTTCGCCAATGGCAGAGCCTGTTCGAACGCCTGACGCATCTCGTTCAGCCGTTTTTCATTCAAATCATGGATGCGCTTGCTTCGCTCGGAAGTAAAATCAATCAGGTTGTTATCGCTCACGTTCGTATCCAACGAAAAGTAAGATTGAGTCGAGAAGACATAGACCGTTTTGTACGGGCAACTTGATGCTGCCAATAATGCTGGGTAGCACCTCGCATAACCAGAAGCGAGCCGTGCGTTAGCTCGATGGAATGCTCGATACGTTGCACACCGCGACGACGCAGATCGAAACGTCGCGCCTCCCCCAGGCTTAACGAAGCAATTGTAGGGTTTCGGCCCAGCACAGCCTCGTTATCACTATGCCAACCCATGGCATCTTGGCCGTTACGATAATAGTTGATCAACACCCCATTGAATGGGTGTTCACAAAACCGACTCACTCGACCACGAATATCGCCAAGAAGCTCCGTCCAAGGCAAAGAAGGATGCGCAAGACTGGAATATCCATAACTGATTCCAGGATCACCATACCAAGCAACGAGCCTGGGGGTTGGATAGCTCTTGCCGTAAACCTGCACCTGCGGCTGCTCCCATGGCGTTTGTTTAATCAGCTCCGCCATCCAGTCGTCAGCTTCCTGAGAAACAACCCAAGACTCATAGAGCGTCACATCGGCATTCGCCAAACCTGTCTGAGTCATGGCCTCCCTTCTCCTTCCCGAGAGGGCTTGCGGCCGACCCTCTCTTGGCATTGACTTATACAGAGCGCTATATATGGCTTGATAGAACCCAGCCGCCGCCTAAACTTTGATATCAACACACTGCCCTTTTTCGGAAGGTTCCATCAATGCTTCGGCACGCTCATCCGGCAGTAAAACCTGCAGTCCCCGCTTACGCTTGCGACGTTTTTCGCTTTCCTGCTCCAGCTTTTGCTCATCCAGAACGGATTGAAAGCCCGCGTCCTTTGCATGGGCGACAGCTGTTACTGGAGCGATGTCCGGTCGAGGCTTTACGGAATCGTGCTGCGTAGTGATCGGAATCAAGGCTTGCGGTATGGGCGGTAACATCAACTTGTCCTCTCGCGATATACCTATTTAAAGATTTTATGCCATCAGGCTTTGGCCTCGGCGGGCGCATTCGTTAACATAACCGGCTTTTTGAATGGGCGGGAGAAGCTACTACATGGCGCAGTATCAACCTGGGCAACGTTGGATCAGTGACAGTGAAGCCGAGCTGGGGCTCGGTACCATCCTGGCACAGGATGGACGCCTTCTGACCGTACTGTATCCGGCTACCGGAGAAACACGCCAGTATGCTCAACGCAACGCACCCTTGACCCGCGTACGCTTCGCACCAGGTGATGAAATCACCCACTTTGAAGGTTGGAAACTCACCGTTCGTGAGGTGGAAGAAAACGAAGGCCTGCTCACCTATCACGGTTTGAATGCCAAAAACGAACCTCGCACGATGACCGAGGCTGAACTGTCCAACTTTATTCAGTTCCGTCTGGCAAGTGATCGTCTTTTCGCAGGTCAAATCGACCCGCTTTCCTGGTTCAGCCTGCGTTACCACACACTTGAACACAGCAGTCGTCTCTTACAATCGCCACTCTGGGGGCTGGCAGGCGCTCGAGCCCAACCTATCCCACACCAGCTGCATATTGCCCGTAGTGTAGCTGACCGTATTGCTCCACGTGTCCTTTTGGCCGACGAAGTGGGCCTTGGCAAGACGATCGAAGCAGGTCTTGTTATCCATCGTCAGCTGCTCAGTGGTCGTGCGCGTCGCATTCTGATTCTTGTGCCTGAAAACCTCCAGCATCAGTGGCTGGTAGAGATGCGCCGGCGCTTCAATCTGGAAGTCGCCCTGTTCGATTCAGAGCGCTTCCGCGCCAGTGACGCGACCAATCCTTTTGAAGATAATCAGATTGCTTTGGTCTCTTTGGACTGGCTAAAGCGTGATGAGCGCGCCCAGGACGCCGCGTTTGCAGCCGGCTGGGACCTTATGGTTGTGGATGAAGCCCATCACCTTGTATGGCACCCGGAACAGGTAAGTCCCGAATATGCTCTGGTCGAGCAGCTGGCTGAAGTCATCCCTGGCGTCCTGCTTCTGACCGCTACGCCCGAACAGCTTGGTCAAGACAGCCACTTTGCCCGCCTGCGCCTGCTGGATCCTAATCGCTTCCACGATCTTGAAGCATTCCGTAATGAAAGTGCCAATTACCGCCCGGTTGCCGAAGCTGTTCAAGAGCTGCTGGACCACGGCACGATGAGCGATGCTTCACGTGCTGCCATTCATGGCTTCCTGGGCGAGGAAGGCGACACGCTGCTTACATCCGCTGCGGCTGGTGACGAAGAGGCTCGCTCACGTCTTATTCGTGAGCTGCTGGACCGTCACGGGACAGGTCGGGTTCTTTTCCGTAATACTCGCGCCGCAGTGCTGGGCTTTCCAGAGCGAAACCTGGATGCATCAGCCTTGCCCTTCCCGGATCAGTACATGGATGCCAGCGCCTCGCTGTATCCTGAAACACTGTATGTTCCAGAGGATGAAAACGATCGCTGGTGGCGCCATGACCCACGTGTAGAGTGGCTGATTGAAACCCTCAAAAGCTTGAAAAAATTCAAGGTTCTAGTCATCTGTGCACATGCAGAGACTGCACTGGATTTGGAAGACGCCTTGCGACTGCGCTCGGGCATTCCGGCCACGGTTTTCCATGAGCGGATGAGCATTCTTGAACGTGACCGGGCTGCCGCCTACTTCGCTGACGAAGAATTTGGGGCGCAGGTACTGATCTGCTCTGAAATTGGTAGTGAAGGACGCAACTTCCAGTTTGCCCATCATCTCGTGTTGTTCGATCTACCCGCGCACCCTGACTTGCTGGAGCAGCGAATCGGCCGTTTGGACCGGATCGGTCAGCGCCACACTATTCAGCTGCATGTTCCTTACCTCGAAGGTAGCGCACAGGAGCGCAAGTTCCAGTGGTACCACCATGCACTGAATGCGTTTCTGTCAACCTGCCCTACCGGCAATACGCTAGAGCAGCGCTTCGGTGAACAGCTCAACACGCTGCTCCCTGGTGGAGATGAGGACAGCTGGCAAGCTCTGCTTGAAGAGGGTCGCCGCACACGTGAAGCACTTGAAGCCGAGCTGCATACAGGCCGCGATCGGTTGCTTGAGCTTAACTCCAGTGGCTCCGGCGAAGGTGAAGAGCTTCAGGAGGCGATCCTGGAACAGGATGACGAGTTTGCACTGCCGATCTATATGGAGAAGCTATTGGATGCCTTTGGCGTCGACAGCGAAGACCACTCCGATAATGCGCTCATCCTCAAGCCCAGCGAAAAAATGCTCGATGCAGGCTTCCCCCTGGGTAACGATGAAGGCGTGACGATTACCTATGACCGGGATCTGGCCCTGGCACGTGAAGACATGCAGTTTCTTACCTGGGAGCACCCCATGGTCCAGGGCGGCATGGACCTTGTGCTATCAGGCTCGATGGGCAACACGGCAGTAGCGCTGATCAAGAACAAGGCACTCAAGCCTGGCACAGTACTGCTTGAACTGCTTTACGTCAGCGAGGCGGTAGCCCCACGTTCACTTCAGTTGACTCGCTTCCTGCCCCCAATTGCCCTTCGCTGCCTGCTGGATGCAAACGGCAATGATCTGGCTGCACGCGTTTCGTTCGAGACGCTTAATGATCAGCTGGAAAGCGTACCACGCGGAAGCGCCAACAAGTTTGTTCAAGCCCAGCGTGACGCCTTGAGCAAACTCGTGGCGGCTGGCGAAGGCAAGGTATTGCCTCGTCATAACGAGCGCGTCGAACTGGCACGTCAGCGTTTCGTTGCCAACATGGACGAGGAGCTGGCTCGCTTGACGGCATTGCAAGCCGTCAACCCAAGTGTTCGTGATACTGAAATCGACACCCTGCGTCAGCAGCGTGAAGAAGGTATTACCCATTTGGACAAAGCATCGCTACGCCTTGAATCCATACGGGTTCTAGTAGCTGGTTGATGACAAAGGCCCTTCTCAGAAGGGCCTTTTCATTTCCACTGCGCTATGCCAACACCTCAACAGGCATACCGATATTCACTGCGCCTGGATTAAGCTGGATCAGATTCTGCCCAAAGTAAACGGCGCCCTCATGTTCTCTATAAGTCTTCAGTGTTGCTAAAGGCTCCCGGTCATGACTGCGCACGCTGGTAACCGGATCAACAGTAATCAGTACACACCGAGAGCAAGGCTTCACAATACGAAATTCAACCTCCCCTATTCGTATATGCGTCCATTTATCCTCCGCGTAAGCCTTGCTACCTTCAACGACCAGATTAGGTCTGAACCGCCTCATATCCAAAGGCCGGCCCACGCGCTGAGCCAGATCATCCAGAGAGGCTTGGCCAATCAGTAGCAATGGAAAACCATCTGCGAAATTAACGTAATCACCAGGACTGGCATAAGCAGTATCAACCTGACGCGCCCGACTTTCGGGCATGTACACCAAGCGACAAGGTCTGTCCAAGAAGGTGCTTAACCAGGCATTGGCTTCTTCTCCTGCCTCTGGAACCTGGAACGTGTCTCGCCAGAGTGTGACGCCCTGCAGGGCCTCATCTGGCAGAGGAACGGAAATTTCAAGCGTTGACATTCCAGGGGCATTAAGCGAGAGACAACCGTTACTGATCCAACGGGCTACAATCTGCCCCATGCTGGGTAACAATCGCTGGGTCAGGAAACGTCCTGTCGAAGCCTCTACCACCATCCATCGCCGATCACCCGCCACGCCTAGGCAATCAATATCGGCACGCTCAAGAAGCTCAGGCGCAGTAGATTTGACGGGATAACGATAAAGTCCGCTGAGACGAAACATGGCACGGCTTCCTGTCGACCAAAGAAGCCGTGAGTCTAGAAAAGATCAGCGCCTGTGTGCAGGCTTGACGGACAAAATTATCGTCAGGACCTACACTTATTGGTCTAGCAGGCTCAATCGGGTTCGTACCGCCTCAACCAACAAATCAGGCTGGAACTTGGACAGGAATGCGTTGCAGCCTACTTTCTTGACCATCGCCTCGTTGAAACTACCGGATAGCGAGGTATGGAGTACGACGTAGAGGCTACTGAGCTGAGGATCCTGACGGATCTCCGTCGTTAGGCGATAGCCATCCATCTCCGGCATTTCAGCGTCTGTAATAAGCATTAGCAGCTTTTCAGAGACATTGACCCCGTCCTTGGCCCATTGCTTGAGCTTTTGCAACGCCTTGAGACCATCCGTAGCGATGTGGAACGTCAAACCGAGCTGCGTCAACGTATCGCGCATCTGATTGAGCGCGGTGCTGGAGTCATCCACCAACATAATTTCACGTGACTTCGCCTTGGTCAGCAACGAGTCATCCAAGCGCTCACGGGAGACTTTGACGTTATAAGGCACAATTTCAGCCAGCACCTTTTCCACATCAATAACTTCGATCAGCTTGTCCTCGAACTTGGTAATAGCCGTCAGATAATGTTGACGACCGGCTCCACCCGGAGGGGGTTGGATGCTGTCCCAGTTAAGGTTGATGATGCGATCTACGCTTCCTACCAGGAACGCCTGGACGGTGCGGTTGTACTCAGTGACGATAATCGTGCTGTTTTGATCAGGCACAATCGGCCTCATGCCAATGGCACATGCCAGGTCAATAACCGGCAGTGTTTGTCCGCGCAGATGAATGACACCGCAGACCATCGGATTACGCTTGGGCATTAAAGTCAGTTTGGGCAGGTGCAGCACTTCCTGCACCTTAAACACATTGATGGCAAACATCTGCCGACTGGACAGACGAAACATCAGTATTTCCAGACGGTTCTCGCCTACCAGCTGCGTGCGCTGGTCGACAGAGTCAAGAATGCTAGCCATGCCAAATCTCCTAAGAATAGCGTTTCCTAGGTATCGGCCATCTTGCAAGGACCTTGAAGCGAAACTCTGCAAAAGCCCGTCCGCTCAGCCACGACAGATGGCTGTATGGCTCTTACTGTATCGGCATGCGGTAGGGTCTACTTAAAGCGTTCATTACGCCTCCGTCTAACCGGCCTCTTAATACAGTTGAGCAGACTGGTTAGATCAGCAGGCATGAAAAAGCCGGGACACGCCCGGCTTCTTCCACTATTGTCAGTCAGGCTTTCGGCAGTGTTACACCGCGTTGCCCCTGATACTTTCCACCACGATCCTTGTAAGACACCTCGCAAGGCTCGTCAGATTCCAGGAACAGCATTTGAGCCACGCCTTCGTTAGCATAGATCTTAGCTGGCAGGTTGGTAGTATTGGAGAACTCCAATGTTACGTGCCCTTCCCACTCCGGCTCAAGCGGCGTGACATTCACAATAATGCCACAGCGGGCATAAGTGCTTTTGCCAAGGCAGATGGTCAATACGTTACGAGGAATACGGAAGTACTCGACGGTACGCGCCAGCGCAAAGGAGTTTGGCGGAATAACGCAAACATCTCCCTTGATATCGACGAAGCTTTTTTCATCGAAATTCTTCGGGTCGACGGTAGCTGAATGGATGTTGGTGAATACTTTGAATTCATCAGCGCAGCGCACATCGTAACCGTAGCTGGACACGCCAAAAGAGATCAGCCGGTCGGCTCCCTCCCCACGCATCTGCCGCTCAACGAACGGCTCGATCATGCCGTGTTCCTGGGCCATGCGGCGAATCCACTTATCTGCTTTGATGCTCATGGCACTGTCCTGTCAGGGGTAAAAACATAACCGCACATCTTACCGGTACGGCGGCACTCATCAAAGACCTAAACCATGAGAAAGCGAAGGACCAACGCTATTCAGTCCCTCGCTCGTCAATGGTATCAGTCGTCCGAAACCGTGATAGTGGGCATGATGGCAGCCTTTTTTCCACTCTGGGCAATGCGTGCGCCAACATGACGCGCCATATCCTGATAAATCATGGCGATCTGGCTGTCTGGATCAGCGATGGCCGTAGGACGTCCTTGGTCCGCCTGCTCGCGAATAGCCATGGATAGCGGCAGAGAGGCTAGAAGATCAACCCCATACTGACTGGCAAGCTTGTTGCCGCCGCCCTCGCCAAACAAATGCTCGGCATGACCACAATTCGAGCAGATGTGCACAGCCATATTCTCGACTACGCCCAACACTGGAATATTGACCTTACGGAACATCTCAACGCCCTTCTTGGCATCAAGAAGGGCCAGATCCTGCGGAGTCGTTACGATGACAGAACCAGCTACAGGAACCTTCTGGGCCAGCGTAAGCTGGATGTCACCCGTGCCTGGCGGCATATCGATGACGAGGTAATCCAGATTATTCCAGGCGGTCTGAGTAATCAGCTGCAGCAGCGCGCCCGACACCATCGGACCACGCCACACCACAGGTGTGCGCTCATCGGTCAGGAAAGCCATGGACATGACCTCGACCCCATGTGCCACCAGCGGAATGAACCACTTCTCATCCTGGATCTTGGGACGTGTACCTTCAGGCAAACCAAACATGATGCCCTGGCTGGGGCCGTAGATGTCGGCATCCAGGATACCTACTCGAGCCCCTTCACGTGCCAGGGCCAGCGCGAGGTTGGCAGAAGTCGTGGACTTGCCGACCCCACCCTTACCAGATGCGACCGCAATAATATTCTTTACGTTCGACATCGCCTCAACCTGAGGCTGAGCCGCATGGGGCTTGATGACACACTGGATCTGGACATCCGCCTGGGTAACACCTGGCAGGTTTTCCAGCGAATTCTTGAGCACCTGTGCCATGCCATTCTTGAACAGTCCCGCCGCATAACCCAGTTCGATGCTAACGACGATGTGTCCGCCGTTAAGGGTGACATCGCGCAGGCAACCTGCGGTGACCAGGTCCTGGTTGAGGTAGGGATCGGTGTACTGGCGCAGAGTGGCTTCTACCACTTCGCGGGTAAGTGCGCTCATAACAGCTCCAAACAAGGGTACGGTGTAATCGTAGTCACTATGCTACCGGTCAGACAGGATAAAACCTACCCGAATACTCAGCTATTGGACCAGGCGTGAAAAAAAACGGTTCGGCCTTTATAGTGTTCAATTATTTTTAGCCTTAATTGACAGTCGAGCCCTATGTCCGAACCCCGGAAGATTCTTGTCACTAGCGCCCTCCCCTATGCCAACGGTTCGATTCACCTTGGCCATATGCTGGAGTACATCCAGACTGACATCTGGGTGCGCTATCAAAAACTGCGCGGCAACCAGTGCATATATGTCTGTGCCGATGATGCCCATGGCTCCGCCATCATGCTGCGCGCCGAACGTGAAGGCGTTACGCCGCAACAGCTTATTGATGGTGTTCGTACCGAGCACATGGCGGATTTCACCGATTTTCTTATTGATTTCGACAATTACTATTCGACGCACTCGGAAGAGAACCGTGCACTGGCAAGCCAGATCTATCTGAAGCTACGGGATGCTGGCCACATTGCTACACGTGCAGTGACCCAGTACTTCGACCCGGACAAGAACATGTTCCTGGCTGACCGCTTCATCAAGGGCACCTGCCCTAAATGCGGCACCGAGGATCAATATGGTGATAACTGCGAAAAGTGTGGCGCTACCTATGAGCCAACGGATCTGATCAATCCAAAGTCAGCCATCTCCGGCGCGACACCTGTTCTCAAGGAATCGCAACACTTTTTCTTCAAGCTACCTGACTTCGACGCCATGCTCAAAAGCTGGACGCGCGGCGGCGCCTTACAGGAATCAGTAGCCAACAAGATTGCCGAATGGCTCGATGCCGGTCTGCAGGAGTGGGACATCAGCCGTGACGCGCCTTACTTCGGCTTCGAAATCCCTGATGCGCCTGGCAAGTATTTTTATGTCTGGCTGGACGCTCCAATTGGCTACATGGCCAGCTTCCAGAACCTGATCACTCATCGTCCGGAACTAGGTCTTGAGTTCGATGCATTCTGGGGCAAGGACTCAACCGCAGAGCTCTATCACTTTATTGGCAAGGACATCGTCAACTTCCATGCCTTGTTCTGGCCTGCCATGTTGGAAGGCGCAGGCTACCGAAAGCCTACCGCCGTCAACGTTCATGGTTACGTTACGGTAAATGGGCAGAAAATGTCGAAGTCACGCGGTACATTCGTCAAGGCACGTACTTACCTTGAGCATCTCTCGCCTGAATACCTGCGTTACTACTATGCCGCCAAGCTGGGTCGCGGTGTAGATGACCTGGACCTGAACCTTGAAGATTTTGTCCAGAAAGTCAATTCCGATCTGGTGGGCAAGGTTGTCAATATCGCCAGCCGCTGTGCTGGCTTCATTCACAAGGGTAATAACGGGCTCTTGATCGAGGCTAACCCGGCACCCGAACTCTGGCAGGCATTTCAGACCGCTGCTCCCAGCATCGCCGAAGCCTATGAAGGTCGGGAGTTTGGGCGCGCCATGCGTGAAATCATGGCGCTGGCCGACCAGGCTAACGCCTGGATTGCTGAAAAAGCGCCTTGGGCACTGGCCAAGCAGGAAGGCAAACAGGATGAAGTCCAGGCAATCTGCGCATTGGGCATCAATCTCTTCCGTCAACTGGTCATCTTCCTCAAGCCCGTACTCCCCAAGCTCGCAGAGGCCGCCGAAACGTTCCTGAATATAGCTCCGCTGCACTGGGAAGATCTTTCAACGGCATTGGCGAATCATCAGCTAAACCCGTTTGCACCCCTCATGACACGAATCGAATCTGCAAAAGTGACCGAGATGATCGAAGCATCAAAAGAAGATCTGACTGCCAGCACTACAGCGCCTCAGGCCTCCAATAATGGTGAGCTGGCCAAGGAGCCTATTGCAGGAACCATCGACTTCGATGCCTTTTCCGCTGTAGATCTGCGAGTGGCACGTATCGTTAAGGCTGAAGCGGTGGCAGGGGCTGACAAGCTTCTGCAACTCACGCTCGATATTGGCGACGAATTGCGCAATGTGTTCTCTGGAATCAAGAGCGCCTATGACCCCGCTACGCTGGAAGGCCGCCTTACTCTGTATGTTGCCAATCTGGCTCCCCGCAAGATGCGCTTTGGTGTTTCCGAAGGCATGGTGCTGGCAGCCGGTCCTGGTGGGAAAGATATTTTCTTGTTAAGTCCAGACGCTGGCGCCTTGCCAGGTCAACGTGTGAAGTAATCAAAACGGCCGCTATAAGCGGCCGTTTTCTTACAAGTGGTTGAACAATAACGGCTAAATATTGCAAAGAGACTTGAAAACATAAGCTGTTAGTCGCCTAATAATAAAGCATCTCATTTGCAGGGAAGAGTAATGTTTAATTCCATATTGTCTGGCAAGCGCTGGCTTGGCCTTCTATCAGGCTTTTCTCTGGCTGCCATCATGTCGAGTGGTCTTCATGCTGAGACTATTACTGATATCGCTGGCCGCCAGGTAGAAATTCCTGCCAAGGTTGACCGTATCCTTCTGGGCGAAGGACGGATGCTTTATGCACTGGCTCTACTGGAAGGCGACAAGCCACTCGACCGTATTGTTGGCTGGCAAGGTGAACTCAGTACCGTAGACAAGCAGGGCTACGCGGCCTATCAGGCCAAGTATCCTCAAATCGACAAGATCCCGACTATTGGCAAAACGTCTGAAGCCAGTGTCAACGATGAAAAAGCGATCTCCCTGAAGCCTGATATTGCAATTTTCGGCATTGCTGGTCACGGCCCGGGCGTCAAGAATGAGCTGGTAGAGCAGCTAAAGGCTGCAGGTGTGCCGGTTGTTTTCATTGATTTCCGTCAGCACCCCATGCAAAACACCATTCCCAGTATGCGTGTACTTGGCAAGGCTGTGCATCGAGAAAAGCAGGCTGAAGATTACATTGCGTTCTATCAACGTCATCTGGATCGAATTCAGAAAACCGTCTCAACTATCCCTAGCGACAAACGTCCCAATGTCTTCATCGAAATGCTGGCAGGTATCTGGCCTGGCGCAGCGTGCTGCCATACGGCCGGTAAAGGCAATTTTGGCGAATTTATCGAAGCGGCTGGAGGCAACAACCTGGCCGCTCCCCTGCTGCCTGGCGTAATCGGCGACATCAATGCCGAGACCCTTCTGAGTGTTAACCCTGATATCTACATTGCAAGTGGCACTCGGGACATGAGCTCCACTGACAATGGCTTGAAGTCAGGCACAGGCGTTACAGATGATGCCGCGGCCGCCAGCCTGCAAGGTCTGCTCAAGCGTCAGGAAATCGCGCCGCTCAGAGCTGTTCATGAAGGTCGTACGTACGGCATCTGGCATAATTTCTATAACTCGCCCTACAACATTTTGGCCATCGAGGCATTTGCCAAATGGTTCTACCCGGACGCGTTCAAGGACGTCGACCCCAAGCAAACGCTGGATGAGCTGAATAACCAGTTCCTTCCTGTCGATATCCGTGGCGCCTACTGGACGCAAGCCAAGAGTAATCCATGAACGCCAAGCAATCGATTGAGCATCCTGCCCTGGATGCCTCTCTCTCTAACGATTACCGCTCGCTCCTGAGTAAGCGACTCCTTATTCTGGCGATCTTCGTAATCGCGATTGGTTGTTCGTTATTACTGGACTTCACGCTCGGGCCGGCCGGCCTGAGCGTTAGTGATCTCTGGCAAACCCTGGTGCATCGCGAATCGGTCAGTCCTAGTCAGGCGGTTATTGTCTGGAATATTCGTCTCCCGCAAGCGCTCATGGCCGTTTGTGTCGGCGCAGCGTTAGGCCTTGCCGGCGCCGAAATGCAGACAATACTGAATAACCCTCTGGCCAGCCCTTTCACGCTAGGGCTTTCACACGCCGCCGCGTTCGGAGCGGCCCTGGCCATTGTGTTGAATCTGGGCATTCCGGGTGTACCCAGCGAGTGGCTTATCTCGATCAACGCCTTTGTGTTTGTTCTGGCAGCAACCCTTCTACTCGACGTTGTCGCACGGCTTCGTCAAGCCACAACCAGCGCCATTGTGCTGTTCGGTATTGCCTTGGGCTTTACCTTTCAGGCACTAGTATCGCTGGTTCAATTTGTTGCCAGTGAAGATACGCTTTCAGGACTGGTCTTCTGGACCATGGGAAGCCTTGCCCGAGCCACCTGGCTCAAGCTCGGCATTCTGGCGCTGGCACTTGCCATCGCACTTCCCTTGTCGCTTCGTCGGGCATGGCAGCTGACAGCGTTACGACTCGGTGAGGATCGTGCAGCCAGCTTTGGAATCAATGTCAAGCGCTTAAGGCTAGGCACCCTGCTGAGAGTTAGTATTCTCACCGCCCTGGCTGTGGCGTTTGTAGGCACCATCGGCTTCATTGGCTTGGTAGGCCCGCACATTTCTCGCCTGATCTTTGGCGAAGATCACCGGTTCTATCTACCTGCCAGCGCCTTGGCCGGTGCGTTGATTCTTTCACTTGCATCTGTTGCATCCAAGAACCTGCTCCCCGGCGTGCTGATACCGGTTGGAATCGTAACGGCTCTTGTGGGTATACCCTTTTTCCTCACGGTTGTCCTGCGCAACAAGGGAGGCCTGTAATGCACGCGTTATCTATGCAGGGGCTGAATGTTGGCTATGGCAAAAAAACGATCATTCAGGACCTTACCCTTGAAGGCATTACGCATGGCAAGGTAACCGCCTTGCTCGGTCCCAACGGAAGCGGTAAGTCAACTTTACTCAAGGCCATCGCTGGCCTGACGCCGGCCAAAGGCACCATCACACTGGACGAAGAGGCGCTTACCAGCCTGAGCTTTGCCAAACGCGCGGAGAAAGTGGTCTATCTTCCCCAGACATTGCCTGCCAGCGTCCATCTGCGTGTTTTCGAGTCGCTTCTGGTTGCACGCCGCGCCTCTGGGCAGCCGCATGCCAAAGACACTGAGGACGCGCTTACCCTGCTTAGGCGCCTTGAGATCGAGCACTTGGGCATGCACTACCTTGACCAGCTCTCTGGTGGACAAAAGCAGTTGGTAGGTCTGGCACAGGCCCTGATCCGCAGGCCGACACTGCTTTTACTTGATGAGCCCCTGAGCGCACTCGATCTGAACTTCCAGTTTCATGTGATGGACGTGATAGCCCAGGAAACACGTCAGCGCGATATGGTTACCCTTATCGTGTTGCACGATATCAACATCGCCTTGAGACAAACCGACCATATTGTCATGCTCAAGAATGGACGCCTGGCGGCTCATGGCACTCCGCAGAGCGTGATCGATGCGGATAGTCTGGCAGAAGTTTATGGAGTTCGCGCACGGATTGAGTCTTGCTCCAAAGGGCGACCGCAAGTCCTGATCGATGGCCTCCATAGCGCCTCATTGATCTAGCAGCCTGCCGCTGGCCGGCGGCAGGTGTTCATTCATGGTCATATCCCGGATAATACGCGCCTGTTTGGCTATCCGCTTTATCTGCTGACCATGCTTGAATTTGTTTTTGGCGCCATGCGCACGTCACTGGATGTATGTGCATGAGCCTGATACATGCAATCGACGCGCTTCTACCTCAAACCCAGTGCGGTAAATGTGGCCATCCTGGCTGTCTCCCTTATGCCACTTCCATTGCGGCGGGCGAAGCCATTAACAAATGCCCTCCCGGTGGGGATGAAACCATTCATGATCTGGCCGTGCTACTGGGCGTCGAGGCCACGCCTCTGGACTCACCCTACCCGCCCACACCTGCTCAGGTAGCGTTCATTCGTGAGGCAGAGTGCATTGGCTGTACCAAATGCTTAAAGGCTTGCCCGGTAGATGCCATCGTAGGCGCAGCAAAGCTGATGCACACGGTCATGGCGGCTGAATGTACCGGATGTGAACTGTGCATTGCGCCTTGCCCTGTCGACTGCATCGACCTGAACCCGCTACCTGTACAACCTTCTCACGAACAGCAACGGCAGCAAGCGGCTCATTACCGCTTACGCTATGACGCACACAACGCACGTCTGGCGCGTGAAGAGCAGCGTAAACAGGCCGAGCGAGATGCACGTCTGGCACGCTCTCAATTGTCAACAGAGGCGGTTAAAACTGCCACGTCAGTCGATCCTGTCCAGGCAGCAATATCGCGCATCAAAGCTCAGAAAGATCCATCCACTGATGCGGACGTAATACTTAAAAAACTCAAGATCAATGCCTCTACAGCCCAAATGGCGCTCAAGAAGGCTGAAAAGCAGCTGGCTCAGCGTGCCACACAACAATTGGAAGATCAGGTTAAATGGCTCAAGCAGGCCGCTGAAGCCGCTCAGAAAGCGCTGGATGAAGCGCTGAGTGGTAGCCGCCCTTCAAGCCAAGCCCAACCGACCGATGTTTCTGCTGAAATAAAGCGAGCCAAAATCAATGCCGCCATGGCACGAGCGCAACTCAGTAAAGCTGAGAAAGCATTCGGGCAACAGCCAACCCCGGAACAGCAAGAGCAGCTGAGCATGCTTCACGGTTCAGCTGCCGCTGCTGCACAAGCCCTGGCAAATCTTGAAGATCAGACGCCGTCCAAGACGCCGGACGCATTGAAACAGGCAAAGTTGGGTCTAGTAAGTGCCCGTGCCGCGTTTCGCTCGGCAGAGCGTAACGGTGCGCCTCAAGAGGAGCTTTCGCAACTGCGCCAAATGCTTCATCAGGCTGAGAACGCTTTGGACATGGCTGAAAAGGCTTCAGACAGACCTCTGCCGGAGCATACTCGGATACAGAAAAGCCCTGTCGACCCTCTAACGCGGACCCTTAAGACGCAGATCGCTTATGCCAAGGCAGAAGTAAAACGCCTTGAACGCGACAGGGACACTTCCGAGAATGTCTTGTTGGAAGTACGTGGCCGATTGACCGAGCTGGAAAATAAACTGTCAGAGCATTTGGCATCGTAATGATGCGTTAGCCCTTATACCGTGAAAGCCGAGCCACTATTCCCATGAATGCCGCCAAGCGCCTGGAAATCTTTCGTCGTCTCCACGAGGACAACCCTGATCCCAAGACCGAGCTGTCCTACACGACGCCTTTCGAATTACTGATTGCCGTAATGCTATCGGCACAAGCCACCGATAAAGGGGTCAATAAGGCAACCGCAAAGTTGTTCCCAGTGGCCAACACTCCGGAAACCCTGTATGCCCTTGGTGTGGATGGGCTTTCTGCATACATCAATACGATCAATTTCTATAACACAAAAGCCAAGAACGTTATCGAGACCTGCCGTATTTTGATCGAGCAGCACAACGGTGAAGTCCCACAGACACGTGAGGCACTGGAAGCCCTTCCTGGCGTAGGTCGTAAAACTGCAAATGTCATTTTAAATACAGCGTTTCGGCAGTTTGCAATGGCCGTTGATACGCATATTTTTCGTGTCAGCAACCGGACCAATCTTGCTCCAGGAAAAAATGTAGTTGAGGTGGAGCAAAAGCTTCTCAAGGTGGTTCCGAAGGAATATCTGCTGGATGCACACCACTGGTTGATTCTGCATGGGCGCTACGTGTGTCAGGCGCGAAAACCCCGCTGTGGGAGCTGTCGCATTGAGGACCTGTGCGAATACAAAGCCAAGACATCGGATAATTGATAAGTACCGTAACTTTCAAGCTGATCGATTAAAAAAATCTTTTTTACGACTCATCACTTTGTCGCTATAAGGTGCGCCAAAAGGGCTGTGTAGTCCTCTCAAACTGCATCCGCTCCTTGACCACCTCATGCTAGGAGTTTTCTCATGGCGAGCGAGAAAAGTGATATCGAACTTGATGATGACTTCGTAGAAACCGAGGGTGACGTTGAAGCTGCTGATGTCCCTGTCAGCAAAACCAACCTTACCAAGCGCCGCTTGATAGACAATATGCTTGAAGAGCGTCGCTTGAAGCGTCAGATCTCGGAATACGATTTCGATCTGTAAATAAAAAAAGCCCAACCGGGCTTTTTTTATTAGCGCTTAAGAGCGAGAGCCCCTCCAGACGGAACGGCTGCCCAGGTATTGATCCGGGGCAAGATCACTCAAAACAATTTGCGCCCGCTATTAGCGGCGATACGCATACGCAATGCATTGAGCTTGATGAAACCTGCTGCATCAGCCTGGTTGTAAGCACCACCGTCTTCTTCAAACGTAGCGATATTCGCATCGAACAGGGAATCGTCAGATTTACGACCAACGACAATTACGTTGCCTTTATACAACTTCAGACGTACGACCCCGTTTACGTTGGACTGGGAAGCATCGATCATCTGCTGCAGCATCAGGCGTTCGGGACTCCACCAATAGCCGGTATAGATCAGGCTCGCATAGCGAGGCATGAGCTCATCCTTGAGGTGGGCGACTTCACGATCCAGGGTAATGGACTCGATAGCTCGGTGGGCCTTGAGCATAATGGTGCCGCCAGGCGTTTCATAGCAGCCACGCGACTTCATTCCCACGTAACGGTTCTCAACGATATCCAGACGGCCAATACCGTTTTCGCCACCGATGCGATTGAGCTCAGCCAGCACATGGGCAGGCGTCATGTCCTTGCCATCGATAGCCACGATATCACCAGCACGGTAAGTCAATTCGATATACGTCGGCTGATCCGGAGCAGCCTCTGGCGACTTGGTCCAGCGCCACATGTCCTCCTCATGCTCAGTCCATGTGTCTTCCAGCACACCACCTTCATAAGAGATGTGTAGGAGGTTAGCATCCATGGAATAAGGCGATTTTTTCTTGCCGTGACGCTCGATCGGGATATTGTGCTTTTCTGCATAATCCATGAGCTTTTCGCGGGACAACAAATCCCACTCACGCCAGGGTGCAATAACCTTTACGCCAGGCTTGAGCGCATAGGCTCCCAGTTCGAAGCGTACCTGATCATTGCCCTTGCCGGTTGCACCGTGGGAGATGGCATCAGCGCCCGTTTCGTTGGCAATTTCGATTAATCGCTTGGCGATAAGCGGACGAGCAATGGAAGTACCTAGCAGGTATTCGCCTTCGTATACCGTATTCGCCCGGAACATCGGATAAACGAAATCACGAACGAATTCTTCACGCAGGTCTTCGATGAAGATTTCCTTGACGCCTAAAGCCTTGGCTTTAGCGCGAGCGGGCTCCACTTCTTCCCCTTGGCCAAGGTCCGCTGTAAATGTTACGACTTCACAGTTATAGGTATCCTGCAGCCACTTGAGGATCACCGAAGTATCCAGGCCGCCCGAATACGCCAGGACTACCTTCTTGACGTCCGTCATGCCACTCGCTCCCACGCATTGCTTAGAAAGAAGATGATTCTACTTGCCAAGCGGAGCTATTTATAGAGGCGCGACACAAGAAGTTGCCTAGGCGACACCCGGTACGCTATTAACTGCTTGGCTTACCACCTTGCGAAGCTGTAGCTGGAACGGCCGCCGGCGCGTCGGCTGGCGCTGCCGTAGAAGACTCTGGCTTGGAGTCAGAGGCTACAGGCTCACGGGTAAACACCATCGACACCCTTCTGTTCTTGGCTCGATTTGCCTTGCTGTTATTGGCAACCAAAGGATACTGCTCTCCAAAAAAGCGAATTTCCATTTGCTCCTCAGGAACGCCGCTGGCTTTCAGGTACTGCATGACAGCCATTGCACGCAGCCGCGATTCCTGGCGGTTATCGAGTCGATTACCGGAATTATCGGTAAAGCCAGAAATCACTACATGATTTACAGTGGGATCGGCTTTGAGATACTGAAGAATGATGTCCAGCTTGTTACGTGCCACTTCATCCAGATCACTTCCCCCCTTGGGAAAGCCAACCAGGGAGTGACGAATTTGATCAAAGTTGACTGGCAGAAGCTTGGCAGCACACAGCTGGAAATCCTGATACGCCGACTCAAACCTCGCGGGTAAAATACGAACCTCAAGCGGGTCGCCATTACGGCTACGCGATTTGATCAATGGACTGCGACCTTCCATCAATCCGGTCAGCAGGCGCCGCCCCTGACTCTCGCTCGTATTGAGCGGAGTATTGCCACTTTGAATTCTGATTGAACCCAGCGACTCATCACCTCGTCCCGGCTGCCATGGCGTAGCGGCAGCCAGCAGCGTCGCAGAGCCTTGGGAAAGCCAGTTTTCAGATGTTTTGAGCCTGAAGGTAGGTTGCTCTCCGGCACGACGAACAAACTCACCCGTACCAAAGCGGGGAACATCCTGAGAAAGCCGGCATTCAAACTGATCGCCCTCCACTTTCCATCCCGCTTTTTCAATGCGGTCCTGGAATGTGATGCCCATTGCCGGCAGGCTGGCCAGGAGCGGTAGAAGGGTCAAGTAACGAAGGCGCACGGGGAGGCTCCGAATCCAATAGAAGAATCTTACCCTTGTGATATCGGTTCATTACCCAGAAAACTTGAATACAATCAGCACCTGGATAGTACGCCAACGCTACGCAGGCGGCATTGCTTTAGAACAACTCTGCCTGTTTCACCCAATGGATCAGCTATTCTGAAATACTTCTAGGCTGGGCGGCGTGCCCGAGTCCGCCTTTTCCGGTAGCATTCTCTCCACATTTGTTCGCCTGGAAATCAGCATGTCCGACCGGATAACGCTTCGCCGTCCCGATGACTGGCATATACACCTCCGTGATGGTGCGGCCTTGAGCCAAACCGTAGCCGATGTTGCTCGCACCTTTGCCCGTGCCATCATCATGCCCAACCTGGTACCACCTGTACGCAATGCGGAACAAGCCGCGGCTTATCGCGAACGTATTCTGGCTGCCCGCCCCGCCGCCAACCGCTTCGAACCGCTGATGGTACTGTACCTGACTGACCGCACCACACCAGACGAAATCCGTGCTGCCAAGGCGAGCGGCTTCGTACATGCCGTCAAGCTCTACCCTGCTGGCGCCACAACAAATTCCGACTCAGGGGTCACCTCGCTGGACAATATCTTTCCGGTATTGGAAACGATGGCCGAGGTAGGACTGCCGCTGCTGGTACATGGCGAAGTTACACGCTCAGAAGTCGACATTTTCGACCGTGAAAAGCGCTTTATCGACGAGCAGCTTAGCGTCATCGTTAGACGCTTCCCCGCGCTTCGGGTCGTGCTTGAACACATCACGACAGGCGATGCAGCAAAATTTGTACGTGATGCGTCGGCAAACGTAGCCGCCACCATCACCGCTCATCATCTGCTCTATAATCGTAATCACATGCTGGTTGGCGGCATCCGCCCGCACTTTTTTTGTCTACCTATCCTCAAACGCAACACGCATCAGGAAGCGCTACTGGATGCCGCTGTCAGCGGAAGTCCAAAGTTCTTTCTGGGTACGGACTCAGCACCACACCCCAAACACGCCAAGGAGTCTGCATGCGGCTGCGCTGGCTGCTATACCGCCTATGCAGCACTTGAGCTGTATGCCGAAGCCTTCGAAAGCCGTGACGCGCTGGATAAATTAGAGGGCTTCGCCAGCCTGTTTGGCGCCGACTTTTATGGCCTTCCGCATAATACCGATACCGTAACGCTGGTGCGTGAAGAGTGGAAAGCACCTAGCTCCCTGCCTTTTGGCGATTTTGAAGTTGTGCCGCTGCGTGCCGGAGAAACGTTGCGTTGGCGTCTGGAGACCTCTGCATGAGTGATGATGAAGAACTGTTCGCGGAAGAAATGGAAAACACCGCGCCAATGTCCGACTCGCGTATTCCAATGGCCCGACGCTTTCGTGGCTATCTACCTGTAGTCGTGGACGTAGAAACCGGTGGCTTCAATGCGGCCACCGATGCGCTATTGGAAATAGCCGCTACTGTCATTGGGATGGATGAGAAAGGTTTTCTCTTCCCTGAGCACACCCATTTCTTTCGGGTCGAGCCATTCGAAGGGGCCAATGTAGAACCTGCCGCGCTCGAGTTTACTGGCATCAAGCTTGACCACCCGCTGAGGATGGCCGTCAAGGAAGAACATGCCCTTACGGAGATCTTCCGTGGGGTGCGGAAATCTTTGAAAGCCAACGGTTGCAAGCGAGCCATTTTGGTAGGTCATAACAGTAGCTTTGATCTTGCGTTTCTCAACGCTGCGGTCTTGCGCTGTGGTATCAAACGAAACCCCTTTCACCCCTTCTCAAGCTTTGACACGGCTACATTAGCCGGACTGGCTTATGGGCAAACGGTACTAGCCAAAGCCTGCCAAAGCGCTGGAATCGAGTTTGATAATAGGGAAGCGCACTCTGCCCGTTATGACACGGAAAAAACGGCCGATCTGTTCTGCGGTATCGTCAATCGCTGGCGTGAGCTGGGCGGCTGGATGGACCCTGAATAAACCTTTTGCCGAGCGGCCATCGTGCCGCTCGGCAGGTTAATAACATTCCCTCCTATAACGCTTTGACAATCATTCTCACTACGATTAGTCTGCCGATATCTCTTTTCAGCCATAGACGAATCGCCATGTACGTATGTTTGTGCCGAGGTGTCACCGATAAGCAAATCCGTGAAGCTATCTACGAAGGATGCTGCAGCTATCGGGAAGTAAGGGAATGTACAGGAGTAGGTACTCAATGCGGTAAATGTGCCTGCCTGGCTAAAACGGTTGTCAGAGAAACCCTTGGCGAGCTTCAGGCGGCTCAAAGTCTGGCCTACCCGGTCGGATTATCCCAAGCCTGATAAACAGATTTTTAAGGACCGGGCATTTGGCCCGTTTTTTTATGTCTAAAATCAGTAGGTTATGAATCAGTTGCGAAAGCGTGTTATTCACAGATGTTTTTCATAATCAATTCAATAACTTACGTTTGACAAGCTCTCGCTTCACGCCCAGACTTGTATTACATAATCCTTGGGCGGAGCCGTCATGAAAGGCGACATTAAAGTCATTCAGCATCTCAACAAGATACTTGGAAACGAGCTTGTTGCCATCAATCAGTACTTCCTCCATTCGCGTATGTATAACGACTGGGGCCTGAAAAAACTTGGCCACCATGAATACCATGAGTCAATCGACGAGATGAAGCATGCGGATCGTCTGATTGAGCGAATCCTGTTTCTTGAAGGCCTTCCAAACCTTCAGGATCTTGGCAAGTTGATGATTGGTGAAAATACCAAGGAAATGCTTGAGTGTGACCTTCGCCTGGAAATCGCAGCGGTTGCCGACCTACGAGATGCAATTGTGTACTGTGAAAGTGTTCGAGACTATGTAAGTCGCGACATGCTCAAAGACATCCTAGAGTCTGAAGAGGAGCATATCGATTGGCTCGAAACTCAGTTGGGGCTGATCGACAAGGTAGGGATTGAGAACTACCTACAATCCAATATGCATGACGACGACTAAATCTTACAGGTCATAAAAAGCCCGCCTATTGGCGGGCTTTTCTTAGACCAGGCACTGCTGCGGGTCTTCGCATACTAGCGCGACATGACCTCATCAAACAGATTATGCATAGCCAGAAAGGCGCGTTTGGCAACAACCGGATTGTATTGCTGCTTGCCTGGATTATTGGCTTCCGGATCAGTAAAGGAATGGACAGCGTTACCGTAACTGATAACTTGCCAATCGACATTGGCTGCGGTCATTTCTGCCTCGAAAGCAGAAATCTGTTCGCTAGGCACTAACGGATCAGCAGCCCCGTGCAGCACTAGAACGGGTGCTTTGATATTACGGGCATCTTCAGGATTTGGCGTATCCAGATTGGCATGGAAAGTGACAACAGCAGCCAATTCTGCACCTTCACGCGCCAACTCAAGCGCAGCACAGCCACCAAAGCAAAAGCCAATGGCAGCAATTTGTTTCGTGTCTATTGCAACAGTGCCTGCTTGAGCAACAAGCGCCTGATAAGCAGATTGCAGGCGCTTGCGTAGTAAAGCCCTATCATTACGAATCGGCATCATGGCTGCCAGCGCCTCATCTGCATTAGCAGGACGCACCTTCTGACCATAAAAATCCACGATGAAATAAACCAGCCCATCTTCGCTGGCAAGGCGCTTGGCTAAATCAATAGCACCTTGCGATACGCCCATCCAGTTAGGCGAAAGCAGAACTGCTGGCCGCGTCTGGGGCTGATCAGCATCGTAGACCAGCTGCCCTTCGAACGGCTGTCCATCGATCTCATACTGGATTGCCTTAACCGTCATTTCGGCCATGGGTTACCTCTTCGTCGTTGGGTGTTAAAAGAAAGCCCGCCAGAAGCGGGCTTTATCAGCGCATCAGGCAGAAAGTTCTACCAGAAGCTTATTGAGACGGCGCACGTACGCAGCCGGATCCTTGAGACTATCACCTGCAGCGAGAGCTGCCTGATCGAACAAGACATGAGCTAAATCTACGAAGCGGTCTTCATCCTGCTCCATGTCCAGCTTTTCAATCAAAGGATGCTGTGGATTGATTTCAAAAATCGGCTTGGATTCAGGGGCCTTCTGGCCGCTCGCCTCAAGGATGCGACGCATCTGCAGACCCAGGTCCTGTTCGCCGATTGCCAGAATAGCCGGTGAGTCTGTCAGGCGATGAGACACCCGCACTTCGCTGACCTCGTTATCCAGTGCCTTCTTGATGCGACCAACAAGATCTTCTTTGGCCTTGGCTATTTCTTCCTGAGCCTTCTTGTCCTCTTCGGAATCAAGCTTACCCAAGTCCAGATCGCCACGAGCGACGTCAACGAATGCCTTACCATCGAACTCAGTCAGGTAGCTCATCAGCCACTCATCGATGCGATCCGTTAGCAGAAGGACTTCGATACCCTTCTTACGGAAAACTTCCAAGTGTGGACTGCTCTTCACCTGATTGTAGCTTTCGCCTGTCAGGTAGTAGATCTTGTCTTGTCCTTCCTTCATGCGAGCAATGTAGTCAGCGAGCGCAACGTCCTGTTCACCCGCATCTCCATGAGTCGATGCAAAACGCAGCAAGCCGGCAATCTTCTCACGGTTGGCAAAGTCCTCCGCCGGCCCTTCTTTCAGTACCTGTCCAAAAGCACTCCAGAACTGCTTGTATTGCTCCGGCTCGTTTTTGGCCAGCTTTTCCAACATATCCAGGACCCGCTTGGTCAACGCCGACTTCATGGAGTCGATGACCGGATCCTTCTGAAGAATCTCACGAGAGACGTTAAGCGAGAGATCGTTGGAATCCACCACACCCTTGATGAAGCGCAGGTAAAGGGGCAGGAACTCGTCAGCCTGATCCATAATAAATACACGCTGCACATAAAGCTTCAATCCACGCGGCGCTTCACGCTGGTACAGATCAAAGGGCGCGCGTGCAGGTACATAAAGCAGCGAGGTGTATTCAAGTTTGCCCTCTACCTTATTGTGACTCCAGGTCAGAGGGTTCTCGAAATCATGGGAGACGTGCTTGTAAAACTCCTGGTATTCCTCATCCTTGACTTCAGTACGCGGCCGTGTCCACAACGCGCTGGCCCGATTGACCGTTTCCCACTCCTGCTCTGAGGGTGCGTCCTCTCCGTGATGCTCTTTTGGCAACTCGATCGGCAGTGCAATGTGATCAGAATACTTCTTGATGATATTACGCAGACGCCAGCCGTCAGCGAACTCTTCTTCGCCTGTTTTCAGATGCAGAACGATGCGAGTACCACGCTCAGGTTTTTCGATGGTTTCAACATCGAATTCGCCTTCGCCTTTCGAACTCCAGTGGACCCCTTTCGCAGCAGGCTGTCCAGCACGGCGTGTAAAGACATCCACTTTGTCCGCTACGATAAAGGCACTATAAAAACCGACCCCAAACTGGCCGATCAAGTGGGAGTCCTTGCGCTGGTCGCCCGACAGGTTCTTAAGGAAATCAGCGGTGCCTGATTTGGCAATAGTTCCCAGATGCGTAACGACATCCTCACGGCTCATGCCGATGCCGTTGTCCTCTATCGTGACAGTGCGTGCATCCTTGTCGTAGCTGATACGGATCTTGAGCGCGTCGCCGCCCTCAAGCAGCTCCGGCTTGGCCAGGGCCTCAAAGCGGAGCTTGTCCGCCGCATCGGAGGCGTTGGAAACCAACTCCCGAAGAAAAATTTCCTTGTTGGAATACAGAGAATGAATCATGAGATGAAGCAGCTGCTTCACTTCAGTCTGAAAACCTAATGTTTCTTTCTGAGTCTCCACACTCATGGTTACGAACTCCACAGATGACGGTTGAGCCGCGATAGCGGTGATGGACGCAAAATGGGGGCAAGTCCTTATTTTTCAACCCAAAACGGATTGCAGGTCTCATATCCGGGCCATTTAATCAAATGTCAGGAACTACCTGGCCATGATTGCTGCCAATAGGTCTGGCAGCCGTACCTGTTAGGCTCGCATACCGCCATAGACGCTAAGAAGGTCTACGCGGAACTTCGCTGTATACGTATGCTCGAAGTGCTGCCGTGAATTAAACAAGGAGAAGACCATGCAAAAACCTTTCGCTTACGCCCTGCTGCTTGCTGCAGCCCTTGGCTTAGCTGCCTGTGACAAGCCTTCCGAAGAAAAGGCACAAGACGCACAGCAATCCGAGCAGAAAGCTCAAGAACACATGAATGAAGCAGCCAAGGAAAGCAATCAGGCTGCTCAAGAGCGTACTGAAGCCGCCCAAGAGCAAGCTAAAGAAGCTCAGGATACCGGCACCAATACTTCTCCTCAGGGAAATCCGGATCAGCCTCTGCAAGGCGGTGATCCGAACACCAAGCAGCAGTAAGCTTGTAATAAAAAAGCCCGCAGTAGCGGGCTTTTTTATTACCGGGAAAAAGCTCTTATGAAGCTCGCACGGCCTGTGGCTGGCCTTGCTGTCTATCCCAGAGCGTAGCCAATACACCCACTACAACCGATGGAATGAGCCACGCCAGCCCTTGATCTACCAGCGGAAGCTTGGCCTCCAGCCAGGTAATCCAGCTGGCATCAAAACCTGCCGCCTTTATGCCATCTACAACGCCGAACAGAAACGCAACCAGCATGACAGGGGCTACAACGCGTGAGGATGAATGCCACAGTCTGGAGCAGAAGCTAAGCACAACCAAGACAATGCACGGCGGATAAATGGCCGTCAGCACGGGTACGGATATTTGAATCAGATGAGTCAAACCCAGATTCGAAACGAGTAGAGAAAAAAGTGCCAGTGCAACAACCAGAACTTTGTAAGGCAGATGCAGGGCTTCACTAAAGTATTCTGCACAGGCGCAGGTCAATCCAACCGCAGTGACCAGACAGGCAAGCGAAATCAGACAGGCAAGGAAAATACTGCCAGGTTCACCAAACGTATGCTGTACATAGGCATGAAGCACCTCTGCCCCATTAGTGGCCGCTGGCACCAATGAATGGCTAGTAGAGCCCAGCTGGAACAGGCTGATGTAAACCAGAGCCAACCCAACACCTGCAATCAGTCCGGCAATAACAGCGTAGCGCGTAATCAGTGTTGCTGATTCTATGCCACGCGCCTTGATCGCATTTACAATGACGATGCCAAACACCAGAGCACCCAACGTATCCATGGTCAGATAACCATTAATGAAACCTTGGGAAAACGCCTGTGCCTGATAAGCTTTAACGGACTCGCCCGTCCCGCCGGCAGGCCATAGGAATGCCGCCGCCCCCAGAATGGCAAGCGCCAGGATTTTCAACGGCGCCAGGAAACGGCCCACCGTATCCAACAACCGACCTGGATAAAGCGATACCAGCAATACAACACAGAAATAGACAAGGCTGTAGAGAAACAGCGGTAGCGCCCCACCACCTGTAAGGGGCGCAAGCCCAACCTCGAATGACACAGTTGCAGTACGTGGGGTGGCAAACAGCGGACCGACTGATAAATAGCAGACCGCTGCCAACAGGCCACCGGCTACCCGTCCGATTGGTGAGCTCAGCGCGTTCATGGCGCCGCCTACACGAGCTAAGGCAACCACTGTTAGTACAGGCAAGCCTACCGCTGTAATAAGGAAGCCAATAGCCGCAGCCCAAACGTGTGGACCGGCTTGCAAGCCTACAATCGGAGGGAAAATGATGTTACCCGCGCCTACAAAGAGAGCGAAGGTCATAAAGCCAAGCGCCAGGATATCCTGGCCTTTCAGAGATTTCATTTAAGGGAATACCGGATTCAGACAGATTGATCGCGAAGGGTTCCCGTTGCTTATTAGGAACGACGCCCGCTTGGCTAAAGCGGACCACTAATGGCTACCCTACTCTTTTGGAGACGGTGGCTGTGAAGGGTGCACATCCTAACGAAATCTGCAGACAAAGGCAGCAAAAACGTCTTACACCCCGACTAAACGGGCCGAAATCAGGCCCTCTGTAGCAGTATTGTCGATCGATCAGCGATTTACAGAACTAAAAATTTATCAGCCCTATAAAAACAAAGGCCACCTTAAAGGTGGCCTTTGCATCAAGGTAAGGCTTACGCCTTCTTGACTTCCCAACCAGTCAGCTCGGCCAGGGCCTTGCCGATATCAGCCAGGGAACGTACGGTCTTGACGCCTGCGTCTTGCAGCGCAGCGAACTTCTCGTCAGCAGTACCTTTGCCGCCAGAGATGATTGCGCCCGCATGACCCATACGCTTGCCAGGAGGTGCAGTAACACCGGCAATGTAGGACACAACAGGCTTGGTCACATTGGCCTTGATGAAGGCTGCAGCCTCTTCTTCGGCAGAACCACCGATCTCACCGATCATGACGATCGCTTCGGTCTGGGGATCTTCCTGGAACAGCTTCAGAATATCGATGAAGTTGGAACCCGGAATCGGGTCACCGCCGATACCCACACATGTGGATTGGCCGAAACCTGCGTCAGTGGTTTGCTTGACCGCTTCGTACGTCAGCGTACCGGAACGGGAAACAATGCCGACCTTACCTGGCAAATGAATGTGACCAGGCATGATGCCGATCTTGCATTCGCCGGGTGTGATTACGCCTGGGCAGTTTGGACCAATCAGGCGTACGCCCAACTCATCGCACTTGACCTTGGCATCCAGCATATCCAGCGTAGGAATGCCTTCGGTGATGCAAACGATCAGCTTGATACCACCAAACGCGGCTTCAAGAATGGAGTCCTTACAGAAAGGAGCCGGAACATAGATGACCGAAGCCTCGGCGCCGGTCGCTTCTACTGCTTCCTTAACCGTATTGAATACGGGCAGACCCAGGTGAGTAGTACCACCCTTGCCTGGCGTTACACCGCCAACCATCTTGGTGCCGTAGGCGATAGCTTGCTCGGAGTGGAAAGTACCTTGGCTACCGGTAAAGCCCTGGCAGATAACTTTGGTGTCTTTATTAATCAGGACGCTCATTACTTACCCTCCGCGGCCTTGACGACCTGCTGGGCAGCGTCGGTCAGGCTAGTTGCCGCGATGATGTTCAGACCGCTTTCGGCCAGGACCTTGGCACCCAACTCAGCGTTGTTGCCTTCCAGGCGCACAACGACGGGAACCTTCACGCCGACTTCTTTCACTGCGCCGATGATGCCTTCAGCAATCATGTCGCAACGAACGATACCGCCGAAGATATTAACCAGTACGGCTTTAACATTGCTGTCGGACAGAATGATCTTGAACGCTTCGGTTACGCGCTCTTTGGTCGCGCCACCGCCTACGTCCAGGAAGTTGGCCGGCTTGCCGCCATGCAGGTTAACGATGTCCATGGTACCCATGGCCAGACCTGCACCATTGACCATGCAGCCAATGTTGCCTTCAAGTGCAACGTAGTTCAGTTCCCACTTCTGCGCATGGGCTTCACGAGCATCATCCTGGGATGGATCATGCATTGCACGCAGCTTGGGCTGACGATACATGGCGTTGCTGTCGATATTGATCTTGGCATCCAGGCAGTGAAGGTCGCCATCTTTCTTGATGACCAGCGGGTTCACTTCCAGCAGCGCCAGGTCATAGTCCTGGAACAACTTAGCCAGACCAACAAAAATTTGGGTGAACTGCTTGATCTGGTTACCGGTCAGGCCTAGCTGAAAAGCCAGCTCACGGCCTTGATAAGGCTGAGCACCTACCAGAGGATCAACGGTTGCCTTCAGAATTTTCTCAGGCGTGTCGTGCGCAACTTTTTCGATGTCCACGCCACCTTCGGTGGAGGCCATGAAAACGATACGGCGGCTGGAACGGTCAACGACCGCACCGAGGTACAGTTCCTTGTCGATGTCCGTGCAGGACTCAACCAGGATCTTGCTAACCGGCTGACCATTAGCATCAGTCTGGTAGGTCACCAGATTTTTGCCTAGCCAGTTTTGAGCAAACGCCTTGGCGTCTTCACGGCTCTTGACCAGCTTCACACCGCCGGCTTTACCACGGCCACCCGCATGAACTTGTGCTTTAACGACCCACTCGCTGCCGCCGATTTTGTCGCAGGCTTCCGCCGCTTCTTCCGGGGTGTCTACAGCGAAGCCCTTGGATACAGGCAGGCCGTACTCAGCGAACAGCTGCTTACCCTGATACTCGTGGAGATTCATGCTTATCTACCGTCTTCGTTAGGTATTGCGCATTTTCGGCGCTGCGCTCATTGGCGCCGCGCCACCTGTAACTGCCCTCTGGCAGTCCGGTGAGCGTTCCTGCGGCCCTCCCCTGGAGTAGCGGCGGGCTGCTCACCGTTGGTCTACCGTCTTAACGCTTCTTGCGGTTGGCAATATGAATGGCATGGCCATTCACCGCCAGGGCCGCTTCATGCAGCGCTTCAGACAGTGTTGGGTGCGAGAACACCATCATGCCCAGGTCTTCGGCACTGGTGCCGAATTCCATGGCGATGGCGCCTTGCTGAACCAGATCCGCTGCACTTGGGCCAATAATATGAACACCTAGAACGCGATCGGTCTTGGCGTCGGCAATTACCTTGACCAGGCCAGCCGTATCGTTGGCCGCCATGGCTCGGCCACTTGCAGCAAACGGGAAGGTGCCGACATTCACTTCAACGCCTTCAGCCTTCAAAGCCTGCTCGGTTTTGCCGACCCATGCCATTTCCGGATGGGTATAGATAACCGAAGGAATCAGATCATAGTTCATCTGAGCCTTGTGACCTGCGATACGCTCGGCCACCATGACACCTTCTTCGGAAGCTTTGTGAGCCAGCATCAGGCCGCGTACACAGTCACCGATTGCGTAAACGCCGGGTACGCTGGTAGCGCAATAGTCATCAACATAGATGTATCCGCGCTCATCGCTCTCCACGCCGCAATCAGAAGCCAGCAGATCGGTCGTCACGGGACGACGGCCTACGGCTACGATCAGCTTGTCGAACGTCTGCTTCTGCTCACCGGTAGAGTCGGTAAAGGTCACGGTCACTTCGTTTCCGTTGACTTCCGAACCGGTTACACGTGTACCCAGACGAACGTTCAGACCTTGCTTGGTTAGAATCTTCAGGCCTTCCTTCGCAATCTGCTCATCGGCAGCCGGCAGGAATTTGTCCAGCGCTTCCAGAACAGTTACTTCGGCACCCAGACGAGCCCATACCGAGCCCAGTTCCAGACCAATAACGCCTGCACCAATAACGCCCAGACGCTTCGGAACTTCAGTGAAGTCAAGAGCACCCGTGGAGTCAACAACAATGCCTTCAACAAGCGGAGCCGGCGGAATTTCGATCGGACGCGAGCCCGAAGCCAGGATGACATTTGTCGCTTCGACAACTTGAGTCTGACCGTCCAGACCTGTCACTTCAACCTGCTTGTTGGCTAGCAGCTTGCCATGTCCTTCCAACAGCGTTACACCGTTGGCCTTGAATAGCGTGCCGATACCACCTGTCAGGTTCTTAACGATCTGATCCTTACGACCGATCATGGCAGGTACATCGATAGTCACGTTGGGTGCATCGATGCCGTGAACCTTGAAGCCTTCATGCGCTTCATGAAACTTGTAAGAGCTATCCAGCAGCGCCTTGGAAGGAATGCAACCTACGTTCAAGCAGGTACCACCCAGGGAGACCTTGCCTTCCTTACCCTTGTATCGCTCGATACAGGCAGTTTTCAGGCCGAGCTGCGCAGCACGGATGGCAGCCACATAGCCGCCAGGGCCGGCACCGATCACGACTACGTCGAATTTTTCGCTCATAAGTTTCATCCTATTTCGATAAACCGGACGGCTTCTTACGAAGCCGTCTCTATATATGGACCAGATTAGATATCCAGCAGCAGACGGGCCGGGTCTTCCAGCAGATCCTTCATGGTGACCAGGAAGGTTACGGCTTCCTTACCGTCGATCAGACGGTGATCATAGGACAGAGCAAGGTACATCATCGGCAGAATGACAACCTGACCATTTACTGCCATAGGCCGTTCCTGGATCTTGTGCATGCCAAGGATGGCAGTCTGCGGCGGGTTAACGATCGGAGTGGATAGCAACGAGCCAAAAACACCACCGTTGGAGATGGTAAAAGTACCGCCCTGCATGTCTTCCATGGTCAACTTGCCGGCTTTCGCCTTCTTGCCGAAATCAGCAATGGTACCCTCGACTTCAGCCAGGCTCATGAGCTCGGCATTGCGCAGCACCGGAACAACCAGGCCACGATCACTGGAAACTGCAACACCAATGTCCTGATAACCGTGGTAAACGATGTCGCTACCATCGATAGAGGCGTTGACGCCTGGCTGACGCTTGAGAGCCTCGGTCGCCGCCTTAACAAAGAAAGACATGAAGCCAAGGCGTACGCCATTGTGCTTCTTCTCAAACATGTCCTTGTACTTGGCGCGTAGCTCCATGATCGGCTTCATGTTGACTTCATTGAATGTAGTCAACATGGCCATGCTTGACTGAGCCTCGACCAGACGCTCGGCGACCTTGGCACGCAGACGTGTCATCGGTACACGCTTCTCGACGCGATCGCCTGCAGCAAAGGTCTGTGCCGGCGCAGCCGCTGCAGCCGGCTTGGCTGCCGGAGCGGAAGGCGCAGCTTTCTTGGCTTCGATAGCGGCTACAACGTCTTCCTTGGTTACGCGACCGCCTTTTCCGGTGCCCTTGATGCTGGCTGGATCCAGACCATTTTCTTCTGCCAGCTTACGAGCGGCTGGCGCCAGAATCGGATCCTCTTCATCCTGAGCTGCAGCAGCAGGCGCAGCAGATGACGCTACGGCCGGAGCACTAGCGGCTGGCGCAGCAGCTGCAGCACCCTCCTCCACGCGTGCAATGACTTCTTCGCTCAGCACGGTGTCGCCTTCGTTTTTCAAGACTTCGGCCAACACACCGTCAGCGGGAGCCACAACTTCCAGGACAACCTTGTCAGTTTCGATATCGACCAGCAGTTCGTCCCGCTTTACGGCTTCACCAGGCTTCTTGTGCCAAGTAGCGACGGTGCCATCTGCAACCGACTCTGGAAATGTTGGGGCTTTGATCTCGATAGCCATTCTATTGGATTCCTTAATTCGTTTTATGCGCGCGCGTTAACCATTAAAAGCATCGTTCAGCAGTTTTTCCTGCTGCTCGGCATGCATCGAAGCGTAACCAACTGCCGGCGCAGCGGAGGCATCACGTCCTGCGTACTTAAGGCCAATCTCAGGCTTGAGCGCTGAAATGACGCGACGCATATGATGCTGACTGCAATACCAGGCACCCTGGTTCATAGGCTCTTCCTGACACCAAACAATATCCGTCAGATTGCTGTAGGCAGACATGACTTCTGTCAGGTCATCCTCAGGGAACGGATAAAGCTGTTCGATGCGTACGATCGCTGTATCTTCACGACCTTCGGTACGGCGCTTCTCAAGCAGGTCGTAATAGACCTTGCCGCTACACATGACCAGACGGGTTACCTTTTGCGGATCGATCGCATCGATTTCCGGTATAACAGTCTGGAACGAGCCTTCAGCCAAATCTTCCAGTGTGGAAATGGCAAGCTTGTGACGCAGAAGCGACTTGGGTGTTAGAACCACAAGTGGCTTACGCAGCGGACGAATAACCTGGCGACGCAACAGATGGTAGATCTGAGCGGGCGTGGTCGGTACGCATACCTGGATGTTCTGCTCGGCACACAGTTGCAGGTAGCGCTCCAGACGAGCAGAGGAATGCTCGGGGCCCTGTCCTTCATAACCATGAGGCAGCAGCATGGTCAGGCCACACAAGCGGCCCCACTTGATTTCGCCACTGGTAATAAACTGATCGATGACAACCTGCGCGCCGTTGGCGAAATCACCAAACTGCGCTTCCCAGATCACAAGAGCATTTGGTGTCGTCGTGGCATAGCCGTACTCAAACGCCAGTACAGCTTCCTCGGACAGCAAGGAATCGTAGATCTCGAAACTTGGCTGATCTTCGCTCAGATGTTGCAGCGGAACATAAGGCACACCATCCTTCTGGTTATGAAGCACAGCATGGCGATGCGAGAACGTACCACGGCCAACATCCTGACCAGTAATACGAACCGGATGGCCCTCATGCAGCAACGTGGCATAGGCCATGGTTTCCGCGTAGCCCCAGTTGATCGGGAGTCCACCAGCACTCATCTTCTGGCGATCTTCGAGGATTTTGCCAACCTGACGCTGTACAACCAGGCCTTCCGGCAGCTGCAGCAACTTGTTGGATAGTTCCTGCAAAGTCTTCAGGTCAAATCGAGTGTCGTGACGTGCGGTCCAGGCATGTCCCAGGTAGGGGCGCCAGTCAACGAACAGGCCTTTGTTCGGCTCCTTGACCAGGCTCGCCACCACATGGCGACCTTCATCCAAGGCACTACGATAGTTTTCGAACTGAGCCTGTACCTGCTCGGCGCTCATCACACCGGCCTGTACCAATGCATCCGCATAAAGGTCACGTGTGGTGCGCTGCTTGGTGATTTGCTGATACATCAGCGGCTGAGTACCACTGGGTTCGTCAGCTTCGTTATGGCCACGACGACGATAGCAAACGAGGTCAATGACTACGTCACGCTTGAAATGCATGCGGTAGTCGACCGCCAGCTGTGTCACGAAGAGAACCGCTTCCGGATCATCACCATTCACGTGGAAGATAGGCGCCTGCACCATTTTGGCAACATCAGTTGCATACTCGGTGGAACGGGCATCTTCCTGGCGGTTTGTGGTAAAGCCGACCTGGTTGTTGATTATGATATGCAGCGTGCCACCGGTTTTGTAAGCCCGGGTCTGGGACATCTGCAGGGTTTCCATCACTACACCCTGCCCTGCAAAGGCCGCATCACCATGAATGGAAATCGGAACGACCTTGTCGCCGGATTTGTCGCTACGACGATCCTGACGTGCGCGTACCGATCCTTCCACCACTGGAGAAACGATTTCCAAGTGTGACGGGTTAAAGGCGAGCGCCAGGTGAACTTCTCCACCTTCAGTCATTACGTTGGAAGAGAAACCCTGGTGGTACTTCACATCACCGGAGCCCAGCTCAACGATTTTCTTGCCTTCGAACTCATCGAAAAGATCGCGAGGATTCTTGCCTAGCGTGTTAACCAGTACGTTCAAGCGGCCACGGTGGGCCATACCGATTACGATCTCTTGGGCGCCATAGGAGCCGGAGCGCTGGATGATTTCGTCGATCAGCGGAATGAGGCTTTCTCCACCCTCCAGGCCAAAGCGCTTGGTGCCTGGATACTTGGTACCCAGATACTTTTCCAAACCCTCTGCGGCCGTTAGGCGTTCGAGCAGATGTGTCTTGGCTTCGGCGGAATACTGAGGACGCCCACGGACACTTTCCAGACGCTGCAGGAACCAGCGGCGCTCCTCGGAATCGACAATATGCATGAACTCCGCACCGACAGTGCGGCAATATGTCTCTTGCAGAGCATCCCGTATTTCCCGCAGAGTTGCCTCTTCTTTGCCGAAGTACAACTCGCCGGTGCGGAAGGTCGTATCGAGATCTGCGTCAGTCAATCCATAGTGATTGAGTGACAGGTCGGCAGGCGCTTGACGCTGCCACAACCCCAGCGGATCCAGACTCGCAGCCTGATGGCCGCGCATACGATAAGCCTGAATAAGGCGCAGAACTTCGACCTGCTTCTTCTCATGCTCACTGCTAACTGTACCTGCTGAGACAGGCTGGGCACGGCGTTGATTTTTTGCCAGGAGAACGAAGTGATCACGGATCGCTGAGTGCGATACGTCAGGGGAGAAATTTCCATCTGCAGGAAGCTTCTGGAAATAAGAGCGCCATTCCTCAGGAACGGCATTGGGATCGTGCAGATAGAGCTCATAGAGCTCTTCGACATAGGAGGCATTCCCACCTGATAGGTGAGCGCTTTCCCACATCCGCTGCATAACGCTTTCGTGCATTTAAGTCACCCCTCGGTCAGGGACAACACCATCGAGTCATACTGCGCGCCAGAAAGCTATACAGCATTCATTGATGTCCGGGCACCAGCCCGGTTGCCCCTAATATGTATTCAATCAACCGGCAGAGCCTACGCCTTGCAGGTCGCTTTAGAGCACCGACAAAGGATTCTGTTCCTTTGTCGGTGCAAATCGCTAATTAAGTACCGCTCTGAAGCAGCATGCTACGCACATGACCAATTGCTTTCGTTGGGTTCAACCCCTTCGGACATACCGTCACGCAGTTCATGATCGAACGGCAACGGAAGACACTGAAGGGATCGTCCATGGCAGCAAGACGCTCCTGAGTATGCGTATCACGGCTGTCAGCCAGGAAACGATAGGCTTGCAGCAGCGCAGCAGGGCCCAGGAACTTGTCAGGGTTCCACCAGAACGACGGGCAAGACGTAGAGCAGCAGGCGCACAGGATGCACTCGTACAAGCCATCAAGCTTTTCGCGCTCTTCAGGTGTTTGCAGCCGCTCGATAGCTGGCGCAGGCGTCTCGTTTTGCAGATAGGGCTGCACCTTCTCGTACTGCTTATAGAAGATGCTCATATCGACCACGAGGTCACGGATGACAGGCAGACCCGGTAAAGGACGAACAACCAGCTTGTTACCTTTTACAACGCTTGAAAGCGGTGTAATACATGCCAAGCCATTCTGGCCATTGATGTTCATACCATCGGAGCCGCAAACACCCTCGCGGCAAGAGCGACGGTAAGAGAACGTAACATCCTGTTCTTTGATCAAGGCCAGGATGTCAAGAACCATCAGATCCTTACCACCGGTCTCGATCTGAAATTCCTGCATGAAAGGAAGTTCATCCTTTTCAGGGTTGTAGCGGTAAACACTGACTTGCAACATAACGGCAAACCTCAGTATGTACGAACTTTAGGTTCGAACGTAGGAACTGTCTTCGGAGAGAAATTGACAGCGCGCTTGGTAACACGCTTGTCTTCTGGGAAGTACAAGGTATGGCAGAGCCAGTTCTCGTCGTCCCGCTCTTCAAAATCTTCGCGAGCATGCGCTCCACGACTTTCCTTGCGGGTTTCCGCTGCAATAGCAGTGGCTTCAGCAACTTCCAAAAGGTTCTGTAGCTCGAGTGCCTCGATACGGGCCGTGTTGAATGCCTGGCTCTTGTCTGCAATCTTCACGTTGGCGATTCGCTCGCGCAGCTCGGAAAGCTGTGCGATACCCTTCTGCATGTACTCGCCCGTACGGAATACACCGAAGTAGTTCTGCATGCAGCTCTGAAGCTCTTTGCGCAGAGGCGCTACGTCTTCTCCAGTGCTGCGTTCGTTGACACCAGAAATGCGAGCCAGGGAGTGCTCGATATCACTGGCGCTGGCGTCGCGATGCTCAACACCTTCCTTCAATGCTTTTTCCAAATGCAGACCCGCTGCGCGACCAAAGACAACAAGGTCAAGCAGAGAGTTGCCACCCAGACGGTTTGCACCATGAACCGACACACAGGCCACCTCGCCCACGGCGAAAAGCCCTTCAATGATCTTATCATTGCCGTCGGTATCCTGAGTGATCGCTTGCCCATGAATATTGGTAGCGATACCACCCATCATGTAATGGCAGGTCGGAATAACAGGAATAGGTGCCTTGACCGGATCAACATGCGCGAATGTTTTGGACAACTCGCAAATGCCTGGCAAACGGCCGTGAAGCACTTCTTCACCCAGGTGATCCAGCTTCAACAATACATGATCGGCGTCTGGGCCACAGCCATTGCCTGCAATGATCTCCTTGATCATGGACCTAGCAACAACGTCTCGTCCAGCCAGGTCTTTGGCATTAGGCGCATAACGCTCCATGAAGCGCTCGCCATGCTTGTTGATGAGGTAACCACCCTCACCACGGCAACCTTCGGTTACCAGGACGCCCGCACCGGCAATACCGGTTGGGTGGAATTGCCACATTTCAATGTCTTGAACAGGCACACCTGCACGCAATGCCATACCGATACCATCGCCGGTATTGATCAGCGCGTTGGTAGTAGAAGCGTAAATACGTCCAGCACCGCCGGTGGCCAGAACAGTGGCTTTCGAACGAATGTAAACGGTCTCACCCGTTTCGATGCAAACTGCAATGATCCCAACGATGGATCCATCCTGGTTTTTTACCAGATCGACTGCATACCACTCATTCAAGAAGACTGTATTGTTCTTCAGATTGTTTTGATAAAGGGTATGCAACAGCGCATGACCGGTACGGTCAGCCGCAGCACACGTACGCGCCGCCTGGCCGCCCTTACCATAGTCCTTGGACTGCCCACCGAATGGGCGCTGATAGATACGGCCTGTTTCAGTACGGGAGAACGGGAGGCCCATGTGTTCCAGTTCGAAAACCGCTTCGGGACCCACAGAGCACATGTACTCGATGGCATCCTGGTCGCCAATGTAGTCCGACCCCTTTACAGTGTCGTACATATGCCAGCGCCAATCGTCATTCGGGTCAGCCGATGCGATGGCACAGGTAATACCGCCCTGAGCGGATACGGTATGGGAACGAGTAGGGAAAACCTTAGTAACAACAGCTGTCTTGTGACCTGACTGGGCCAACTGCAGCGCTGCACGCATGCCTGCGCCGCCGCCACCTACGATAATGGCGTCAAAAGAAAGAGTACGAATACTGGACATGACTCACACACCCCAAAGAATCTGTACGCCCCACACAAAGAAGGCGAACATGGCAACACCACACACAGCCTGGAACAGGAAACGCACTGTCGTGGCGCCCTTACCCAAGGCCATAGGGGTCAGATAATCGGTAGAGATGGTCCACATGCCTACCCAGGCATGAACCCCAACCGAAACCAAGGCGAGCAAGCTGAAGATGCGCATCCAGCCGTTGCTATACAGCCCATGCCATTGCTCAAACGACATATCGGGGTGAAGCACGACATATCCAAGTAAGAAAAGCGTATAAATCGCAAGAATTACTGCGGATACGCGCTGAGCCATCCAGTCATAGAGACCTGAGCGCGAGAAGTTAGTGACGCTAGTTACCATATCCAGACCCCCACCAGAACGATCAGCACCGCAGATACAATCAATACGATCTGAGAGCCCAATTTGCCGCCTTGCAATGTTTCACCGGCACCCATGTCCATAATCAAATGGCGCACGCCTGCTACTAGGTGGTACAGCAATGCGGACAACACGGCCCAGATCACGAGCTTGACCAACGGATACGCCAGGAACGCTTTCACACGAGCAAATCCATCCTCAGAACTCAGCGACAAGTCGAGCCCATAAAGCAGCGCAGCAAGGCCGATGAAGAGGATAACGCCGGAAATTCGGTGAAGGATCGAGGTGTAAGCTGTGATAGGGAGTTTTATGGTCCTGAGGTCTAGATTTACAGGTCGTTTACTATTCACGGCTTCTTTCACACTGAGAGCCCAAAGTTGCCGGGCTAGTTATTGGGAATTGCTTTAATAGACATCCATTACTGGATTGACAACCGCGCTGGAGAGGCACACAGCCTGAGGCGGTCGGCCATGAAGTATAGACAGTTAGGCTGCTCATGACAACGCACCAATTCCATACAAATAGACTAATGTCGCTGCCCTAAACGGCGCTCAATAGTGTAAGTTATGAGCACGTTTGAAACCTAAGTAATAATTGGCGCAATATGTTCGTAAATTGACTTTCAAATGATTGCCTCTATAGTGGCCCTGGCCCTGCGTGGGGGTTGTATAAATGATTTCAAGCATAAATAAGGAGGCCTTAATGGCTGACAAGAAAGCGCAGCTAATCATTGAGGGCGCAGACCCGGTACAGCTGCCCGTAATGTCTGGAACCCTCGGACCTGATGTGGTCGATGTTCGTAATCTTACGAACGCTGGCGTTTTCACGTTCGATCCAGGCTTTATGTCGACGGCCTCCTGTGAATCGAAAATCACCTACATCGATGGTGACAATGGGATCCTCTTGCACCGCGGCTATCCCATCGAACAACTGGCAGAAAAGTCCGATTACCTTGAGACTTGTTACCTTTTACTAAAAGGTGAATTGCCTAACGAAGAACAAAAGCAGAACTTTGTAAGCATCATCAAGAACCACACCATGGTTCATGAACAGCTCAAGACGTTCTTCAATGGCTTTCGTCGTGACGCTCACCCAATGGCCATCATGTGTGGCGTAGTGGGCGCACTTTCCGCCTTCTATCATGACTCCCTGGATATCCAGGACCCGCATCATCGTGAAATTTCGGCCATGCGCCTGATTGCCAAGATGCCAACCCTGGCCGCCATGGTTTACAAGTACTCCATGGGCCAGCCAATGATGTATCCCGATAATCGCCTGGGATACGCAGAAAACTTCCTTCATATGATGTTCAATACACCTTGCGAAATTAAGCCGGTCAGCCCGGTTCTCGCAAAGGCAATGGACAAAATCTTTATTCTGCATGCCGACCACGAGCAAAACGCTTCCACCTCGACAGTTCGGCTGGCAGGCTCCTCGGGTGCAAACCCATTCGCCTGCATCGCAGCCGGTATTGCAGCGCTTTGGGGCCCCGCTCACGGCGGAGCAAACGAAGCAGTATTGCGAATGCTGGATGAGATTGGCGATGTCAGCAATATTGATAAGTTTGTCGCCAAGGCCAAGGATAAAAACGATCCATTCAAGCTAATGGGCTTTGGCCATCGCGTTTACAAGAACTTTGACCCTCGCGCCAAAGTTATGAAACAGACATGCGATGAAGTTCTTGCTGAACTTGGCATTAATGATCCTCAGCTTGAACTTGCCATGCAATTGGAAGAACTTGCGCGCAAAGATCCTTACTTCATTGAAAGAAATCTTTACCCCAACGTCGACTTCTATTCAGGAATTATCCTAAAAGCAATCGGCATACCCACCAGTATGTTTACTGTGATCTTCGCCCTGGCCAGAACAGTAGGCTGGATCTCTCACTGGCAAGAAATGCTTTCCGGCCCCTATAAGATTGGTCGTCCTCGTCAACTTTATACCGGCCCAACCAAGCGCGATATTAATCCGATTAATAATCGTTAATAAAAAGCCCCGACAGGGGCTTTTTTATTGCCTTAATAAGCCCAAATTAAAAAGCCCGCATCTTACGATGCGGGCTTTTTACTAGACAGTAACTAATTACTGCTTAGCTTGAGCTTCAACTTCAGCTTCTACGCGACGGTTAACGGCACGGCCAGCTTCAGTGGAGTTGTCAGCTACAGGACGGCTCTCGCCGTAACCTACAGCATTTACACGATTGCCAGAAACACCATACTGGTTAACCAGAACGTTACGAACTGCGTTTGCGCGACGCTCAGACAGACGCTGGTTGTAAGCATCAGTACCAACAGAGTCAGTGTGACCTTCTACAGTAGTAGAAGTCTGCGGATACTGCTGCATGAAGTCAGCCAGGTTCTTGATATCGCCATAGCTCTCAGGCTTCACAACAGCCTTGTCAAAGTCGAACTTCACGTCCAGCTCAACGCGAACAACTTCTGCAACAGCCGGGCAACCGTTGGCATCAACAGTTACGTTAGCCGGAGTGTTCGGGCACTGATCGACGTTATCGCAAACGCCATCGTTGTCAGAATCGGTGCACACATCAGCAACCGGCTCCGGTGCTGGTGCAGCTTCCTGACGACGGGAAGAACCACCGAAGTTCACACCCACACCTACGACAGCAGACCATTCACCCTGGTCATCATCGATGTTGTAGTTGCCTTCCAGGCCACCACGAGCGTACAGGTTCTCGGTGAAGTAGTACTTCAGGCCCGCACCTACGTTTGCGAACGTAGTGTGGTTGCGGCCGTGATGGTCAGCATGCGCATCAGTCAGGGACTGGTGAGCGAAACCGCCAGAAACGTAAGGACGCAGACCTACACCAGGAGTACCCCAGTGGTAGTAGGCATCAAGGGCAGCCAGGCTACCGTGAATCTTTTTGTGACCTTCATCGTGGTCGCCACGTACGTCGTGGTACTCACCATAGGACAGCGCCAGCTCGACGTCGTCAGTCAGGAAGTAACCCACCGAACCGCCATACAGGTTGGCATTGCTCATGTCACGCTGGCTGTCGGTGAAGTAGCGCTTGCCAAACAGCTCGCCCTCTACTGCGCCTTGACCCTGAGCCATGGCGCTCAGAGAAGAAGCGGCGACCAGGGAGCCAATGACGACGCCTAAGGTGCTCTTCAATTTCATCCTATGTATCCCCATCTTAATGATATTAGTGTTCCGGCAATCTCCGGAGGCTTTGACAACAAGTTATTCAGAAGTTCATAAAAAACAGTGGACTATGGTGTTACCTAGCCCTCAACTTCTGCTGCGAACTTGTCACGCAGCTTATCCAGTGCCCGCTTATAACGCATCTTGGTCGCACTGAGCCCCATGTGCATGATGTCTGCAATTTCCTGGAACTCGAGCTCCGCCACAAAGCGTAACACCAGAATTTCTCGATCAATCTGATTCACATGGGCTAGCCAGCGATCCAGACCACCCCGCTCTTCCAACTTTGGCGCCTTTTCATCCGAAGCTTCTTCGATCGGCTCCAGACTCAAAGCATCTACCAGACGACGCTTACGACGCTCCTTCCGGTATTGGGTAATGCACTCGTTGTACGTAATGCTATAGAGCCAGGTCTTAAACTTTGACTTGCCCTCAAAGTTCTTAAGTCCATACAGCACCTTCAGCATGACCTCCTGACAGACATCATCTGCATCTCGGTCGTTCCCCAGATAGCGTGCGCATACATTGAACAGCGTACGTTGATACCGCCGCATCAGTTCTTCGTAGGCACGCGTCACATGGAACAACTCGGTATGTGCGCGCTGCACCAGCTCCTCATCAGTGAGCTGGCGGGGGTCATAGGCTGTAGACAAGGTTTCGTTCAAAGCGGACGGTGCCGGACTGCCGTTCAGTGGGCGGCATGATATCCGTCTCACAGCTCGCTGTCGGCAACTTTTTCACTTGTTAGCGAGCCTTTACACGCTGATCAAGAAGGCGCTTGTTTGAAACCGATATCAATTCATCGTCCGCGGTAAGCAGCAACGTTTTCACCGTACCGATCTCTTCGATAACGCCTTCAACCTCATCGATTTGTACGACTTGCCCGACCTCGAAAATTTCTCGCACATAGATTCCAGCCAGGATCTGAGCGACCAGGTCGCGACTGCCCAACCCCAACGCCAGTGCGGCTGCCAGACCAAGTGATGCCAACACGATTGCAATAACGGTATTGAGTAGCTCAGTCTTTATTTCAAGCTGCCCGATGGCTACAGAAATGCTGATGATAATGACCAGCGCCTGGGCAACGCGCCCAAGGCCTGCGGAATAATCCAGCCCAACACCTTCAGCCGCGCCATGCACGATTCCATTGACCAGCTGCGCCAGCAGCACGCCTATGACTAGAACCAGAGCAGCGCCAAACACTTTGGGCAAGTACAAGGCCATGACATCAAGCGTAGACGAAACGCGCTGCAGGCCAAGCGACTCTGCAGCCGATACCAGAAAAACCAGCAGAATGAACCAGTAGACGATGCGACCGATCAATGTACTGACAGGAATCTTGATCCCAACCCGGGCCAACATCTTGGTAAGACCAGTCCCGGTCATCAATCTGTCCAGGCCTAGCTTGGCCAAGAGCTTGGAAAGAAGATGATCAAGCAGCTTCGCAAAAAAGAATCCGAGAATAACAACCAGCAAAGCACCCAGAAGATTGGGAATGAAGCCTGCCACCTTGCTCCATAGGGTTGTCATCGCGGACAGGAGGCTTTGCGTCCAGATATCAAATTCCATGATTACTCGGCTTGTTTGTTAGAAGAACGGGAGCTACGAGAAGAGCCACGTACAGGCTTGACGTGCCCCGAGCCATTATTGATAGCCATGAGGACGGCGGATCCCCAACGCCCCATCAGCCCGAACAGATCACCTGCACCCACCTGCCGATTGGCAGTCTTCAGGACGCGATCCAGTCTGTCGTAATCCGTCGGAGCCTCGGCTCCCGACTTGAGCATATCTTTTAATGATTCTTCGAAAGGATCTGGCATAGCGCACCCCTCGCCACTTTCATGCTAGACGGTCGTCCAAAACAGCAAGTCACACTTACAACCACCGCAACCGCCTGAAGAGCCACCACTGAAAGACAGCAATAAGCAGGATGGCACCGCATGCCACAACAAAGCCCATCGAGAATGTCGACCCGGGAATGCCGCCCACATTCATACCAAGCAGACCCGTCACAAAGCTCATGGGCAGGAAGAATCCGGTAATGATGGCAAGCAGATACATGGTCCGATTGGTCCGCTCAGCCACACTGCGCTGCTCGACCTCCTGCAAGAAGCTGACTCGCTCTCGCATAAGCTCAAGCTCCTCCAGATTCCGCGTCAGGCTATTATGAAGCTCACTCCAGTACTCGGCCTCTCCTCCGGCTACCAGCCAGGCTGGTTTCTGGCGCGACAGATCGAAGTAAATGTCGCGCTGAGGAGCCAGATAACGCTTGAGGCTAGCGACGCGCTTGCGCAGACCCAGGATCAGGCTGTGCTCGGGCAGGTTTGTTTCATCTTCTTCTACCCGTTCCTCCATTTCATCGAGCTGTTCAGCAAGCTCAACGACCAGCGTATCGACCCGGCTTGTCATGTAAGTAGCCAGTTGAAGGATAAGCGACCGCGTGTTTTCAGCCCCTATTCCCTCCTCGAGATCCTCTTGGATTTCAGCTGCCGCCTTGAGGGGACGCAAGCGAAGAGAAATAACGCGCTGGGCATCCACATAAACACGCAGCGATACCATATCCTCGGGAACAGCGTTGGGGTTCAGGTTCACGCCGCGTAGAAACAGGAGAAGGCTCTCGCCGATCAAGGGAACGATACGAGGACGGGTGGCCTCTTCCAGAAGAAGATCACAGGCAAACTCATTGAGTCCGCTGGACTGACGAAGCCACTGCTGGGCCTCAGGTACACTTCGGTCCCAATGCAACCACAGGGTTTCGTCGGGCTGCAGGTCAAGAATATCGAGCTCGTTGCGCTGAATCCGGCGGGCACCACCTCGTCCATTCAATACATAGCCATATACGAGGCCGCGTTCGTTACCGCTTTCGTAATCCTGCATTCCAGATTCTCGTTACTCTTTCATTCGCCTGGCATCTCAAGCCGCTGCGAGGAGACGATAATGCCGTTGTTATCAGCGTACAGATAATGGCCAACTTCAAAAGTGACCCCGCCAAACACAAGGGGTATATCGCGCTGCCCTACTCCACGCTTTTCGGATTTTCTGGGATGCGAAGCCAGTGCTTGGATACCTAGGTTGGTCTCAGCCAGCACATCCACATCCCGGACGCATCCGTAAATCACGATACCAGCCCATCCATTGGCTGCTGCTTTTTCAGCCAGCATATCGCCCAGAAGCGCACAGCGCATGGACCCACCGCCGTCCACGACCATGACCTTTCCCGAACCGTCTTCCTCGACCCGCTCCTTTACATACGAATTATCTTCAAAACATTTGATGGTGACAATTTGCCCACCAAACGAGTCGCAGCCACCAAAATTACTAAACAATGGCTCTACCACTTGTATCAGGTCGGGATAGGCATCACAGAGATCAGGTGTGACGTAGCGCATATGAGGCCTCTCTCGAGACGTTAAAGGTCGATACCGATACGATCCCGCTCATAGGCAGGATTGAGCAATTTCAACTCAGGACAGTTGGCGTTGACTGCCTTGCCTGTGTGCACATCGAACTCAAAGCCATGCCTGGGACATCGTATCGAGTCCGAGGTTAAGGCGCCCTGAAACAGTGAAGCGCCCTGATGGGGACACCTGTCTTCAAAAAGGATATGTTTGCCCTCGATGACCATCAGTACGATTGGCAACCCCTTGATCAGGAAGCGCTGACGATATCCTTCCTCAAGATTCAATAACCTTTCAAGCGGCACGAACATGGGCTCTCCTAACGATATCGCCCGCTGCGCATTGGGCTCCTGAGTGAATCCAGGGCTACTATTCAGTCAGTTCGATACTAGGTGCAACATCCTGCTTTTGTGAAGCTTTTTCGATACTGGTCAGCCATTCTGAAATTAGCCCGCTAAAGTGCCGATGTGCTTCCCGTGCCATGAAAGGCGAGGCATGACTCATACCGTTTTCGCGGGAAAGAAGCTGGCCTAGAGAGATGAAATCCTTATACTGCCCTCCGAAACGGTCAAACAGCATTCGGCACGCCTCAGCGCTCACCAGTGGGTCATTGGCAGCTGCCAGTCCCAGTACAGGTATTGAGAGCGAAGACAATCGCGTTAGCAGCCGGTCCCGCTCGGAGCGACTACTGCCCAGTGCACGCTCATCCTGAAGTGCCTTTAGCAGCACCTTTGGCTCATCCTCAGGACCAACGCCTACTCCATGGCCGGAAATAGTCGAGCGCATTTTTTCCCGCCACGATAGCAGCCCCCACAGACGGTCGGACGTGGCAACGCCCAACAATCCCAGCGACTTGACTGAGCGCTCGGTCATCCATTCGTTGAGCACGCCCAAAATAACCGCAAGCCCGCCCTGCCCGTGCCCTATCCAGTGACCCGGCAACCCCGATTGCTCCTCTACAAAGGCTGCAATTGCTGGAAGGTCATAGCGTGCATAGTCAGATAATTGATTGCTCACATACTCCAAGTTGCGTGGTGAGCAGCCATGACCGCGCATCTCGCCAATCCAGACGTCGAATCCGGCATCGACAAGTTCGACACCCAGCCCAGTACCGCTCGCGGAATACCACGTAAAACGATTACCAAAGGCACCATGAACGAGGATAACGGGAGGTCTGTAGGGCGCTTGCCGGTTCAGCCGCCCAAGGCGTGTCAGAGACAGTTCAACACTAAGGTCTGAGCTATTGTTGGGCTTGAGAAGGTACACATCTTCGGTTAAGTCCCCGTATAACTCGGCGCGCACGAGCGCAACAGGGAAAAGCTGGCTACTGCTTTGCATAATTACCGTTACATAAAAAGGCGGGGTTAACCCCGCCTGTGAATGACGCGCTATTTTAAGCCTGTCCCTCGGCCAAGAAGAACCATGTATCAAGCACGGAATCCGGATTGAGCGATACGCTTTCGATTCCCTTATCCATCAGCCACTTGGCTAGGTCAGGATGATCGGACGGGCCCTGACCGCAAATACCAATGTATTTACCGGCCTTGTTACAAGCCGCGATGGCCTGAGCCAGGAGCTTCTTGACGGCTGGATTACGCTCATCGAAAAGATGAGCAATGATGCCAGAATCACGATCCAGGCCCAGCGTCAATTGAGTCATGTCATTAGAGCCGATGGAGAAACCATCGAAATACTCAAGGAACTCTTCAGCCAGAAGCGCATTGGAAGGCAGCTCGCACATCATGATCACGCGCAGGCCATTTTCGCCACGCTTGAGCCCGTAGGTCCCCAACAGATCAACTACTTGGGAGGCCTCTTCAAGAGTACGAACGAAAGGAACCATAAGCTCGACATTGGTCAGACCCATTTCGTTACGCACTTTTTTCATGGCACGGCATTCAAGCTCGAAGCAGTCGCGGAAAGACTCGCTGATATAGCGAGAAGCACCACGGAACCCGAGCATCGGGTTTTCTTCTTCAGGCTCGTACAGTTTGCCACCAATGAGGTTGGCGTACTCGTTGGATTTGAAGTCGGACAGGCGGACAATGACCTTTTTGGGCCAGAACGCTGCAGCCAGCGTGCTAACGCCCTCGACCAGCTTTTCGACGTAAAAGCCTACCGGATCGCTATAGCCAGCCGTACGCTTGTCGACGTTTTCCTTTATATCCAGCGGCAGACTGTCGTAATTGAGTAGCGCCTTGGGATGCACGCCGATCATGCGATTGATGATGAACTCAAGGCGCGCCAGTCCAACGCCTGCATTGGGCAATTGGGCGAAGTCGAATGCTCGATCTGGATTTCCTACATTCATCATGATTTTGAATGGCAGATCAGGCATGGCATCTACCGAGCTTTGACGGACATCGAAGCTCAATTCACCTTCGTAGATCAGGCCCGCGTCACCCTCTGCGCATGAGACGGTTACGACCTGCCCATCACTAAGGCGCTCGGTTGCATTGCCACACCCCACTACAGCCGGAATACCCAACTCACGAGCGATGATTGCTGCGTGACACGTCCGGCCGCCGCGGTTGGTGACGATAGCGCTGGCGCGCTTCATGACCGGCTCCCAGTCGGGATCGGTCATATCGGAAACCAAGACATCGCCCGGCATGACGCGATCCATTTCGGAAACATCACGGATGACCTTGACCGGGCCTGCACCGATACGCTGGCCGATCGCACGCCCTTCAACAATGACCTGCCCCTTTTCCTTGAGCAGGTAGCGCTCCATTACTGTTGCACTGGCACGGCTCTTGACGGTCTCGGGACGCGCCTGAACGATATAGAGCTTGCCATCATCTCCATCCTTGGCCCACTCGATATCCATCGGGCGACCATAATGCTTTTCAATGATGAGTGCCTGCTTGGCAAGCTCGGTGACCTCATCATCGGTAATGCTGAAGCGTGCACGCTCGGCAGCCTCAACATCGACGGTTTTGACAGAGCGCCCCGCCTTGGCTTCCTCGCCATAGATCATCTTGATAGCCTTGCTACCCAGATTACGGCGAAGGATTGCAGGCCGCCCCGCCTCTAGTGTGGACTTGTGTACATAGAACTCATCAGGGTTGACGGCACCCTGGACAACGGTTTCACCCAGGCCATAAGCACCTGTGATAAAGACCACATCCCGGAAACCCGACTCGGTGTCCAGTGTAAACATCACGCCTGCCGCCCCTGTTTCGGAGCGAACCATGCGCTGCACCCCAGCCGATAGCGCGACGAGCTTGTGATCGAAGCCCTGGTGTACGCGGTAAGCAATGGCCCGGTCGTTGAACAGCGATGCAAAGACCTCTTTGGCCGCTCGGATGACGTTGTCTACACCGCGTATATTCAGGAACGTTTCCTGCTGACCGGCAAAGGAGGCATCCGGCAGGTCTTCTGCCGTAGCGGAAGACCGCACGGCAACCGCCAGATTGTCATTTCCTGCCGACAGCTGTGCGAAGGCCGTTCTGATTTCAGTATCCAGGCGAGCCGGAAATTCGGCGTCCATGATCCACTGCCGGATTTCGGCGCCTGTTTTAGCCAACGCGTTAACATCGTCGACATCTAGCGCGTCCAGAGCGGCATGGATACGGTCATTAAGCCCGCTTTGCTCAAGGAAGTCCCGATAGGCCTGTGCAGTAGTAGCAAAACCGCCAGGAACCGAAACACCTGCGCCCGCCAGGTTGCTGATCATTTCGCCAAGGGATGCGTTTTTGCCGCCCACTTGCTCAACATCGTGCACCCCGAGTTTATCCAGGGAAACTACGTACTCGTCCAAGGTGATCTCTCCATATTTGTATTTGTGGGAAAGCTCGTACGCAACTGGCACGTTCACACTGGGTCTTTATTCCAGAATCAGTAGGATTCGTTTTATCGACTGGCTACAGGCGCCAAGTACTTTTAAAAAAGTGCCAATCTTCCAGCAGCCTTTACGAAGCACCTTACGATAAAATCAAAAACCACTGTCTCGGGAGTTTCACCCTGATGAAACGAACCGCCTTCTTTATTTCCGACGGTACCGGCATTACTGCCGAAACCCTCGGCCAAAGCTTACTCGCTCAATTCGAGAACATCAGCTTTACAAAACTGACCCGGCCCTATATCGACACCGTGGAAAAAGCCCGGGCCATGGTACAGCAAATCAACAACGCCGCCGTGTCAGACGGTGCGCGCCCCATTATTTTCGACACCATCGTTAATCGGGAAATACGCGCAATTCTCGACCAGTCGAATGGGTTCATGATTGACATCTTTTCCACTTTTTTATCCCCGCTTGAGCAGGAGTTGTGTGCTGAATCGTCATATTCGGTCGGTAAATCACACTCCATGATGCATAACGCCAATTATATGCAACGTATCGAGGCCGTGAATTTTGCTCTGGAAAACGACGACGGCGCGCGTACGCAACACTACGACAAGGCTGATTTGATTTTGGTCGGTGTCTCCCGGTGCGGCAAAACGCCCACCTGCCTTTATATGGCGCTCCAGTTTGGAATTCGAGCAGCGAACTATCCTTTAACCGAGGAGGACATGGAGCGCTTGCAACTGCCTGCCTCGCTCAAGGCACAAAAGAACAAACTGTTTGGTCTGACAATCGACCCTGACCGCCTATCGGCGATTCGGCACGAGCGCCGGCCCAATAGCCGATATGCCAGTTTTGCCCAGTGCGAGTTTGAGGTCCGGGAAGTAGAAAGCCTGTTCCGACGTGAAAATCTTCCGTCTATCAATTCAACCCATTTCTCTGTTGAAGAGATCGCCGCCAAGATTCTGGTAGAGAAAGGTGTTGAGCGCCGCCTAAAGTGATACGTCGCGGCAGGCTTCACTGGTTTAGAAAGGGGCCCATGCTAGAATGCGCCCTTTTGACTGACGCACTGTGCCGGAAGCCATCCTCCGCTGGCACATGCCTGGCCTGCACTAGCTTGATGAAATCTTTAATTTATCTACTGTTTAGCGTGCCCCTGCTATGGAGCACCCTGTGCTTTTCAAGCGAGAAGCGAACGTATGGCCTGCATGAAAATGTGTATCTGCCGGAGCTAAATTTACACCTTAAAGCAAAGCTTGATACGGGTGCAGAAACCGCCTCCTTGAGTGCACACCGCATCCATCTATTTACCCGTAGCGGGGAGCGCTGGGTGCGCTTTTCTCTGGCTATTGATCAGGCCCATGACATTACGCTGGAGCGCCCTCTGCTTCGTGTAAGCCATATCAAGCGGCGGCATGCAGACCACACACCAGGGGTCGAACCCAAGATGCATACCAGTCGTCCCGTTATTCCAATGGTTATCTGCATGGGAAATGAGAGGCATACGATTGAGGTTAATCTTACGAACCGTAGCCACTTTGACTTTCCCTTGCTGATTGGCAGCAAGGCACTCAGGCGCTATGACGCCTTGATTGACGTCTCCCGCTCTTATCTGGCCGGTACTCCGGCATGCCCTATTTGAAAGTCGAGTAACCTGCATGCGCTCCATTAATTTGCATCTGAAGATTCTTATCACTGTTCTGGTTCTACTTGGCGTATCCATTACCGCCTACCAGATCTTTGGGCTGGGCATTCCGATCACTCAGGATGAAACGGATGAGTTATGGAGTATTGATGCCAAGGTTACGTTTACTGCCACACCCCACGTGCCCGTCAAAGTACAACTGTTCGTTCCACCCTTGACGCAAGGCTACGTCAGCCTTAACGAGAGCTTTGTCTCCAATAACTACGGCGTTAACGTCAGCCGCATAGAGGGTAACCGACAGCTGACCTGGTCTGCACGACGCGCCAAAGGCGACCAGACCCTGTATTACCGTCTGGTTATGACCAAGCGTTTTGGAAGTGACAAGCCACGAGAAGAAAAAGGCCCGGTTACTCGAGACCCTATTGTTCTGCCGGAAGGTCCTGAGCGCCTGGCCGCTGAAGCCTTGATCGCGCCTATCCGCCAGCACTCAGCCGATGTGGAAACATTCATCAGCGAAGCCATCAGGCGCGTCAATAACGTCAATGACGACAACGTAAAGTTGTTACTCAATGGCGATACCAGCATCACCAAGCGGGCACAGACCATCGATCTGCTGGTGTCGCTGGCACGTGTACCCCTGGAAAAGGTTCACACCCTGCGCCTTGCCGCCCACATTCAGCAAAATCCGGAACTCTGGCTGCGTAGCTATAACGGCAAGGACTGGATCTATTTCAATCCTGAAACAGGCGAGCGCGGTCTACCGTCCGATCGCATGATCTGGTGGAGCGGTGACGGTCAACTGCTGAACCTCGATGGCGGTCGTAAAGCGAATGTGACGTTCACGCTGGACAGCAGCCAGATGAATGCCATTCGCCTGGCTCAGCTCACCAATTCGAGTGTGGAGACGGCCTTCATGGATTATTCCCTGTACGGCCTACCCCTCCAGACCCAGCAGACCTACCAGACGATGATCATGATCCCGCTTGGCGTACTCGTGATTCTCATATTGCGAAATCTTATAGGCCTGCAGACATTGGGAACCTTTACACCGGTTCTGATTGCACTGGCTTTCCGGGAAACCGGCCTGCAGTGGGGCATCGGTCTGTTCACCGTGATCACTGCACTGGGCCTTTCCCTGCGTTCCTACCTGGAACACCTCCGCTTGCAGATGCTGCCTCGACTGTCGGTTGTACTGACGTTCGTCGTACTCATGATTGCCGCCATCAGCCTGTTCAGTCACAAACTGGGATTTGAAAACGGCCTTTCGGTTGCGCTCTTCCCAATGGTTATTCTGACCATGACCATTGAGCGACTCTCGATAACCTGGGAGGAGCGTGGCGCCAACCATGCTCTCAAGGTCGCCATCGGCACGTTGTTCGCCGGCTCGCTGGCTTATCTTCTGATGAAAATCCCACCGCTGGTGTATTTCGTATTTACGTTCCCGGCCGTCCTGTTGATTCTGGTGGGCTTCATGCTGGCAATGGGTCGTTATCGCGGTTATCGCCTGACGGAACTGGTTCGCTTCAAGGCCCTGCTGAAGGAAGACTGACATGTTCGGTTTGATCAAAACATGGAAGGCCCTTTCGGCTCGAGGGATCATGGGTATCAACCGGCGTAATGCCGATTATGTACTCAAGTACAACAAGCGCAGCCTGTACCCGGTCGTGGATGACAAAATCCTGACCAAGCAGCGAGCAATCGAGGCAGGCATCCATGTGCCGGATTTATATGGGATCATCTCGACAGAGCACGACATCGGGAAGATCGATACGATTATTGAGAACCATCAGGATTTCGTTGTTAAACCCGCACAGGGGGCTGGTGGCGATGGCATTCTGGTCATTGCCGACCGCTTTGAGGGGCGATTGAAAACAGTCTCCGGCAAGATGGTTAGCCGTTCGGACATGGAATATCACATCTCCAGCATCCTCTCGGGTCTCTATTCACTCGGTGGCCATAGAGATCGAGTACTCATCGAGTACCGGGTCATCCCTGATGAGCTGTTTCGCAATATCAGCTATGAAGGTGTTCCGGACATTCGAATTATCGTCTTGATGGGCTACCCCGTAATGGCCATGTTACGTCTACCTACACGTCAATCCGGAGGCAAGGCTAACCTGCACCAGGGTGCGATTGGTGTCGGAGTGGACCTGGCAACCGGACTTACGCTACGTGGCACCTGGCTTAACGCCAAGATCGAAAAGCATCCGGATACCGCCCACCCCGTAGACGGCGTACAGCTGCCGGACTGGGACGGATTCATGCGCTTGGCGGCTTCCTGTTATGAATTGTCCGGGCTGGGTTACATTGGTGTTGACATGGTGCTCGACAAAGATAAAGGACCTCTGATTCTTGAGCTCAATGCACGGCCTGGCCTGAATATTCAGATTGCCAATGACAGCGGACTTACCTTGCGAGCTCAGGCAGTAGAGGCTCGTCTCGCCGAAATGCAGGTCCAGGGTATCGTTGAAACAGCGGAAGAGCGTGTAGCCTTTTCTCAACGGTTATTCGGTCATGTCTCCTCATCTACCGTAACGCGCTGAACACATGCTCACCTGTACACTTTATCCGCTTGACTACCAAGCAGATCCCGGTAACTTCTTCGAGCGCATCCGTAATGCGGAGGGTGCTGTTCTGCTGGACTCTGGCAGACCAACGGCCACACGTGGACGATATGACCTGCTTAGTGCCTGGCCGCTGGAGCAGCTCACCCCTTTAGCGGAGGAATCAGGGCATTCGTTTTTCGCTCGGCTTCGCCACGCACTCGGCAGGCTCGGAGCGGCGAAGCTTCCCACCGAAGTAGATCTGCCCTTTGCAGGTGGCGTGATGGGTTATCTGAGCTATGATCTTGGTCGCCAGCTGGAGCGTCTACCGGCTCAGGCCCAAGATGATCTGATGTTGCCTGAGGCCAGACTGGGTCTGTATGGCTGGGCATTGATTAGCGATCATGAAAGACAGACCAGCCAGCTAGTATTTCATCCGATCCTGAATGCCGCTGAACGCTCGCGCTTGATTGATCTCTTCACGAGCCCGGTTACTCCAAGCCAGGATCAAACCTTTTGCCTGAAAATCCCATTCCAGGCGAATGTGACTAAAGAGCGCTATCGCGAACAAATCGAGCGAACCCAGGCTTATATAAACGCCGGGGACTGTTATCAGATCAACTTCACACAGCGCTTTCAGGCGCCCTGCTCTGGATCAGACTGGCAAGCCTACCGCACCTTGCGAGCCGCCTGCCCTACGCCTTTTTCCGGTTATCTGCCTATCCAGGGCGGTGCCATCCTCAGCCACTCACCTGAACGTTTCATTCAGGTGCATGACGGCCGGGTAGAAACACGCCCCATCAAAGGGACGCGACCACGCAGCCTGGACCCCGTACGAGACGCCGCCCTGGCGGATGAACTGCTGGCCAGTCCAAAAGATCGTGCCGAAAATGTAATGATCGTTGATCTTTTGCGTAATGACCTGGGACGCAGCTGCCGAATAGGCTCGGTCAAAGTCCCTGAGCTGTTTACATTGGAGAGCTATCCAAACGTGCATCACTTGGTGAGCAGTGTGACGGGTGAGCTTGCATCCGGTTGCGATGTATTCGATCTGCTGGCCGGAAGCTTTCCAGGCGGCTCAATCACCGGAGCCCCCAAGATTCGGGCAATGGAAATCATCGATGAGCTGGAGCCGACTCGCCGCTCCATCTACTGTGGCTCCCTGCTCTATATAGACGTGCGGGGCGAGATGGACAGCTCCATCGCTATTCGCAGTGTATTGATCAAGGACGGGATGGCCAGCTGCTGGGGCGGCGGTGCAATCGTCAGGGACTCAGAATGGCAAGACGAGTATGAGGAATCCATTGCCAAGGTACGAGTGTTATTGAATACCCTTGAGATGCATAGCCTGACGGATGCCGCTACGTCGTGCAGCCCAGACGGCGCTTTGTTACCATGCTCGTCTTGACTTATTAGCGTTGGAGCCTTGCCATGTCACTTGATCTGGACCGCATCAATGCCGAATTCGCCAATCAGCCTGAGCAGCTTGTTGCCTGGGCATTGGGTCTTGGCAAGCCGGCTATCTGCACGACCAATTTTCGTCCGTTTGAAGCGGTCATTCTTCACATGGTAACGCGTGTAAAGCCCGACATCCCTGTGGTATGGATGGACAACGGCTATAATACCGAGGCGACTTATCGCTTCGCCGATGAGGTCGCCCGCGCACTTAATCTCAACTTGATCACTTATCTACCCAAGCGCTCGCGAGCCCATCGCGAAGCTATTGAAGGTCCTGTGCCTGGATTAGACGATCCACGCCATGAGGCCTTTACCGAAGAAGTCAAACTTGAGCCGTTTACCCGCGCACTGCGGGAAATGGCACCCAGCGTATGGTTTACCGCATTGCGTGCAAGCGATACTGCAGTGCGTGCCCAAATGCAGCCGGTCAGCATCAACCAGGATGGCCTGATCAAGGTTGCCCCCCTGCTGAACTGGACCTCTAAAGACCTGTATCAATATCTGGTTGAGCACAATCTGCCAAACAACTTCGATTACTTCGACCCCACCAAGGGCGAAGAAAACCGTGAGTGCGGCTTGCATATCCAGCACTGATAAAGCAAAAAGCCACTCATCACGAGTGGCTTTTTTATGCAGCCTGCCGCTCAGGAAGACGGGGCAGCCTTGAGCGCAAGGCGCCGCTCCAGCTGGTTATACACGACCCATGTCATCAAAAGACCTATGCAAAGTACTCCTGCCAGGAAGTACAAACCGGACGATAATGTCCCGGTATAGGTTTTAAGTGCGCCAATACCAAATGGCCCGATATAACCTCCCAGGTTCCCTACCGAATTGATCAGCGCAATGGCAGCGGCGGCACTGGCACCCGAGAAAAAGCGACCTGGTAGCGCCCAGAAGATTGCAGTGCAGGAAAACAGGCTGAAGGCCGCCAGACACAAAGCCCCCAATTGCAGTGCTGGTGCACTTAGGTAAGCACTGAAGAAGAAGCCTATGGCACCTAGCGCATACAGGACCGCCAGATGACCATAACGATCATTCAGGCGATCTGAACTGCGAGGAATAACCAAAAGACCAATAATGCCAAAGAGATAAGGAACGGACGAGACAAAGCCGGTCATGATGTCACTTCCGCCAAACTGATGAATCAGCGTCGGCAGCCACAAGCCCAGGCCGTAAATACTCAAGGTCACCGGCAGATAGAAGAGTGCCAGTAGCAGGACGCGCTTGTCCTTGAGTGCATGCAGTGGATTGCCATGACGTGTCTGGCCATACTCCTGCAAATCCTTTTCAAGTTCGTTTGCCAACCAGCGTTTCTCATCAGCCGATAGCCATTTCACCTTTGCCGGACCATCTGGCAGAAAACGCAAGGTTGGCCATGCGAGCAATACTGCAGGCGTACCGATAAGAATGAACAGCCACTGCCAGCCATGCAGACCCATTAGGCCTTCCATGCCTAGCAAGGCGCCCGAGAGCGGACCAGTCACCATCATGGCAATGGGTTGCGACAGGATAAAAAATCCTAGGACCTTGCCGCGGTGACGTATGGGATACCACTGCGTGATGTAGTACAGCACCCCAGGAAAAAATCCCGCCTCCGCAATACCAAGTAGAAACCGCATTACATAGAAGCTGGTTGGTCCCTGGATGAAGGCCATGCCAATCGTAATGGCACCCCAGGTAATGAGGATCCGTGCAAACCAGCGGCGCGCTCCAAAGCGAGTCAGGAACAGATTGCTTGGCACTTCGAACAGGAAATATCCGATAAAGAACAGTCCTGCCCCCATCCCATAAGCCGCATCGCTGATGCCGATATCTGCCCCCATATGCAACTTGGCAAACCCGACAGCGGAACGGTCCACGTAGGCTACAAGGTACAGCAGGATAAGGAAGGGAATAAGTTTGAGTGTGATGAGGCGGATCAGCCGCATTTCTGGGCTCATAGCCAAGTCTCCGATTGTTTTTGTTATGTACGGCTTGAGCATAGCAGCCGCACTGGTGATATGGACTATAAAGTAATACTTTTTACCCAACAACACTTCACATGAAAGCTTATTAAGTCTAAATTCGGATCAATACTTTCGTTTAGTATGACAAATAAGAGTTAACAACATGTCTGAGAAAAAAAACCAGTTGCGCTCGGCTCAGTGGTTTGGCAATACCGATAAGAACGGCTTCATGTATCGCAGCTGGATGAAGAACCAGGGCATCCCGGACCATGAGTTCCAGGGCAAACCCATCATCGGGATCTGCAACACCTGGTCCGAACTTACCCCCTGCAACGCCCACTTCCGCAAGATTGCCGAGCACGTCAAGCGCGGCGTCTACGAAGCCGGCGGCTTTCCCGTTGAGTTTCCCGTCTTCTCCAATGGCGAGTCCAACTTGCGCCCCACCGCCATGCTGACCCGTAACCTGGCCAGCATGGACGTGGAGGAAGCCATCCGCGGCAACCCGGTCGATGCCGTGGTGCTACTGACCGGCTGCGACAAGACCACTCCTGCGCTACTGATGGGCGCTGCCAGCTGCGACGTACCTGCCATCGTGGTGACCGGTGGCCCGATGCTCAACGGCAAGCACCACGGTCGCGACATCGGTGCCGGTACCATCGTCTGGCAGATGCACGAGGCCTATAAGGGTGGGCTGATCGACCTGAACGAGTTCCTCTCTGCTGAAGCCGGCATGTCCCGCTCGGCCGGTACCTGTAACACCATGGGTAC
>NZ_WOEJ01000016.1:0-111212 GCF_019400845.1 Pseudomonas sp. MAG002Y | reverse complement strand
TACTCACCGAGCCCTGTTATCGCTGGCGTGTAGCATCATCTGTCTGCGGTCATTGGGGAGGTTTTGTTAGCGGTTCTAAATATCGGCTTGTTAGGCGGTAACTATCCGTTAAGTTTACTCTTCAATATGTTAAATTAGGCAGATATAGTTCCGCTTAAATTTAAGAGTTTTAATGCAAAAAATTGACCTATTAATTTCCCATAGACAAATATAGTTATGGGCTCGCGAGTTTAACTATACTCTGTGTCAATGGGGTAAGAAAAACTTAGAGCAAGGAGCAGTAATTCATAAAGACATTGCCGTCTTTGATCCAATCATTGACGAGCCATTTGGAGCAAATGTCATCTTAGAAGTTTCAAAAATTTTTACTCCTGATCCGACTGCTGAGCGCATTATCGTTTTCCCTTTTTTCATTCAAAATAGAGATAAGGTCGAAATTTCTTCTGTGAGCGAAGCATTTAAAATAGATGTAGACCTAGAGGAAGGACTTTACAGAGTATACTATGAGATTTGCGAAGGACTGGAGGGCGAAGAAATATATTATAAATTCACATTCGTGCCTGGCTCTTGTGAATTTATTCCACATTATACTATAAGTGATAGCTGGGGTGGGCAAGAAAACAAACTACTTTCGATAGGGTATTGTTAGCCCATTCCCATTGATCATAAAGAGTTATTTATGAGGCAACCTATAAAATAAATATCCTCTGGTTGATTTATAATATAAAATAGCTAAAGTCTCAGCTAGAAAATGTATATAATTAAATAGTTAAGCCTTCGCTTTTTTATAAAATTTATATAGACTGCAAATGAGTAAAATCAAGACAGTAAAGAGAATTGTCCCAACTTCAGACTTAAATAAACATTGTGGTATCACGTTTGGTGGTAGCCAAGCGAAAGTAGAGGCCTGGCCAAAAAATCCTGATGACTTACCGCTTACATTGGTTATGAGTATAAATTGCTCTCTAGCTAGACTTTATTTCTTACCGGGCACTATTCCAAATAATGGAATAATCTATATTTTCTCAACCTATCACCCAAGCGAATACTTTCTAGATTTGATAAGCACCTCTGGCAGCGTTGAAGATTTACAGTTTATTAGCAGTGGATACACCCAAGTAATATATAGCGAAGACCTAGAAGCAGAACTTATAAAATCGGAGACATATACTATACCTGAGACATACACCAAAATTGTTGACGAGCATTTTGAGGTGGATGATTTTGTAGTTTGCTCCATGATAACAAGCGAAACCCCAAAACAACTGTCCCTAGAAAAATACATTGCCAAAAACTACAATGTTGCGCTACAAATTTACTCCTCTGACTTTCCAAACCCTTATAAAGATATATTCTATCTTACCGACGCAAATGCTTACCTACTAATTCCTAAAACACAGCCATCAACCACTCTCAAAGGGGTATTTTTTATATCTCCATCTTAATCTTTATTTATAAACTTCAGTATTAGAGATATGGAAAAAATACCTTCCAAAAATTGGCCAAATTAAATGACCGGTTTTAGAGAACCGGCCATTAAGTATTCATCAGTTTAACATTTGGAATCTTGCTATTCCCGAGCATCCAGCACAATCTTGCCTCGCGTATGGCCTGCCAGGCTTCTCTGTAGCGCATCAGCTGCCTTGGACAAGGGCATGGTTTCTACTTCGACCTTAAGTGCTCCCCGGTTAAATAAGTCGACAATCTGTGCTAGTTGCTTGCCATCTGAACGGGTAGCGAAGCGTTTACCTGTTGCCCCTATGCTACGAGCAGCTTCTTCACTCGGCGCGCTGACGGGTGACACCAGCACACCGCCCTTTTTTAACACTGACCAGGAGCGGGCTTGAGTTTCGCCGCCTACAAGGTCGATTACGATATCTACATCCGAAACAACTTTCTCAAAGGCTTCATGGCGGTAATCAATGAGTTGTGTAGCGCCTAGTGCATGTAGGTAATCATGATTATGGGCAGATGCCGTCGCGATGACTTCAGCGCCAGCTATACGAGCCAACTGTACGGCCATGCTGCCAACCCCGCCCGCCGCCCCCTGGATCAGGACACGTTGGCCTGTCTGAATGGCAGCATGCTCATGCAAGGCTTGCCAAGCCGTCAAGGCTGCCGCCGGCACACCGCTTGCCTCTAGCAATGAAAGGCTGTTGGGCTTTAAGACCAACCTGTCGGCATCCGCTACTGCCTGGGTGGCGTACCCACCTGTAATACCGATGAAGCCAAAAACCTCGTCGCCCAGGCTGAATGTGTCTACGCCCTCACCTAATGCGATAACCGCTCCTGCGACTTCAACCCCTGGCGTATAGGGTAACGGTAAGGGGATAAACTGCTTCATGGCACCGGAGAGGACTTTCCAGTCGATTGGATTTATTCCGCTGCCGGCCACTTGGATCAATACTTGCCCTTTACCCGGCGTCAGATCGGCTACTTCTTCAAGGCGGAGTACGTCGGGGTTCCCATATTGCTGTGCACGTATGGCTTTCATGATGATTTCTCTAGCGAAGGGTTGCAAGTTATGCCAGGCCGCTAGCCTGGCATCTGCCATCAGCTACGACGGGCGTCCAGGCTGTACTGGCCAGCCCCAAGAACCACTACTTGAAGAAGCCCACCGGCCATGGCGATATTCTTGAAGAAATGAATGAACTGATTTTGATCAGCCAGATTGTTATGGAAGGCCAGTGCGGTCACTACGCTAAACAAGGCCAGGAACGCAGCCACTGCTCGTGTCTGATAGCCGAGGACCAACGCAATACCGCCTACCACTTCAACCAACACGGCAACTCCGAGGGCGACGGCAGGAAACGGCAAACCGACCGACTCGATATAACCCATGATCATGGCGGGCGCAGTAATTTTGGAAATGCCTGAAAGGATGAAGATTGCGCTGATCAATATCCGGCCCAGCAATGCAGTTGTAGCTGCTGAAGCATTGGAAACGGATGTATGGGAAGTAGTTTGAACAAGGTTGGCTGACTGTGACATGAGTAGATCCTCATTTAGGACGCATCACCATGATGTGTCTCGATGGGGAGAAGTCTGCCTGTGGTTTGCTATTCGCAATAGCCGACTAATTTAGACCATTAGATTCGATTTAATCGAACATAATCTGTAGGCTTAACTCTCCTGAGCTTCAAGGTGTGAAGCTCAGGAGCTAGCGGCGGCTAGTAGTCTCTGGGTAGGCGCAGAAAAGACAATGCCCGCTCCGAATGGCATCCGGGCGGGCATCAGGATAACGCGATGATGTTTACACAGTGGCTTTTAAACGGATTCGTGTTTCCGGTAACGGGATGAACTCATGCTCTCCAGGTACGCCTGGAAAACGCTGTAAACGCCAGTCTTCGGCAGCTTGCTCGATGCGCTCACGGCGGCTCGATACAAAATTCCAGAAGATATGTCTCTTTTCAGGAAGCGGCTCCCCTCCCAGCAAGATCAACCGAGTCAGTCCCGTTGCACTTAGTACAATCTCGGTTTCTGGCTTGAAGATAACTAGCTGGTCCCGGCCGAAGCGACCATCCTGCCCACTCACCGTAACCTCACCGCTTACGACGTAGATGGCCCTTTCGACATGTTCTTTATGGATGCGATAGCGCGCTCCGGCTTCCAGTACCACGTTGGCATAGAACAGATCAGAAAACGTGCGTGTAGGTGCCTGTTTATCATGCAACGCGCCAGCTAGTACCCTGACGGTAACGCCTTCGTCCTCTATTACAGGAATCTCTCCTGCGCTGACATGTTGAAAACCTGGGTCGGCTTCTTCATGGGCAACCGGTAGCGCTAGCCATGACTGAAAGCCAAATACCGTACTGCCTGTTTGACGGACCACGTCGGTGCTGCGCTCTGAGTGGACGATCCCTTTACCTGCCGTCATCAGGTTGATTTCGCCCGGCCGTATGGTCTGGACATAGTGCTCGCTGTCGCGATGCAGCATCTCGCCGTCCAGCAGGTAAGTCATGGTCGACAAACCAATATGTGGATGGGGCCGTGTATCAAGTCCCTCGCCTGCCTTGAAAACGGTTGGCCCAAAGCTGTCCAGAAAAATGAAGGGACCCACGGTACGTCGCTGTGCAGAAGGTAAGGCGCGGCGTACTTTAAAGCCATCACCCAAGTCTCTTACGGCTGGCAGGATGAGATGCTCAATAGCGGATGCAGAATTCGATAACGTCATGGTTGCGGGCCTCGCAGGGCATAGGTGCAATCGGCGGATTGCAGGCAAAAGACTTCACTCGGAAGTGACTACCAGGCCAGCCTAAAGCAGATGGGCGTTCAGCAAAATCCAGATAATATGCATTAAAACGTTCGAGGAATTCGAAATGATGTCTGATCCCGGTACGCCTACGCTGGACCAGTTGCGTGTCTTTCTTACTGTTGTTGAGGTGGGGAGTTTTGCCGGGGCTGCTCGTAAGCTACACCGGGCTACGTCTGTTATCAGCTATACCATTGCTAACCTTGAGATGCAGTTGGGCGTGACTCTTTTTGATCGCAAAACTACTCGTAAACCTCAGCTGACAGACGCGGGGCGAACGGTATTAGCCGAAGCGCGCATGGTATATAGCGGCATCAATGGACTGCGTGCCAAGGTAAAGGGACTCCTGCAAGGTCTTGAAGCCGAGATCCATCTGGTGCTGGATGTCATGTTGCCCAGTGCGCGGGTAGTAGATGCTTTGAAGGTATTTCGAGAAACCTTTCCCACGGTTTCTCTCCACCTTCATATAGAAGCATTAGGCGCCGTCACGCAACGGGTACTGAATCGAGGCGCCGCGTTGGGTGTCAGCGGTCCTTTGATTACTAACCTTGACGGTCTGGAGCGGATTGCAGTGGGCAGCGTTGACCTGGTGCCGGTTGCAGCACCCAGCCATCCGTTAGCTTCAGCCAGCGCCAACGCTCCTGGCGCTACCCGAGAGCATGTTCAGCTGGTCCTGACGGACCGCTCCACACTGACCGAGGGGCAGGAATACGCCGTTATGAGCGCCCGCACCTGGCGTCTGGCTGACCTGGGTTCCAAACACATGCTACTCAAGGAAGGTATTGGCTGGGGAAATATGCCGCAGCCCATGGTAGAGAGTGATATTGCCGAAAATAAGCTGGTATTACTGGATTTGCCAGATTGCCCTGGTGGCACGTACGACTTTACCGTGATTTATCGTACCGATTCACCGCCTGGCCCTGCTGCCACATGGTTAATTGAGCGCTTCAAGGCACAGGCCGCACAAAACCTCTGATTGCCACTGTTCTATTTTATCGAACGAACTGGTCGATATTAGTTGGCTATTTTCGAATCTTGAGCCATGCGAAAGTTTCTCCACTGCGGCACTGGCCGCTTATTCCACTCAGGAGACGTCACATGGCTAAGGTTCTGGTTCTGTATTACTCCTCTTACGGTCATATCGAGACCATGGCTGAAGCCGTAGCAGAAGGCGCGCGTGCGGCAGGCGCTGACGTAGATATCAAACGTGTCCCTGAAACGGTACCGGAAGAGATCGCCAGGAGTGCGCATTTCAAGCTTGGCCAAGCAGCACCGGTAGCGACCATTGCCGATCTTGAGCATTACGATGCGATCATTGTGGGCACAGGGACCCGCTTTGGCCGGATGAGCAGCCAGATGGCCGCGTTTCTGGATCAAGCAGGCGGCTTATGGGCACGCGGTGTATTAAATGGCAAAGTGGGCGGTGCCTTTACGGCCTCAGCTACACAGCACGGCGGCCAGGAAACGACCCTTTTCTCCATCATCACCAACTTGTTGCACTTCGGCATGACGATTGTGGGACTCCCCTACAGCCATCAAGGGCAAATGGGTGTTACAGAGGTGGTAGGTGGCGCACCATATGGCGCTACTACCATCACAGCGGGAGACGGCTCACGTCTGCCGAGCGAAACAGAGCTTGAGGGTGCGCGGCACCAGGGTGAATTAACGGCAAGAACCGCTATCAAGCTGTTCGGCTGAGCAGCGCTTTTGTTCTTCACTTACATAATCAGGAGACCGCAATGCGCACTGCAACCGAACTGCTGCAACAACACTTCGAGACATTCGTAGCCAATCAGCCCCAATGGCAAACCTTGATTGCGGATGATCTTTTATGGGAGCTTCCCTTTGCCCCGTCACTAGGGCATCCCGCACAACTGGCGGGGCGTGAAGCGGTGCTTCATCACGTAGGCTGGTTCGTGGGTGCGGTAGAGCAGTTCCGCTTTTATGACCTTAGAATTCATGCCTCGGATAGTCCCGATGAAGCGAGTGCGGAAGTAAAGGCGGAAGGTATTATTACGGCAACGGGTAGGACGTATCGTCAGGACTATGTGCTGTTCGTTCGCGTGAAGGATGGAAAGATTGCATTCATTCGCGAGTACTTTGATCCGGTCAGAGCTGCACTTGCACTTGAGGCTCCCATACCGGGTTTTGAGGTGATCAGTGCTGATTAAAGAGCCTTTGCGTTCATAGTGCTTCCGTACGCTGTGCTTTTCAGGCAGACCTAACAGACAGGATGCTTACCATGCGTGGTCAGAATTATGCGGAGCTCCAGGCATTCGTGGCGATTGCTGAACGTGGCAGTTTCGTTCGGGCTGCTGAAGAGTTGCAGGTATCCCCTTCTGCACTTAGCCAGACGATACGTAGTCTGGAAGAACGTATGGGGGTGCGCCTCTTCAATCGCACGACACGCAGCGTAAGTCTGACCATTGCCGGCGAGCACCTGCTTGAGCGGCTTAGACCCGCTCTACAGGAGGTGGCAAACGCTGTAGAGAACGCCTGTTTATTTGGTGAGAAGCCTTCCGGTCGATTACGTGTGCATGCCCTTCGGTTGGCCTCACGTGTTTTTCTTGAGCCAATCTTCCAGCCTTTCTCCGAGGCCTATCCCGAGATAGAGCTGGATGTCGTATTAGATGATAGGCCCGTGGATATTGTTGCGGAAGGGTTCGATGCCACTCTGCGCCTGGGAGAGCTTATTGAGCAGGACATGGTTGGCATCAAGCTGGGGCCAGAACTCCGGCAGATTCCAGCCGCCTCGCCGAGTTATCTTGAGCGGTACGGGTATCCGGAAACGCCGTATGACCTGGAAAATCACCGCTGTATCAACTGGCGCTGGCCAGGCCAGATCCATCCGTATCGCTGGGAATTCAAGCGTGACACTGAGTGGTTCGCGATAGCCGTCAAAGGCCCTCTCATCGTCAATGATCAGCGTGTAGCCATTGAGGCTGCAGTCAACGGCGTGGGCATTGCCTTTTGGTTGGAAGACCAGATGGAGCCCTTTATCCAAGCTGGAACATTGGTCCCGCTACTGCAGGAATGGTGCGCGCCGTTTGATGGCTTTTATCTGAGCTACCCTCGTCAGCGCCAACAGCTGGCCTCGCTACGGGCATTTATCGATTTTCTGAAAAAAGACTCCGCGCGCAGCCGTTGACGAGCCAACATATGATAATTCGCGGCCAGTAAAGCCCTTATCAGCATTTGGATTTAGCTAACCGACACTAACACTTGTTATGTCTGCCGTAGAAGCGGCCGTCCATACGTCCCTTTCATCCCTGCCCTATCTACCTCTCGATTATTTAGCCCTCCTTCATAAGGCATGAAGAAACGCGGCGATTATCATGCCGGGCAAACTCGATATCGTGATCTCGACTTCAACAACAGCCGCCTGCGGCATTTGAACATTTGAGGAGAGACATGATGACTACCACTCCCATTCAAGAACTTGAAGGTAAAGTTGCCATTGTGACCGGTGCAGCCGGTGGGATTGGCGAAGCTGTGGCCACACTGTTTGCCGAGCGTGGCGCGTATGTCGTCGCTGAAGATATCAAGCCATCCGTTGTCGAGCTTGAAAAAAAATCAGAGCGCATCGCTGCGCTGGTAGGCGACGTAGCCGAAGAATCCACCGCGCAGCGTGCGGTTGCCCTTGCCATGGAGCGTTTTGGCAGGGTTGATATTCTGGTCAACAATGCTGCGGTCATTCTCAATGTAAATGTGACCGATATGTCCATCGAGCAGTGGGACAAGGTCATGAATATCAATGCGCGGGGCATGTTTCTGCATTCCCGTGAAGCGATGCGCGTTATGGTCGGTAACAAGCGCGGCGCTATCGTCAATGTAGGCTCCTATGCCTGTCAGGTAGCGTTTCCTACCATTGGCGCCTATGCCGCGTCGAAAGGTGCGGTTGCTCAGCTCACCAAGGTTCTCGCGCTTGAAGGCGCGCCGCATAACATTCGGGCCAACGTCGTAGCCCCTGGCGATGTGGAGACTGGCATCCTCGATGACATCATGCCTGATGGCCGCGCCTTCCTGCGTGAACATGCCACTAACGCCCCGATTGGCCGTGTTGCCCAGCCGAGAGAAATCGCTGAAGTAATTGCCTTTGTGGCCTCCGATCGCGCCAGCTTCATGACCGGCTCGGTTGTCATGGCAGACGGTGGCTACACCACCGTTTGAGTCCTTTCGTACACCTGCTGCTCTATCAGGGCAGCAGGACCCGGATGACTACGGAGACCTCCCTATGTCTCAGTTTACTAATATCGCCTTCATTCGCGCCCGGTCGGGTAAGACAGAGGTGCTGGGCCAGCAGCTGATGTCATTAATAGCACCCTCACGCCATGAACCGGGTTGCCTCGGCTATACGGTTCATCAAGGTCGCGACGAGCCGAACGAGTGGTTTATCCACGAGGTCTGGCGCTCTCCAGAAGACCTCGCCGCTCACCTTGAGCGGCCTTATGTAAAAGCCTTTCTGGCGCAGCTCCCAGCACTTATGGACGGTGAGATTGACATGCGGGCTTTTCAGTTGATCGATCTGGAGCCTGCATGACCCCGTTATCAACATGACAGGAGAGATCCTATGAATCAGACAGCACACTCCCCCGTATGGTTTGTGACAGGCTGCTCCACTGGCTTTGGCCGTCACATTGCGGAATACGTACTGGCGCAGGGTTACCGCGTAGTGGTAACGGCACGCAAGCCCGAGCAGTTAAAGGACCTTCAGAATAAAGGTGAGGCGCTGGTACTGCCGCTGGATGTTACAGACCCGCGTCAGGCAAAGATCGCCATCGAGTCAGCCGAAGCTGCTTTCGGCGCTGTAGATGTGCTGGTGAACAATGCCGGCGTTGGGTATTTCGCCTCAGTGGAGGAAAGCGATCTCAACCAGGTACGCCAGATGATGGATGTTAACTTTTATGGAGTTGCGAATATGCTTCAAGCCGCTTTGCCTGGTATGCGCCAACGGCGGCAGGGCATCATCGTCAATCTGACCTCCATCGGCGGGCTCTGCGGCTTTCCTGCGGTAGGATACTACTGCGCCAGCAAATTCGCCGTTGAGGGATTATCAGAAACACTCCGCCAGGAAGTGGCGCCGTTAGGCATTCATGTCATGACGGTAGAGCCCAGTGCGTTTCGTACGGAGTGGGCAGGGTCAGCGCATGAAACGCCGCACACCCATGAAGACTATACACCGACAGCCGGTGCAGCTATCGAAGCCTATCACCAGTCGATTGGCAGGCAACCTGGCGATCCCGCCCGAGCCGCCGCAGCCATTTTTAACGCAGTTGAAAGCCAGGAAAAACCGGCACGCCTACTGCTGGGCAATAGCGCATTCGAGTGCGCCTTGGGCAAGTTAGATGAACTTGCCCGAGATTTTGGAGACTGGGAAGCCGTTTCGCGCGGTGCCGACTATCCCGGCTGATAAATGACCTTTTGTTTGTTCACCTTGCGAGGAATGAGCCATGAATCGATTTGACAAAAAAGTCATTGTTATTACAGGCGGAGGCTCTGGCATCGGCGAAGCAGCGGCCCGCCGCTTTCTTTCAGAGGGCGCTTCGGTTGTTCTCTCTGGACGAAACGCTGAACGCCTTGAAGCGGTAGCCGACGGATTTTCTTCTGACCGGGTGATGACCGAGGTGGCAGATGTGTCGCAACGCGAAGCATGCGACCGGCTGGTCGATCATACTGTGGAACGGTTTGGTCAGCTAGACGCAGTTATTAATGCGGCAGGTATGAATCTGGTCGGCAGCATCAGCGAAACCAGTGATCATCATTGGCGAGCCTGTATGGGCACGGATCTGGATAGCGTGTTTTATATCAGCCGTCGTGCAGTGCCACATCTGGCTCGTGCAAAGGGGGTCATCATCAATGTTGGGTCCGTTTCTTCATTGGGTGGCGGCTGGTCGCATGCTGCCTACTGTGCAGCCAAAGCAGCCGTAGCCAACCTTACACGCTCCATCGCCTGTGATTATGGCAAATATGGAGTCCGGGCTAACACGGTGTGTCCCGGTCTTACCCTTACCGGCATGGTAGAAAAGATCATGGATGACGAGGCCTTGCTTGAAAAGGCGTGGGAGCGTATTCCCTTGCGCCGTGCAGCGAAACCGGAAGAAATTGCCGCCGCCATTGCCTTCCTGGCCAGCGAAGAGGCCGCTTACATTACAGGCGTAACGCTACCTGTGGATGGAGGACAAACCGCCACCGATGGTGGGCCTGAATGGGGCAAGTAATCACTATTAAAAAGGGATCATGCTCTGAAGTCATTAACTTCCTTCAGAGCATGATGCCGAAACGTTTAACTGGCTTTCCAGGCCTAAAAGTCCCTAGTCGGGATAGCATCATATTGATACCAAAGCGGATTATGCCTTTCGCCTGAATTGCCCAATGTGCTTGGCCGGCGATACGCCAAAAAAGCGGCTGTATTCCCGGCTGAACTGCGAGGGACTCTCATAGCCCACTCTGTGACAGGTGCTGGTCACATCCAGTCCTTCGGACATCATCAGCCGATGCGCCTCGTTCAAGCGTAACTGCTTCTGATACTGCAAGGGACTCATGGCGGTAACCGCCTTGAAACGATGGTGAAACGCAGATGTACTGAGATTTACGTGCTTGGCTAAGGCATCGATACTGAGCGGCTCGCAAAAGTGGTTATTCAACCAATCAATCGCACGCGCCACCCGCTGGGCCTGGCTATCCCCAAACGCCACTTCATACAGGCGATGCCCGTGCTTACCTTTAAGCAATCGATAGTAGACTTCCTTTATCGCCATGGGCGCAAGCATGGGAATGTCATCTGGAGACTCCAGCAACCGCAACAGGCGCAGCATGGTGTCCAGAATAGACGGATCAATCTGGTCCAGAAACAACCCGCGCTCCGCCGGGCGATCAGGGACGCCGATCGGACTGGCATCTGAAACCAGCTGAGCGATTTCGCAAGGGTCGAGATCGAGACGAAGACACAGATACGGTTTATCACTGGTCGCTTCGATCACCTTGCCTGCCAGCGGCAGGGTAACGGAAACCACGAGATAGTGAAGCGGATCGTAGCGGTAGCATTCTTCCGCCAGCTGAACTTCTTTTGCTCCTTGCACAATGATGCAAAGACCCGGCTTATGAACAGTATGGATGGTTTGTGTCGGCTGATCGCTACGAATCAGATGCAGTGGCTGAATGGCAGTTGGATGGACACCAAAGTCAGGAGCAAAGCGCTCAACGATACGGACCAGCTCAACGCGACGGGACGTCATAGAGTCCAACGCTTCAGCGTACTCGCTTGCAAGGTTCGTCATCTCGCGGTTCTCCTGCGCAATAGCCAGTCAGGGATTTAGCCGAAATCAGGTATGTATGTTTTAGCAGCCTGCGCATCGCGAGGAAAGTAATCACTGCTCAGCGTTCGGTATGGGCACCATCACCACATGGCTCACGCCTCAAATCGTTACGCTCAGGTTAACGATCTGACGGTGAGGTTGATTGAAGGTCCGCCTGAGGAGGTCTAGCGTGAGACCACGACAGCGGACTTCGTGGAGTCATCATGACAATAACCTCTCCTCCACCTCAATGGTCGCGGCGGCGCACCGAAAAGCAGCGGCGAGTCGCCAAGGCAAGTGCCTATGCCGAAGGCGCGGTCATCCGAACCGATCGGATCGTTGAAGCCCTTGAAGCGCTGATTGCTCCCGGTGATCGCGTGGTGCTGGAAGGCAACAATCAGAAACAGGCTGACTTTCTGTCTCGCTCATTGGTAAAGGCCGATCCTGGCAAGCTCCATGATCTGCACATGATCATGCCAAGCGTAGGGCGCGCCGAACACCTGGATCTGTTTGAGCGCGGTATCGCCCATAAACTGGACTTCTCCTTTGCTGGCACACAGAGTCTGCGTATCAGTCAGCTGCTCGAAGACGGACTGCTGGAAGTTGGTGCTATCCATACCTATATCGAGCTCTACTCACGGCTGTTGGTGGACTTGATTCCCAACGTTGTGTTGTCCGCTGGCTTCAAGGCAGATCGCCACGGGAATATTTATACCGGCGCCAGCACCGAGGACACGCCCGCCCTTATCGAGGCAGGTGCCTTTAGCGATGGCATCGTCATCGTTCAGGTCAACGAATTGGTGGACGACACAAGTGATCTGCCCCGCGTGGATATCCCTGCCTCGTGGGTCGACTTTGTAGTGGTGGCGGACAAGCCCTTTTACATCGAACCTCTGTTTACCCGAGACCCTCGCCATATCAAGCCCGTCCATGTGCTCATGGCAATGATGGCAATCCGTGGAATCTACGAGAAGCACAACGTGCAATCGCTCAATCACGGGATTGGCTTCAATACGGCTGCGATTGAACTGATCCTGCCTACATACGGTGAGCGCCTGGGTCTCAAGGGTAAGATCTGTCGTAACTGGACGCTCAATCCGCATCCCACGCTGATTCCGGCGATTGAAAGCGGCTGGGTAGAAAGCGTGCATTGCTTCGGCACCGAACTGGGCATGGAAAACTACATCGCAGCCCGACCGGACGTGTTTTTCACCGGGCGCGATGGCTCCATGCGCTCCAATCGAATGATGTGCCAACTGGCAGGGCAATACGCCGTCGACCTGTTCATTGGCGCAACGCTGCAAGTGGATGGTGATGGACACTCCTCCACCGTAACACGTGGACGTTTGGCCGGTTTTGGGGGCGCACCCAACATGGGGCATGACCCACATGGCCGCCGCCACGGTACTCCTGCATGGCTCGATATGCGGGTAGAAGAAGGTCCGACCGCCATGCTTGAGCGTGGCCGTAAGCTGGTGGTGCAGATGGTCGAGACTTTCCAGGAGGGTGGCAAACCCACGTTCGTCGATACGCTCGATGCCGTCGATGTTGCCAAAAAAAGCGGCATGCCGCTGGCACCGGTGATGATCTACGGTGACGACGTTACTCACCTGTTGACGGAGGAAGGTATTGCCTACCTCTACAAGGCCCGCTCTCAAGAGGAGCGTCGGGCATTGATTGCAGCGGTTGCGGGCGTGACTGATATCGGTTTACGCCACGATCCTAAACGAACCGAGCAGATGCGCCGTGACGGCCTGCTGGCTCTGCCGGAAGACTTGGGTATTCGCCGTACCGACGCTACACGTGAACTCCTGGCAGCCAAGAGTATTGCCGATCTTGTCGAGTGGTCAGGCGGCCTCTACAACCCTCCAGCCAAATTCAGGAGTTGGTAATGCGAGCCTTGATCGCGGTACCCCTTCCTTCTTCTATCGCCGGGCAGCTGGCGGATCTGGCGGTGCACGTCCTTATCGACGAGGCAGACCTATCGCCCAAGCCCGGTCTGGTTGATCGACGCAGCAATGGTGCCCATACAGACCTGAGCCTGGGGTTGATGCACAGCTCGGCCTATGCATTGCGGCAAACCTTTCAAGACATGGCGGAAGCCGCCAGTGCTGCGAAGGACTTGGACCAGTCCTTGCGCGAGACGCTGGGTCAGCTGGGCCGCAAAGGCGAAAGTGTCATGCTGGAAACCACTGGCGGAGTCAATACGCACCGCGGCGCGATCTGGGCCCTGGGCCTGCTGACTGCTGCTGCGGCGTTTAAGCCGGAACACTGTTCTTCTGCTGAGGTGGCTCACCGCGCCGCCCTGCTGGCGCGGCTGCCTGATCGGTTTGCGCCTAAGGCACAGAACAGTCATGGTCTCAGAGCCTGCGCCCGATACGGTCTTCCCGGCGCCCGTGAACAGGCGCAAGCGGGCTTTCCCGCTGTGGTAGGGCACGGTTTGCCACAGTTGTTGAAGAGCCGGGCGAAAGGCGCCGGAGAGCAACATGCAAGGTTGGATGCGCTTATCGCCATCATGGCCGTTTTACCGGATACCTGCGTCCTGCATCGGGCGGGTCTTGAAGGCCTGGATACGCTTCAGCACGGCGCGCAGGCAGTCCTTGCGCAGGGTGGCAGCGCAACCCTGGCGGGCAGACGCGCGTTGCGCCAACTGGACGACGCGTTACTACGCCTGAATGCGTCCCCAGGTGGCGCGGCCGATCTGCTGGCCACCACACTGTTTCTTGATCGCCTGGAATTCCGCCTGCAGAGGAGCGCTATCTCATGGAAACCTTAACGTTTGAATTTCCGGCCGGCCAGCCCTCTCAGGGTAAAGCCCTGGTGGGCTGTGTTGGCTCGGGAGACCTGGAGGTGCTGCTGGAGCCCGGTGAGGCTGGCACGCTCACGTTGAATGTCGTGACATCGGTAAATGGCAGTGCGGCACGTTGGCAAAACCTGTTCGAGCGGATGTTTCGTGAGCAGACGCCACCGGCGTTAAATATCGAAATCCACGACTTTGGTGCGACGCCCGGCGTTGTGCGTTTACGCCTGGAACAAGGGCTGGAAGAATTACAGTTGGAAGGAGCGCGCCATGACTGATACCGCACGCCTACTCCAACCTCGTAGTTTCATTGAATTGGGTGCCCGGCAGCGGGCTCGCACCCTGCTTGATGAGGGCAGCTTTCGGGAATTGATCGGCCCGTTTGAACGCATGATGTCGCCTTGGTTACCCAAGCAGGGCATCGTGACGCAAGCGGATGATGGCGTAGTCATTGCCAAGGGTACGATTGACGGCCAGCCTGCTGTAATTGCTGCCATTGAAGGCGCTTTCCAGGGTGGAAGCATGGGTGAAGTGGGCGGGGCCAAGATTGCCGGAGCCCTGGAACTGGCGGCTGAAGACAACCGTAACGGTATCCCAACCCGCGCCGTGCTTTTGCTGGAGACCGGTGGCGTACGTCTGCAGGAAGCCAACCTGGGACTGGCCGCTATTGCTGAAATCCAGGCGGCTATCGTCGATCTCCGAGAGTATCAACCGGTCGTGGCCGTTATCGCCGGCCCCGTTGGTTGTTTTGGTGGTATGTCCATCGCTGCCGGACTGTGCAGCTATCTGATCGTGACGCAAGAGGCACGGCTGGGCCTTAATGGTCCTCAAGTCATCGAGCAGGAAGCGGGAATCGAAGAATATGACTCTCGGGATCGCCCCTTCATCTGGAGCCTGACCGGGGGTGAGCAGCGCCACGGGACGGGTCTTGTCGACGCCTATGTGCCCGATGATACCGAGACGATTCATGCGCAGATTCGTACTTGTTTTAGACAAGGTAAGCCTGCGCTCGAGCGTAGCCGGCGGTACGCCTGGTTTCTTGACCGCCTCGGCCGTCTTGAACCCGAACAACCCATCGATGCGGTAACCGTCCGCAACCTATATGCCGCGGGCGATGAAGGAGGTGTGAAATGAACCTCTCTACACGTGGACTGATCTGGTTCAACGCACTTTCACCTAATGCGAAACCCTTTGAGGGTTTGCCCGCCTCGCTAAAGGTCTGCGATACAACACTAGGTAGCTTACCGGCTCGCGTGATTGCAGTGGTCCCTGATGAGCAAAACCCCTTTCCCCGCGCTCGCCGAGGTGAGGTGGGGTTGCTCGAAGGCTGGGGCCTGGGCCGGATCATTGATGAAGTTATAGAGGCCGATTGCGATCACGTCACCAAACGCGCACTGGTCGCCATCATTGACATACCAAGCCAGGCGTATGGCCGCCGTGAGGAAGCACTGGGTATCCACCAGGCACTAGCAGGTGCAGTGGATGCGTATGCACGCGCTCGGCTCGCAGGCCATCCGGTGGTGGGTCTGATTGTGGGCAAGGCGATGTCCGGTGCGTTTCTTGCCCATGGCTATCAGGCCAACCGCCTTATTGCGCTGCGCGATCCCGGTGTTGAGGTGCATGCAATGGGCAAGGCATCAGCAGCACGCATCACCCTGCGCAGCGTCGACGAGCTGGAAGCGCTGGCGGCAAATATTCCTCCCATGGCATACGACCTCGATAACTATGCCTCGCTGGGCCTTTTGTGGGAGACGCTATCGGTCGAGCGCATCGAACGTCCTACCGAAGGCGATATCAACCGGGTAAGCGAATGCCTGCAACAGGCCGTGGCCGATATTGCGGCAGGATCACATGATCTACGTGGCCGCCTGGACGCTCCAAACCGCAGCGCGTCGCGACGGGTAAGAGAAAAGCTACTGGAGCAATGGTGACTTTAAATGATCACGGAGGCCATATGACGCAAGCCCCTCGCCCACATGATCTGCTTTGGGGATTTACCCCGGAACAGCTGCCTGCCACAGCACCGCAATGGGCCTTCACAGCAGTCGCGGCTGGGGAGCCGGTCGTTGTCCGGCGTGCCGAGGGCAAACCCGACGTTGTGGCCGTAGGCATACGAGGTCGTGGGCGCGAAGAACGCTTCGGTACCTGGATGGCTTTGGACCATGTCGTTCGTAGCCGGTCACCCGAACAACTGGTTGCGGCCATCAGCAGCCACCCGATTGATCCAGCTGCCCTGACAGCCCTGGTATGGGCCAAACCCTCCCTGGATGCTACCGGTCTGGCCTGGGGGGTTACTGGCAGTGCGGGTTTCCAGCTTGCGACGGGTATCCGTACGTTACACGCCGAAAGCGATCTCGATCTGCTCATACGTGCACCCGCACCTCTTTCCCGGTCACAGGCATTAGCCCTGCTGAATAAGCTGGACAAGGCACCGTGCCGCCTGGACATTCAACTGGAAACCCCCCAGGGAGGCGTTGCCTTGCGTGAGTGGGCGCAGTCAAGCAGCCGCGTCCTGCTCAAGCGAGCCAGCGGAGCCTGTCTGGTCACTGATCCCTGGCACTTGGCGGAGATCGCTGCGTGAGCAGCCTTTTCCTGTTCCCCGGCCAAGGCGCGCAGCAGTCAGGCATGCTACACGCGCTGCCAGACGAGCCGGTTGTGCGAGATGCCTTACAGGAAGCTGAAGCAATCCTCAACGTGTCGCTAGACATGCTGGATACCGCTGACGCCTTGCAATCGACACATGCCGTTCAGCTCTGCTTGTTGATTGCAGGCGTTGCCAGTGCACGTCTGTTGTTGGAACAGGCCCCTGCCCCGGACTATGTCGCCGGCCTTTCCATTGGCGCCTACCCAGCCGCCGTGACAGCAAACGCGCTCGACTATACCGATGCGTTAAGGCTGGTGGATCTGCGCGGCAAGCTGATGCAAGAGGCGTTTCCCAACGGGTATGGAATGCTGGCGATGCTGGGGCTACAACGTCATGAGGCTGAATACCTGATAGAGGCTACCTCGACTACCAATGCGCCTGTTTTCCTGGCCAACAGCAATGCCGAACAACAGTTTATCGCGTCCGGCTCGGACGTTGCGCTGGCAGCCCTGGCCGAAAAGGTTCGCTCAGGCGGTACCGGCGTTACACGCCGCCTGGCCGTCAGCGTACCCTCCCATTGCGCTTTATTGACCGAGCCGGCCAATCGGCTCGCCGCCACGTTCCAGTCGATAACCTTGCACCGCCCTCAGATACGCTACCTGAGCAGTAGCTCCGCCCGGCTCATCATGGACCCGGCGCGTCTTGCCGATGATCTGGCCTTCAATATGTGCCGCACCGTGGAGTGGCACGCGACCTTACGCAATGCTCAGGAACGCGGCGTGCAACTTACCGTTGAGTTGGTGCCCGGTACGGTGCTGACCACGCTTGCCAAACGCGTCATCAACCCCGGAACTGCGGTGGCGTTTCAAGGTACACGGACCGACACCATTACTGCGCTGCTGCGCGAGGAGGCCAATCGCGACCGATAGAGAGATCGCCTAGCGTTTCGAAGCACAAGAACAAGAACTTCGACCCAGAGGACAATAACAATGATTATCTACGGTGTGGCTCTACTCTCCATCTGCACGCTGACCGGCATCTTTATCGGTGAAGTGCTCGGCAAACTAATCGGTGTCCCTGCAAACGTGGGCGGTGTTGGCATCGCCATGCTGATGCTCATCTTTCTAAGTAGCTGGATCGGCAAGCACGGCAAGTTTCATCCCAAGACCGAACAAGGCGTAGAGTTCTGGAGCGCGATCTACATTCCCATCGTCGTGGCCATGGCGGCCCAGCAAAATGTGGCTGGTGCACTCAAGGGCGGCCCGGCGGCTATTCTTGCCGGCTTTCTAGCCATTGCCATCGCGTTTGCCCTAGTGCCAGTACTGAACAAAGTGGGCCGAAAAAAAACGGTAGCACCTGCCCTTGATCAGCTGGCCAGCGTACAACGGTGACTGACATGATTATTGAATCACTGACCAAGGTCACCCAGGCGTACGGCATGATCAGCGCCTTTGCCCTGATAGGCGTTACCATGTGGGTTTCTTATTGGCTCAGCGCCAAGCTGACCAAGGGCCGCCTGCACGGCTCCGCCATTGCAATCTTTTTTGGACTGCTATTGGCTTATATCGGTGGGGTCACGACGGGCGGCCAGAAGGGACTGGTAGATATTCCGCTGCTTTCCGGCCTGGGCATACTGGGCGGCGCCATGCTCAGGGATTTTGCCATTGCCGCCACCGCCTTCGGCGTTAACGTGGACGAGCTCAAGGAGGCGGGTCTTGCCGGCGTGCTGTCACTGTTTGTAGGGGTGGGGACGTCGTTCATTGCAGGGGTTGCCGTGGCGCTTGCCTTTGGCTATACCGACGCCGTAAGCCTGACCACAATTGGCGCCGGTGCCGTCACCTATATCGTTGGCCCTGTCACCGGAGCCGCTATTGGTGCCAGCTCGGAAGTCATGGCGCTCTCCATTGCGGCAGGCCTGGTCAAGGCCATCGTGGCCATGGTCGCGACTCCATTTGTGGCGCGCTATATTGGCCTGGACAACCCACGCACGGCTGTCATCTTTGGTGGGCTTGTCGGAACGTCTAGCGGCGTGGCTGGGGGACTGGCTGCAACCGACCCGAAACTTGTGCCCTATGGCTGTTTGACGGCCGCATTTTATACAGCGATCGGTTGCCTGCTCGGACCTTCGCTACTCTTTCTCGTCACACGTGCAATCTTCGGCTGAGCGTGATGCGGAGCCTTATGGCTCCGCATTCATCTTGCGTGCATACATCCGGCATTCGGCAAGAAATGCCAGCAGGTTTGGGTCACGCTCCTTGCTACGCAAGAACACTACGCCAATTCGTTGCTGCAAGCGGTACTGAGGGGCTAGCGGCACCAGACGAATGCGGTTTTCATACACCGCCTCGACCCGCCCCGGCAGTAACGCGTAGCCCACGCCCGAACTGACCATACTCATGAGCGAGAAGATATCGTTGACCTGCATGATGACCTCCGGCTCGAACCCGGCTTGGTGAAACACTTGGCGTCCATCCCTGAAGGTGGCAAAGCCTTCGGTCAACGTTACGAAAGGCACTCCATGCAGATCACGCAGGTCGACCATATCCTGATGAGTGAACGGTGAGTCTGCAGGCGCGGCCAAATAGATGTCATCGCGAAAGAGTTCAACGCTCTCGCAATCGGGATCAGCCATTCCGTCATCCAGCGCGATGAGCATCGCATCCAGCTTCATGTTCCTGAGCTGGTAGGTCAGGTCGGCATTGGAGCCCAGAATCAGGTCAATATTGAGTTCGCTACGTCGAAGCTTGAGCCCCATGATCAGCTGGGGCACGGTCTTGACTGTAAGCGAATACAACGCACCCAGGCGGAAACGGTCGGATGAGAAACCGGCTGCCAGACGCGTCAGCCGTATGGTCTCGGTCAGATCCTGCATGAGCTGTTGTGCCCGTGCTTCCAAAACGAAGGCCCCATCCAGTGGCGTGAGGTTGCGCCCTTCATGCTTGAACAGCGGGCAGCGCAGCGCACTCTCCAGCGAGTGGATAGCCCGGTGGACACTGACATTGCTCGTTCCGAGCTCGGCTGCGGCCCGCCCCAGGTTGCCGCTGCGCATGAATGCCAGAAAGATTTCCAGCTTCTTCAGAGTCAGCTCCTCATCGATCACCATGAAACGCCTTATCGTTCATTAATAGGGATGGTCCCATTGTTTCACGTTGCAACCGGACTACGCTGGCACTTGTTTCCTTCCAGGCTATTGCCCCGAATCCACCTCGACTTTTACGCATTGGGGTGCCATTGGATATAACTCGCAATCAGGCATTACGGCATTTTCCTTATGCGGAGTGCCAGATGGGGCCCAGTCGTAGTTTACCGCCTCTGCCCGGTACACGCGGTTGGTCACATAGCGATCCGTTGGGGCCGACTTGCCAGTGTACGGGCTGCTATATTCCCAGACGATCTCCCCCGCGGGCGTGATCTGGAAGAGACGGCCATTCTGACCTTCATTGATAAGAGTGTTGCCGTTAGGCAGGCGGCGGGCATTACTGATAAATGCACTGAAAAAGGTCCAGGGTGCGCGGCCAGACTGTACGGCTGTATATTGCCATACGATTTTGCGGGTCACGGGATCGATCTCGAGAATACGGGACGCTGAAAAAATGCCCTTGCGTGCAGGAGGAAAACCGGCACTGCCCTGATTATCGAACAGCAGGAGGTTGCCAGCACCAGGCAAACCTTCAGGAATGAGGTGGGTGTCGTGCTGGCCTACGATCTGGTCTACAGGTCGTGGCACCGGACCGGCCAGCTTTACTTCAGGATAATCAGGCCCAAGCCGCCATACGACCTTGCCGGTCTTGCGCTCTACGATAAAGACCACATTGGCGTTGCGAGCGCTAACCATGATGTTGTCAGGCGCAAAGCGAGAATCGCCCTGCTGGTGCCAATGGTTGGCGCCAAGGGGTGCTGCCGTATTGAGATGCAGAAAATCCGGATCATCCGACTCACGAATCAGCGAGAGCTGCTCGGGTGTAAATCCCAGCTCATCCAGGTGATCCGATACCCGCCATTGCCAGACCTGTTTTCCAGTTTGATCAATTTGTCGGATCAGATTATCAATCACTTGCGGCGCCGAAAAACCGGCCAACGGGGTCAGTTCACTGGTCAGCATCAAGGTATCGCCATTCGCCAGACGGCGTATGTCATGATGTTGATAGGCTGGGGCTTCACGGCTTCCCCACTGCCAGCGCACCTGTCCATCCCAGCTCACTTCCCCTACTACCTGGTTGTAGAGTCCATTCCCTGATGATGCCAGGGAAACCGGTTTGTCCAGGTTTCCCAACTGCACAAGTACGTGCCCTTTTTCTCCACCAGCCTGCTCCGGCGTCAGCGCAATCGACGGAAAGCCAGGATAACGCCACTGTTTTACCTCATTGCCATTCATATCGATCAAGTGGGTACGCTGGTCGCTACCATCAAACAGCACAAAGCTGCCATACGCCTTTTCGGGATCATAAAACGTCGTGCCGGTTGGTACCGAACTGGACATGGCTGATGCAGAGCCGCAAGCCAGCAGGCCGGCTAGAAGCAGAAACGATATCTTCGAGCGTATAGTCATTAAACCCTCATCCCCTTAACGTTCGCCACTAAATGGCCCGCCTGTGGATGCATTAGAGAGCAACGCAAGGGTAAGTGCACTGCACGCGCACGGATGATCGGGAGATAGGCACCTGTGTTGACGAGGTGAGACCGACTACTGACTCAGCACGCGACCAATCACATGGGATAGCCACGCCCGGGCTATGGTATCGTTCACCTTTGAAAGACAGCGCTGTGGAGCTGCAATGAAATTCGTACACCAGCGCGAGCACCTTAACGAAGGTGATATGGTCGTTATCGACTGCTCGCAGACCTGCAATATTCGCCTCATGAACGACGCCAACTTTCGCAGTTTCAAAAACGGCGGTCGGCATACCTATCACGGCGGCGCGTTTGACCGGTTCCCCGCCAAGATCAAGGTTCCAAGCACAGGCTTCTGGAACATTACGCTTGATGTCGTGACGCGGCGCCCAATCAGCGTAACCCGCAAGCCGACGTTTACCCACTCCATTAAGATCGTCCGGAAATCCCCTTCCGATTTTCGTTAGGCAATGACCCTTCGCCTGCTCTGTAGCACGAGCAGGCGATTCGTGGGCTTTCGGGCCCCGGGCTCAACGATCAAACAGACTTTGAAACCAGTCCCAGATACCAAAGGAAAAGTCCGGGAAAAAGTCGATATTCAGAGCTGACTTGAGAATGTACAAGCAGAAAGTCAGCAGAGTGGAGGCGACGGTGAACCAGATCAGCATCAACGAGCCTTTGACAAAGGCCTTGGCAAATAACGAAAGCTCTGATGTTCTTTTCTGCTCGTCTGCGTGGCCTTTGCCAGCCACCATTACAAAGTAGTAACGACTACGAAAGAACTTGAACGTAGTCCGGACATCGACCGGGTGTTTGCTCCAAGGGCGAGTACCGAAGGCCAGCTTCAATGAGGCCAGTTGCTCGGCGGTAAAGGTGTCCCGCGTCTCGGCGGGTAGCCGCTCTTTAAGTCCCCGGATAAAGGCGTCTTGATGAATGGTCTTCTGGGTATTGACTGCGTCTTCTTTGCTGACGTAATCACTTAATCCCTGAACAAATGACTCAGGTTGTACGATTGTTTCCTGCATCGCCTTAATCCTTTTAAGTTGCGTATGCCTATCCCACGCTGCATTCCAGCGACTTCTTTAACTGCCAGATTTCTTCCTTACCATGCAGGTACTACTGCTGGGCTTTACGTCGAGCCTCCTCTTGTTCAGATATGATCCTTCTCCATGGGGATGATGAAGCGCCTTGTAACGGCACGCCTGCGTCAGCAGATGCAATACCTCGTTACGAAGATCTACTTCACGAAATAGCATCAATGTGCCATGTAGACAAATCAATGCTATTTAGTTCATGCCAGAAACTTTATTTAGCCCATGTGCAGGCAGTCACAGGCGCCATGTGCGGAACGTTTTGGAAGAAATGAGACGAGGTGCCTTTTTTCAAGGCGGTTCGCAGTCTAACCTTTCTCATGAGGTCATCAGGGCTAGCCCTTCCAAGGCTTCAGGAATTCCAGCAATAGCTCATTAACGCGCTCGGGTCTCTCCTCATGGGGTAAATGACCACACTGGTCGATGGCAACGGTCTTTAGGTCTGTGGCCAGCTCTGCCCATACGGACGGCATATCGAACAACTTGCCTACTGCTTCGAAATTAGCGCCCCAGAGTGACAATGTCGGACAGCTGATTTTCACGTCCGCATCTTCATTATCCTGCGCCAGGTCTTCAGCATTAGCACGGTAATCGGCCATGGCACCTCGGACCGCACTTGGCATTTGATAAGCCCGGACATAATGGTCAAAGGCTTCGCCCGTAATCGTCGTGGGGTCGTAGCACCAATCGGAAAAGAAATATCGAAGCCATATGTCCTCCTTGCCTGAAATGAGACGTTCTGGAAGATCAGGCACCAGATGAAACATGAAGAACCAATAGTGCTTTGCAATGATTGCATTCATCTGGGTGGAAACCGTTCGTGTTGGAACATTGTCCATAACGACCAGACGTTCGAGCCGCTGCGGATGATCCTTGGCAAAGCGCGTAGCAACACGTGCACCGCGGTCATGGCTACCAGAGCTATACGCTCTATCCCAAGACTATCCAACAGGGCACACAGGTCATTGGCCATGGTGCGCTTGTCATAGCCTGTCGACGGCTTTTCAGTCTCACCATAACCTCTTAGATCAGGAGCAATAACGCGATAGTGCTGCGCCAGCACCGGGATCTGTTGGCGCCAAGCGTAGGAAGTTTCAGGAAAGCCGTGCAACAGCACGACGGGCGCCCCGCTACCGGCATCCACATAATGCTGGAGAATGCCATTTGCACGCCTCTTGTGATGAGTGACTGCAACCTCTTGCATAGTGAACGCTCCAGCAGTGTTCAAAGGTATGACGTTAAGAACTGCTTTGCCCTGACATCGTTCCGATAGCATCGTCCACTGAATCAAAGGACGGCAGACAACCTCGGTCACCATGTTGCAAGGGTTGAAATGAGCAAACTAGACCATCGCCTGCGGCGTTACTTGTAAAGTGCCCGCCCTCACCCTAGAGCCACTCCCTCTTCGTTTTCTCCTTCAGCGGCACAAAACTCCATGCTTCCAGGTGACTTATCAGTCAAAAGCAGGATGCCCCTTCACCCTAAAAGGTGCATGAACGCTGGGTTGTAGCCACATCGTCTGATCACTACTACTTTTGTAGTACAAATATAATTTCACTACAAAAAAGCATTGACGACCCTTTTAAGGTCATGCAATCTGACCCTGCTTTCGCTAGAAAGAGGCCAAAAAGGCCTTCTGGCTGCGCTCCGGGTAACCCTCGGGCCATCCTTTGTAGTAACTGCCCATAAAGCACTACATAGAGTTGTAACTGTACGGAAACGGTTAGATGACCCCAGCGGTTCGGTCAGTATCAGGTGAACGACCTGATCCAAGGTATTCGTCTTTAGCGGTATCCCTGCAGGGTGTATCACTAGAGATGTCTTGTCTGCTGTTTCGCTTCCTTCAGTCGCGCTCGACGTTGAGCCCAGTGCTGCGCTTATACGCGGCACGCAGGTCACGGTAGGAAAAACTGTTCGAAAGTCATTTTCAGCCGAGAAGGATTGACCCCATGTCCGTTTATCAAAATGAAATCAATGCCATCGCAGCCTTGAGAGAAACAGCAGGCAAGAGTTGGAACGCTATCAACCCCGAATATGCCGCCCGGATGCGGATACAAAACCGCTTCAGGACCGGACTGGATATTGCGCGCTATACCGCGGCCATCATGCGCAAGGATATGGCTGAGTACGATGCCGACTCCTCGGCATATACCCAGTCCCTGGGCTGCTGGCACGGCTTTATCGGCCAGCAGAAGCTTATCTCCATCAAGAAGCATCTGAAGACCACCAACAAGCGCTACCTGTATCTGTCAGGCTGGATGATTGCGGCGTTGCGCTCGGAGTTCGGCCCACTACCGGACCAGTCCATGCACGAGAAGACGGCTGTTCCGGCTTTGATCGAGGAGCTGTATACCTTTTTGCGTCAGGCAGATGCACGCGAGCTGGGTGGCCTGTTCCGTGAGCTGGATGCTGCCCGTGCAGCCGATGAAAACGCCAAGGCTGCAGCAATCCAGCAACAGATCGACAGCTATGAAACCCATATCGTACCGATCATTGCCGATATCGATGCGGGCTTTGGTAATGCGGAAGCCACCTATTTGCTGGCCAAAAAGATGATCGAGGCCGGAGCCTGCTGTATCCAGCTGGAAAACCAGGTCTCGGATGAAAAGCAGTGCGGTCACCAGGATGGAAAGGTCACGGTACCCCACGAAGATTTTCTGGCCAAGATCAATGCGGTTCGCTACGCATTCCTCGAGTTGGGAGTAGATGACGGCGTTATCGTCGCTCGCACAGACTCCCTGGGCGCCGGGCTGACCAAGCAGATTGCCGTCAGCAAGCAACCGGGCGACCTGGGCGATCAATACAACAGTTTTCTCGATTGTGAAGAGATCAGCCCTGCCGAACTGAAGAACGGAGACGTCATTCTCAACCGTGATGGAAAGCTGCTGCGTCCCAAACGTCTGGCAAGCGGCCTGTTCCAGTTCCGTCAGGGCAGCGGGCAGGATCGCGTTGTACTGGACTGCATCACATCGCTGCAAAATGGGGCAGACCTGCTATGGATTGAAACGGAAAAGCCCCACGTTGGCCAGATCAAAAGCATGGTTGACCGCATCCGCGAGGTCGTTCCAAATGCCAAGCTGGTCTACAACAACAGTCCTTCCTTCAACTGGACGCTGAACTTCAGACAGCAGGTCTTTGACAGTCTGCAAGCCGAAGGCAAGGACGTATCGGCTTATGACCGTACCAAGTTGATGAGCGCAGAGTACGACGAGACCGAACTGGCCCGTATCGCCGATGAGAAAATTCGGACCTTCCAGCGGGACGGCTCCCGGGAAGCAGGGATATTCCATCACCTCATTACCTTGCCAACCTACCACACGGCGGCGCTGTCGACGGATAACCTGGCGAAGGGTTACTTCGCTGATGAAGGCATGCTGGCCTATGTAAAAGGCGTTCAGCGCCAGGAGATTCGCCAGGGAATCGCCTGTGTGAAGCACCAGAACATGGCCGGCTCCGATATCGGGGACGATCACAAGGAATATTTCGCAGGCGAGGCAGCCCTCAAGGCGAGCGGCAAGGACAACACCATGAACCAGTTCCATTGACGAGTAACGTTATTCCGGCCCACCCGGGCCGGTTTTACCGTAAGTGACTTGTTTACCGTTTCCTTCCGAGTGCCACCGGAAGCTGTCTCACGAGGAGCCCAATCATGGATCTCAACAACCCAACCCTTGATGACTTGAAACAACTTTATGCCTCCTGCAAGGACAAAAATGATCACCACATCCTGTGGATTTGCTCATCCGGCAAGGTGCATATCGACCGGCTTCCGGCAAACGTCGACCCGGAAGCCTTCGAGAAGGAAAAACCGAACATGAAGGTTCGCTTCAAGACCTATCATCGTGGTAAAGGCTATGTTGGCAAGACCGCTGCAGCTGACGAGACGTTCATGTCACGTATGTACCGCACGCTTCTCGAACAATGGTCGAAGGCTCAAAGCAGCCCGCGTGTTCAATACATAGAAAAATACTTCTAAGACTATTCGGGCAGCCCTTGCGGCTGCTCTTCTGACATAAAAAAACCAGGGCATGCCCTGGTTTTTTTATGCTGTGATCCGATCGCAAAAAAGCAACCTCCCACAAGGCCGCGTAGCGACTAAAAACTCATCAAGGAGGCGGTGCCAATGCTTCAATGCCTTGTTTGGGCTTGAGGATAAATGGTTTTTCAATCATAAGAAACGTGATCGTCGAAATACCGCACACCAGCAACAGGATAAAAGGTAAAAACGCAAGGTAGCTGGTAACGCTTCCGCCGGTTACGGCAAAGCCATTGCACAGCGTAAAGACAACGTACAGAACGATGCCATGCAGCAGATAGATGCTGTAGCTGATCTCGCCCAAGGTCTTGAGGCCGCGCCGACTAAGCAGGCCAAACAGATCGTTTCCCAACGCCATGATCAGGAAAACTATGCCCAACATGCTTACTTGCAACAACGAAAAATAGTCATCCAACCCCATGCTGATACCAATCAATACCACGGCAAGCACCGCCGCAGGTTTGCTCCTGAGCTTGGAAATCCAATGAGGACGGTGGTTTTTAACAAGCACCGGTAGGAAACCGGCCAGAAACAGAATGCCTAATGAAGCATCAATAAAGTGAAAATAATGTGCAGGTATTACAGCAAGGGCGACAAGCAGAGAACCAGCCAGATACCAACCATAGCCTTGGCGATTCAAAAGAGCTGCCAATACCGGTAACAGTAAATAGAAAAACCACTCGTATTTTAGTGTCCATTGAACACCTGCCGTGATCAACCAGCTGTCTTCAAATCCATTAAAGGAGGATCCCTTGAATATTCCCCATCGTATTATTTCTTTCACCAGTTGAGGCAAACTGACCAAGTGAAACTGAGTCTGACAAAAACTGACAGCCGCTACGACTAGAACAGCAAAAACGTACAAAGGCATTATTCTTTTGACTCGAGAGCTAAAAACCCTTTTCCAGTCAATACTACTTTTGTTATAAATTTTTCCGAAAAACAGGAATCCGGTGATCATAAAGAACATAGATACGGGAACCGCGCCCATATTGTTCATGATGGTATTATCAGACCTGCCCCACTCTCCCGTTGCCTTCCAGTTATAGGTAACAAAAAAGTGGGAACATACGACCGATGTCGCCAGCAAGCCCCTGAGTGCATCCAGCGGAGAAGATCGTGAAAGCGCTTGACTTGACAGGATAGCGGTCTTGCTGAAGACATGGTCAAGTACGAAGAGCGAAATTATATACAGCGATATAATTCCAAAGGTCATCGTCATTTGGTTGAGTTCTCTTTCAATAATTCCATTTATGATCGGTCAGATAAACGCCATGACAGCCACTACGGCTCATCTGACTTCAGTTTTAACCAGACGCGCGCCATGAAAGCAGTGCGATAGAGCCCTTTATCGTAAAGAAACTCACCCTGCTTAAACAATGATAGCCATTTGACCCATACATCTTATATGCCGCAAAGATAAAGCAGCCCGCTCCCTTACCCTATCCTCTTACTCTTTTTTAAAAGCCAAACCAACGCGAACCAATCAGCTGCTGCGCCTTACATGGTGGCAATCTGATACCTCATTAAAATCGTTGCAACCCATATTGACATCACATAGTTCTAGATATTAAGCGCACATTATTTGTAGTTTACTTTATAAATTAACCACATAGTACATGTCGAATAATTGATCTAATTCTCAAAAAAACTTCTACTCTTTTTTTGCTATGAACTAACTTAGCAGCCGTGAAAGTTCTCATCTCATCGGAGCGTGCTTATTCATGGAAAGGGACTATAGAAGTGACATAGATGGTTTAAGAGCGATAGCGGTATTGCTTGTATTACTTAACCACGTTGGGGTTTCTGGTTTTGGGGGTGGATTTATAGGGGTCGATGTCTTTTTTGTGATTTCAGGTTTTCTGATTACACAAAACATTGCCGCTCAGGCTGAAAGGAGCAGCTTCAGCTTTACCCGTTTTTATTTAAACCGCATCAAGCGTTTAATGCCTGCACTGACAGTAGTCATTTTCTGCACAAGCATTGCCGCTTTTTTTGTTTTATTACCAAATGATTTGATTGGTTTTAGCCGAAGTGCACTGTTTTCCTACTTCGGACTTTCGAATTTTTACTTCTGGAAGGATACGGATGGCTATTTTTCATCCAGTAGCCATGAAGTCCCTTTGCTACATACCTGGTCACTGGCGGTTGAAGAGCAATACTACTTCGTCTGGCCTTTACTTTTTCTGCTCGGCTACCGTCTATTAGGTAAACGACTGTTCAACTGGGCGATCCTTGCCGTACTGGTCGTTGCCATTGTCATCTCCGAGCTAGGCGCGCTATACAAACCATTGTCCGCCTACTATCTCTTGCCGACACGGGCCTTTGAGCTGCTGATTGGAAGCGCTTTGGCCATGCACTGGAGAACACTGGGTAGTCCCGGCAAACACTTGTCTACCCTTGCAGGTCTGGCAGGTCTTGCTCTGATCCTGATACCGGCGTTGGTACTGGACAAGGCAAGCCCTTTCCCAGGGCTGAATGCACTCTGGCCATGCCTTGGAGCAGCACTGCTTATCTGGTCCGGCGGTCACCATCGTACCGTAGCGTCTCAGTTGTTGTCGTTGCGGCCGCTGGTATTCATTGGCCTGATTTCCTATTCCTTGTACCTATGGCACTGGCCGCTGATCGCTTTTCATAACTATGTTCATGGAAAGATTACGGCGACAGATCAGATCATGCTGGTCAGCATTTCCCTTGCGCTGGCATACCTCAGCTGGCGCTTCGTAGAGCAGCCTTTCCGTACTCAGATCAAATTCAAGCCGCAAAATACCTTCGCGTTTCTTTATCTCTTGCCGGTACTGATGACCACGTCCTTTCTGGTGGTAGCTGCCAAGCTGGAAGGCTTTGCGTCCAGGTACGACAGTACGCTGCTGACAATGGATAAAAACGTCAAGGAAGTCTTCCCCAAGCTAAGGGCAGGCTGTTTCAACGGCGCGGACCTGTTGAATCCATTATCTGCAGATCAGTGCAAACTCGGTGTTCAGGACAAGAAAGAAGTAGATGTTCGGCTGGTAGGTGATTCGCACGCCGGGGCAATTACCGGCATGATCGATGTCATGCTCAAGGAGGCCAACCTCCGTGGATACGACATCACCCGCTCCAACACTATTTATCTGCCAGATGTGGCGGGTGTTCATGTGAACCCACGCCGTAACCATGTCGACAAGTCGATTGAGCTGACCTCCCCAGTCATCAGTAACCTGATTGAAAAGAGTCAGTTCAAGTACGTCATTCTGTCCGGGCGCTGGGCCATGTATCTGTATGGCTTGAACGAGCCGGGGATGACGGATTTCTACCGTATCCGCCCCGACGCGCCTAGTGACGACTTTATCGCCATGAACACGCTGCAGACCGGTCTTCAAAACGCAGTGGCCAAGATTGTGGCGTCTGGTGCTACGCCTGTCATTATTGAGGACGTTCCAGAAATGGGCGAAGACCTGCACCGCTGCGATATCAAGAAGCTGGCCTTCGAACTGGATGGCGACTGCTCTATTCCAGTCGTTGCGGTGAATGAGCGGCAAAAGGACTTCGACACGATTATTGATAACCTGAACAAGGTACATCCAGGCATTGTTGTGATCGACCCGAAAAGGGTGATCTGTGATACCGAACGCTGCTACTCGTCGCTCGAGAATGTACCGCTCTATATGGATGGGGACCACTTGAACACGGTCGGCTCCTCACTCATTGGGCGCAAATACATCACGGCTTATGGCAATCCGTTCAAGGTGCCTCAAGGTCTGCTGCAGACATCCAACGCTGCGAGCAGTCAATCCAGTACCGTTATACGATAGAAAGAAAATGGCCCGCCCAAACGGCGGGCCACATCAGACACTATCCTTAAAGCTGATTACCTGTTTTTAGCACCGATACTGTCTTGGTCAGTAGCACTCTTAAATAGGCTGGTATTATTGACTTCTAATGCCCTAGAAGTAGTTATCAAGTCTCGCTTAGCGCCGCTACCCGGTTTTTAAATCAGATAAGCTCAAAGCAAATAATGCGGGAAGGTGTAGGCATACGCAGCTCGCAGGGTCAAAGTTTCGCCTAGCCATGCGCAGCGTGTCGAACACACCAATAAAACGAAACGGGTATTGGACGCAATCAGCCAGAGCACGGCGTGCAACGACACGAATACCAGGCGCTCTCCCCTTACTGTTCGCCCTGAAATTCATCCAGCTGTATCTATAGTTACAAGGTGTTACCACCTAAGGTACAAACCATGGGGCCAGTCAGGGATGCCAGACCGGCTTTATTTCGCAGCCTGCGGCTGCCTCATCTGGATAACGGGTTGCACATGTCCCCTAAGGATCTGCTTCTAGCCCTGGTCGTCATTGTGGCGTGGGGTCTTAATTTCGTGGTTATCAAGATCGGACTGCATGGCGTACCTCCCATGCTGCTTGGCGCGCTGCGCTTTACCCTGGCTGCCTTACCGGCAGTTTTCTTCGTCAAGCGACCCGCCATTTCATGGAAATGGTTGCTGGCCTACGGCGCCACCATTTCATTGGGCCAGTTTTCCTTTCTGTTTTCGGCCATGTATGTGGGTATGCCCGCAGGTCTTGCCTCTCTGGTACTTCAAGCCCAGGCATTTTTTACGTTGCTGATGGCCGTTCTGTTTCTGGGCGAGCGCTTCCGCCCCCAGAACCTCATCGGCCTTATCATTGCTGCAGGTGGACTGATTTTCATTGGGATGGAAAGTGGCGGTAACCTGAGCGTATTGGGATTTGTCCTCACCCTCTGCGCGGCCGCCATGTGGGGGATGGGAAATATCGTCACCAAGCGTATCGGTCAGGTCGATATGCTGGGGCTGGTCGTATGGGGCAGCATTGTTCCACCGATCCCCTTTTACCTACTGTCGTACTGGCTTGAAGGTCCTGACCGGATAGTCAGCGCCCTACAAGGGATCAGCACATCATCGATTCTGGCCGTCATTTATCTGGCCTTCATTGCAACCTTGCTGGGCTACTGCCTGTGGAGCCGTCTGCTCTCGCGTTATCCGGCAAGCCAGGTTGCACCGTTTTCGCTGCTGGTGCCGATTATCGGTATCGCTTCGGCAGCTGTATTTCTGGATGAGCAGCTCACGTCCTTCCAGCTGGTCGGTGCCCTGCTGGTCATGGGGGGCCTAGCAGTCAATGTGTTTGGTGGCCGTCTGTTTGCACCGCGGCAACGTGTATTGAACTGACACACCTGTTCCTGCTGTTTTCTTTAGCGAGCCGTCCTCCAGCGGTTCGCTTTTTTTTGTAAAAACCCGTAAATCCGGCAACAGTTAAACGCACCTTCCGCCGATACCTTTTCATCAAACTGCCACTTATGGCATTGCTGGAAAGGTTTCATGTTCAAACGTTCGAAAGCCACCAGCCAACGTACTCATCGAGTCGTATGGCCCTTCATCTTTATCGTCTGCCTGCAGGCGCTGGTGGCTGTTGCCAGTCTGAATCTGCTGTCGACTGTCAGAGGCTATGTGACGGCTGAGAGCTTATGGAGCAAAAGCCTGGGCAACGCCATGCTGGCGTTGAACACTTACATCGATACGGGCGAGCCGAGCCACTACCAGATGTTTCTGGACTACTTCAAGGTCAATCAGCTCGATCGGCAGGCGCGTGACCTGCTAGCGGCACGTGGCAATCCTGAAGAGGCTTATAGACTGCTGGTTGCGGCGGGCAATCACCCTGCTGACATGCCGGGTATGATCCGCCTGTTTCGCTGGGCTCATACTGTCGATCCACTTCGGCAAGTTATCAATCATTGGCATGTGACCGATCCTCATATGGATGAGCTTCAGGCTTTGGCTCAAACGGTATACGCCCGCTCAGCGGACGCGTCGCTGCGAGACCGTGAGCACTGGAAGCAACAATTGCTCATGCTGCATAACCGTATGCTGCCGGAAACCATTGCTTTTTCTCGTGTGCTAGGGGAAGCCTCACGTCACTTCATTCACGTCCTGCTTCTCATCAATTTGGGAACTGCTCTGCTGCTGGTGGGCCTGACGACCTGGCGGATGCATACGCTAGTCATGCAGCGCCGCGCGTTCGAGCGGGCACTTCAAAAAGAGAAAGAACGGGCACAGATTATCCTCGCCTCTATCGTCGATGCCGTTATGGCAGTCAATGCCAATGGGCGTCTGGAATATCTCAATCCGGCCGCGGCGCGCCTGATTGGTCATACAGCGGAAGCGGCTGTAGGAAAGCCTGTCGATGCGCTACTGGATATCCAGACTGAAGACAGTGGCTCCTTAGTCCCAGCGCCTGTCAGCACTCGGCTATTTGCAGGCGAATGGCAATCCAGCGACGTAACCACGCACTACACCTTGCGCAGCAGTAACGGCAAGTCACTTCCCGTTGCCCTTGCCAGCGCTCCATTGGGACAGGTGAATGGACAGGCGGGCGCTGTCCTGGTGTTGCATGACCGGACTCGCGAACGGGAATACCTTGATCAGCTGGCATGGCAGGCCGCTCACGATCCTTTGACAGGGTTGCTTAACCGACGCGAGTTCGAGCGGCGGCTAACACTGCTGCTGGAAAACACACAGGACAAGCACGCGTCTCTGCTTTTTTTCGATGTAGACCAGTTCAAGATCGTCAATGACACCACCGGCCACTTTCAGGGCGACCGCCTGCTGCTGCAGCTCTGCACCTCTCTTCAAAGCCTCTTGGATGCCAACGACACGTTGGCAAGACTGGGAGGTGATGAGTTTGGTGTATTGCTGGAAAACTGCACCCCTGAGGCTGCCGAGTCCCTTGCCGAGCGCTTGCGGCTGCTGGCCCGCAGTCAGGACTTCCAGGCAGCAGGCCAATCCTTCAAGGTGGGCCTGAGCATCGGTATCGTCCATCTGGGTGGCCGGGAACTCAGTAGTGAAGATGCCCTACGCATGGCGGATCTTGCCTGCTATGCCGCCAAGGACAAAGGCCGCAACCGGATCCAGGTCTACACCTATGATGATAAGGAAATGACCCAGCGTCAGGGCGAAATGACCTGGGTGCAGCGAATTCACAAGGCGCTGGACGAGGATCGCTTCTGTCTGTACGCCCAGCCTATCTATGGAGTTGGCCCACAGACTGCACATGATCGCCATGTCGAGGTCCTGCTCCGGCTTCACGACGAACAAGGCACGCTGATAGGCCCGTTCGCGTTCATTCCTGCTGCCGAACGCTACGGCCTCATGGGACTACTGGATCGCTGGGTCATCAACGAGGCCTTTGCTATCTGCGCCACCTTGCCACCGGAGCTGTTAAGCGTATGCGCCATTAACCTGTCAGGCTCGTCATTGGGCGATATGTCCCTGATCGATTACATCCAGGATCGTTTGGCCCTGCACGCAGTTGCGCCCAACCGGATCTGCTTTGAGATTACCGAAACCCACGCCATAGCCAATCTCAATGCCGCACGTACGTTTATCGAGACCCTAAGAGAGTTGGGTTTTCGCTTCTCTCTGGATGATTTTGGCGCAGGGATGTCTTCGTTCACATACCTCAAACATTTACCGGTGGACTATCTCAAGATTGATGGCAGCTTTGTGAAAAACCTGCTGGAAGATCCGGTCGATCGAGCCACTGTTGATGTGATCAATCGTTTGGGTCATCTCACCGGCAAACGCACCATTGCCGAATTTGCAGAGACTTCCGCCGTTATCGAGGCCTTGAAAGTGCTCGGCGTAGATTATGTACAGGGTTATGCCGTCTCCCACCCTCAGCCATTCACCCGTCAGATATGCGCTCAATGGGCTACCGAACTATGGGCGCCTGAGGAGCCTCAGGCAGACACAAAGCCTGTTCATTTCAACTGAATCTCTCACTGCCCCAACGGATCGGTTGGGGCACGTTGACTTTTAATCCCCTTCAGATGCGTGGTTACACTTATAGACTGGCTGCGTAGCTCGGCCTAACTGATCTCGCTACCGTAAAAGGCACAGCTGGAGAGGCATTGATTCGTCCTAAACGATCCTGTATTGTTATGTTATAACATTTATAGGTTATTTCTTATGAACGAGCATGAGCTCATGGCACAACCTGTAGAAGCCTATATGAGTGAAGCCCAACAGGCTTTTTTCAAACAGCGGCTGGAGACCGAACGGAAAGAGTTGTCTCGCCAGATCGATGCTGAATTCCAGGCCCTACGAACGCTTGAGTATTCTGCAGATGCCGCGGACATCGCCACCCGGGAAGAGCAGCAGCAATGGCAGCTACGCCAACTGGAGCGCCAGAAAAAGCTGATCGACAAGATCGACGCCGCTCTCGATCGCTTGGCTCAAGGTACCTACGGCTGGTGCGAGGAAACGGGTGAGCCTATAGGCCTTGGCCGACTCCTGCTACGCCCGACGGCCACCCTTTGTATCGAAGCCAAGCAACGACAGGAACAACGTGAACGCCATGTCCGCCAGGATTGATCCCTCCCCTTCTCTTTCTTCATTGCCTGTAACGGTACTGTCCGGCTTTCTGGGTGCCGGCAAGAGCACCTTGCTGAACCATATCCTTAAAAACCGTGAAAACCGGCGGGTTGCGGTCATCGTTAACGACATGAGCGAAGTCAATATCGACGGAAGCGAAGTGCAACGTGACGTCAGCCTCAATCGCGCGGAAGAAAAACTGATCGAAATGAGCAACGGCTGCATCTGTTGCACGCTGCGTGAAGACCTGCTTGAAGAAGTCAGCCGCTTGGCACGTGAAGGCCGCTTCGACTACCTGCTCATCGAGTCGACTGGCATTTCCGAGCCGCTTCCGGTTGCCGAGACGTTTACCTTCCGAGACGAACAGGGTACCAGTCTTGCCGATCTCGCACGACTCGACACATTGGTCACCGTTGTAGATGGTGTCAACTTTCTGCAGGATTACCAGAATGCCGACAGCCTGGCTTCGCGCGGTGAGACGTTGGGTGACGATGATGAGCGCTCCATTACCGACTTGCTGATTGAGCAGGTAGAGTTTGCAGACGTCATTCTGATCAGCAAGATAGACCTGATCAGCCAGGCCGAACGTGAAGAACTCGTTGCGATTCTGAAGCGACTCAATACCCATGCCCGTATTCATTCAATGGTAATGGGTGACGTCCCACTGGACATGATTCTCAACACCGGCCTTTTCGATTTTGAACGCGCCGCACATGCGCCGGGCTGGCTCAAGGAAATGCGTGGCGAGCATATTCCTGAAACGCAGGAGTATGGCATTGCCTCTACGTCCTATAAGGCACGCCGCCCCTTTCATCCCCAACGTTTCTTCGACTTTCTGAACCAGGATTGGCATAACGGGCGACTGCTTCGCTCCAAAGGATACTTCTGGCTGGCCTCCAAGCCAGAAGAAGCCGGTAGCTGGTCTCAGGCGGGAGGGCTCATGCGACATGGCCCGGCGGGCCAATGGTGGCGCTTCGTCCCTAAGACGTCCTGGCCTCAGGATGACGAAGGCCTGGAGAGCATCATGGCTTGCTGGAACCCGGAGGTAGGCGACTGCCGCCAGGAACTCGTGTTTATCGGTCAGAATGTGGACTTCAATCTATTGAAGAATGAGCTGGACCGTTGCCTGCTAACCGATCAGGAGTTTGCACTAGGGTCGCACGTCTGGCGTACTTGGCCCGATCCTTTTGGGGACTGGACAGACGATCAGGCAACCAACTGATCGGACACCACAGTAGATTGTAGAAGCGTGCTTCGCTCTTTCATGCCGAGCATTACTTGGTCGCACCGTTGTGCCTGTGTGTAGAACCTGCCTTAAACCCTTTACGTTATTCAGGCTCAAGCATGGATAGCGGCTTGAGGGTTATCATGGGCGTTTAATGGGACGTGTCATCCCTTACAAGGAATATCATGCGGTTTGCTTGCGTTAAATCGGCGATGCCTGCTCGTCGACTCATTCCACTGCTGGGATTACTTCTGGTATCAGTCACCTCATTTACCAGCGTTGCCTTGGCTGAAAACCATACGACCTATCCGCTTACCATGAACAATTGCGGACATACACTGACCTTTGCGGATTCGCCCAAGCGAGCCGTTACGCTGGGACAGGCCAGTACAGAGTTGTTGCTCTCACTGGGCCTGGCTGATCGTATGGTGGGAACAGGCATCTGGTTCGGTCCGATTCAGCCCACCCTCAAGGCCGATAACGATAAGATTCCTCGGCTTGCTGATAACGCACCCAGCTTTGAAGCGGTCGCCAACACATCGCCGGATTTCGTCGCTGCGCAATACACCTACCATGTTGGTCCGAATGGCGAAGTGGCCACGTTCGAACAGCTGGCGTCACTGGGTATCCCTGCCTATATAGCGCCGAGCGATTGCGAGGGGAAAGAGGTAACGGCTACGTCCAATGCCGACGGTAGCCGCACCAAACCGTTCACGCTCGATCTGATAACCCAGGAAATCCACGAGCTTGCACGTATTTTTGATGTCCAGGCGCGCGGCGATGCCCTGGCCCATCAGTTGGATGAGCGCTTGAAGCAGGCTATTGCCCAAGCCGGGCAACACACGCATATGCCTCAGTCGGTCGTGTACTGGTTTTCCAGCTCACGCCTGGAAGGTGATCCATGGGTAGCCGGTCAGCAGGGTGTCCCGGCGTATATTTCAGAGGTGCTCGGCCTGAATAACGTTATCCAGAGCAACGATGAATGGCCCAGCGTCAGCTGGGAGCAGATTGCCGCCCAGGATCCGGATCTGCTTGTCATCACGCGGATGGAGAGACGCCTCTATCCGGCAGACGATGTGGAGAAAAAACTTGCCTTTCTTCGCAGCGATCCCGTAACACGTCAGCTCAAGGCCGTCCGGAATAATCAGATTATCGTTGTGGATGCGCAGTCACTTAATCCTTCGATGCGCGTTCTGGACGGTATCGAGGCGATTTCCAATGCTCTGGAAACGTCTCACTCCAGGCCAGTCCAATGATACAACCGCTGTCCAATGATCGCGGCAGGCCCTGGCGCCTGCTGTTTGCGTTGCTGTCAATGGTTTCGCTGGGCGTTTCGATATTAATGGCGGCATCGCTGGGAGAAATACAGATTCCCTTCGATATTACGCTGAAGGCCATCCTCAATGGGCTGGGCTGGGGAGACTATGCACTTAACCCAATTCAGCAGGGCATTGTCTGGGAATATCGACTGAGCCGCGCTCTGGTCGCTGCATCTTGCGGTGCCGGATTGGCATTATGCGGTGCGATTCTGCAAGCTCTCCTACGCAATGCGCTGGCCGAACCCTACGTGCTGGGCATTTCGGCGGGTGCGTCTACCGGAGCGGTTGTCGTTATGTTGCTGGGCATAGGTGCCGGCACCCTAAGTCTCTCAGTTGGTGCATTCCTAGGTGCAGTGCTGGCCTTCGTACTGGTTCTGCTTCTGGCAGCAAAGCTCAACAGTGGACCGACCCGCATTTTGCTGGCAGGCGTGGCAGGCTCCCAGCTTTTCAACGCCCTGACGGCGTATATCGTGTCAACGTCCGCCAACGCCGAGCAGGCTCGAAGCGTGATGTTCTGGCTCCTGGGGAGTCTGGGCGGTATCCGCTGGCCGGACGTCACCCTAGCCGTGGGTGCGGTCGGCATTGGCCTGGTAGCCTGTCTGTTTTTTGCCCGTACGCTGGATGCGTTCTCGTTTGGTGAAGAAACCGCAGCCTCTCTGGGTGTTCCGGTAATCGCCGTGCGCCTGATTCTTTTTGCGCTGACAGCACTGATTACCGCTACGATGGTCAGCCTTGTAGGCGCGGTAGGGTTTGTAGGCCTGGTCATTCCCCATGCCGCACGCTTTCTGGTAGGTCCGTCGCACACTCGACTTCTGCCCGCATCCATTTTGCTGGGTGCCAATTTTCTCGTGCTGGCGGATATCGTCTCTCGCATACTGGTTCCCCATCAGGTCCTGCCTATCGGGGTCGTGACCGCGCTGGTAGGTGCGCCGGCCTTTGCGCTGATCCTGTATCGTACGAGGACATCACCATGACCCTGGCTGCACATCGCGTCTCCTGGTCGGTGAGTCGTCGCCTGCTGGTGGATGGCGTAACGCTGGAAATTCCCAAGGGAGGCGTCATAGGTCTGATCGGCCCTAATGGGTCGGGAAAATCTTCGCTGCTCCGGTTGCTGGCAGGCTTGCGCACCCCTACGGACGGCAGTGTCACGCTGGATAACGACCCGGTAAGCCGCCTGCCTCGCCGTACGGTGGCGCGGCGAATCGCTATGGTCGAGCAGCACGCTTCGACCGAGGCTGACCTATCGGTCCTGGAAACGGTACGTCTGGGCAGAACGCCTCACCGAACGGTACTCTCGCCCTGGACAGCCAGGGATGACCAAGTGGTGGAGCAAGCGCTACAGCATGTTGGCATGCACAACAGCCGGCATCAGCGTTGGCACACGCTTTCCGGTGGTGAGCGCCAGCGGGTACAGATTGCGCGCGCCCTGGCCCAGGAGCCAACCGAACTGTTGCTGGACGAGCCGACCAACCATCTGGATATCCAGCATCAGCTCGAGCTGCTTTCACTGATTCACCGCCTTCCACTGACCTGCGTCCTGGCCATCCATGATCTGAACCTGGCGGCTATGTTTTGCGATACGCTGGCCGTTCTACACGAAGGCCGCTGCATTGCCTCGGGACGGCCGCAAGAGGTGCTTACGGCAGAGCTTATCCATTCGGTGTATGGCGTCAGAGCAGAGGTAGCCCCCTCCGCCTATCACGGAAGACTGCATATTCAATACCTGATATGAGTCGCGGCGCGTCTCAAGTATCGAGGGGCCGGAATAACGCCTGCCTGTCAGCCCGAACCATAGCCAGTTTCAACAGCCATCTCACCCTGTGTATGTCTTCTTTATCCGACTGATACAGCCAGTACCGTCACCATTGCCAACCCAATCGGCAATACTTCCTTACTAGATCGCTTGTAAAAATTACGTGAAAAAAATGTTTAGTCTTTGTAAATAATCCTGAAAATGGGATCTTTTTAAGTGAAAGGAATCACACTCTCAAAAGCTTATTGGCTTTAAAAGGAACTAACCCCATTTTTGCCCCCCAATGCAATTCATGTTTGGGCAACTGCCTGCTGTGTTTGCATTGCAGGGCTAGCAGTGTCCAGCTTTAACTCAGTTACCGCTATGCAGTAAGGACACCTAATGGAATGGTTCCACGTATTAATCCTTTCACTCATTCAAGGGATTACCGAGTTTCTACCTGTCTCCTCCTCCGCACACCTGATTCTACCCTCCCAGCTCTTTGGCTGGCCGGACCAGGGGCTCGCCTTTGATGTGGCCGTACATGTAGGAACCCTTCTTGCGGTGGTTCTGGCCTTTCGTCATGAGGTTCTGGCGACAGCCATGGGCTGGACCCGCCAAGTTGTAACGCGCCAGTCGAGCCCGGAAAGCCGGCTTGGCTGGGCGATCATTATCGGTACTATTCCAGCAGCACTGGCAGGCCTCATGCTGGAGCATTACATCGAAAGCTATGCCCGTGCAGCCTTGGTAATCGCGACCTCCACCATCGTTTTCGGCTTGATCCTGTGGTGGGCGGACGCCAAAGGCAGCCGTACCCGGGACATGGATAGCCTGAGTTGGCAATCAGCCCTGGTGATTGGTCTGGCGCAAGCACTAGCGCTGATCCCCGGCACATCACGCTCCGGTATCACCATGACCGCAGCGCTACTGCTTGGTTTTACGCGTCAGGCAGCAGCCCGTTTTTCCTTCCTACTGTCGATTCCGCTCATCCTGGCTGCCGGGGGACTTAAGACCGTTGAACTGATCCAGACGGGCACCGATGCACAATGGGTCGATATTGCCTGGGGTGTCGGGCTGTCGTTCATCTCAGCATTGCTGTGCATCAAGCTGTTCCTGAAGGCCCTCGACAAAATCGGCATGCTTCCATTTGTGATCTATCGCCTCGTGCTTGGCGCAGTCCTGTTCGCCTTGTTTATCTAAATCACTCACACAGGGCGGTCTGCTACAGGCGGCCTGCCCTGATGAAAACTAGATGTTTTCAGCGCAAAAACAAAAACCCCGCCGAAGCGGGGTTTTTTACTCACTCTCTCTGCATCCTGCAGAGCAGCCATCCTGGCTAATCAATCATCCGTGATCTGATGCAGCACATCCTGTGCTCAAGTGATGCGCATAGAATACAGAGCAATACAGGAACGCCATAGCGCCAACCCTGCACACAGCGTGTAAGCCTTTTGCTATACCGAGCGGGAAATAGGCTGACACGGTTCTAAAACCCCTAGTCTCAGCATTGGCAGATGGCAGAGCTCAGTTGCCGCTGGGAGCCTGACTTCCCTTTAGCCAGCAGAAGGATTCAGGGCGAAGCATGAGTACCTGCCCTTGCGGAATCAGCAGGTGTGGCGCCTGTTCGTATGGAATACACCCATATAGCGCCATCAACGTTCGGATAATGCCTGCATGGGCAACCAGCACGGTGTCTTGCTTCAGATCTTCTCGGAAATAAGCCAGTCGAAGCAGGGCCTGGGCATAACTTTCGCCCTCTTCGAACTGGAAGTTAAAGGCGTCCTTTCTCCAGTGGGTAAAGGCCTCAGGATAGCGGCCCTCAATCTCATCCCAACGAAGCCCCTCCCATGTACCAAACGAAATCTCAGCAAGGCGTTCGTCGGCACGATACTGCTCGGGTGGCAACGTGAGCTGGGCCCGAACGATCTCCATTGTTTCACGGGCGCGAATCAGAGGACTTGAAGCGAAGTCCAGCGCACCAGGACTGGGTAACAGCCAATCGAGCAGAACCCCCACCGCCTGTGCCTGCTCTCGACCCTTGGCGTTGAGCGGTATGTCTCGGCGGCCCTGCATGCGACTCTCAACGTTCCAGTCGGTCTCTCCATGCCGGATCACATAGAGCGTTGGTGCCTGAGCAGTCATCACATGCTTCCTTATCGGATCAGTTAAGCGGCGGGACCACAAGCCTATCACTTCACCTCTTCATATAAACACCTTATGGCCTCTTGCCATATCGGTAGCCTGAAAGAGCGCTTATGGATGCGTCTACTATCAAAAGAGATCCAGCTGAACATCGATCAACCTGGCGAACCGGTCATTCACGAAAGGCAGGATAGCGTCAGCGATGGGCTTGAGCTGGCGCTCGATGTAATGGTCATAATCCACCGGCGATCGACGCGCTTCGAGCGGTTCCGGGCCGGCTTTCGTCATCAGGTAACTGATCCATCCGCCGTTCTGGTACTGCCTCGGTCGACCTTTTTCGTCGTTGTAAGCATCTGCCATGCGGGCCGCTCGTACATGCGGTGGCACATTGCGCTGGTAGTCATCCAGGCGACGGCGCAGGCGCTTACGATAGACCAGCAGCTCGTCCAGTTCGCCTGAGAGGGTCTGGCTGACATAGCGCTGGACGTAATCCTGGTAGGGCTCGGCATTGAAGATGCGTAGATAAAGCTCCCGCTGAAAGCGCTGGGCCAATGGCGACCAGTCGGTGCGTACCGTTTCGAGCCCTTTAAAGACCATCTCGTCCGTACCGTCAGCGCCTTTTACCAACCCCGCATAGCGTTTTTTACTGCCCTCTTCAGCACCGCGAATGGTGGGCATGAGAAACCGATGGAAGTGCGACTCGAACTGCAGCTCAAGGGCGCTGGCCAGGCCGTAGGTCTCCTGTAGATGCTCGCGCCACCAACGATTGATGAGTTGGACAAGAGACCGGCCTATCTGCTGAGCCTCGGCCTCGGCATGGGGACGACCGAGCCAGACAAAGGTCGAATCGGTATCGCCGTAGATGACGGTATACCCCTGGGCCTCGATCAGCTCGCGCGTCTGGTGCATGATTTCATGCCCGCGCATCGTGATTGATGACGCAAGGCGGGTATCGAAGAATCGACAGCCGCTTGATCCCAATACACCGTAAAACGCATTCATGATGATCTTTAGCGCTTGGGAAAGCGCCTTGTTCTGTTCCCGCTTGGCAGCCTCACGCCCTTCCCACACACGCTCCACCATCGCGGGCAGACAATGCCGGGTGCGGGAAAAGTGCGCCCCCTTGAAACCAGGAACAGCGTAATCATCGCCGGGTTGGCGCAGCCCCTCGATCAGCCCCACCGGGTCAATCAGAAAGGTCCGAATAATCGACGGATACAGGCTTTTATAATCCAGTACGAGCACAGAATCATACAGCCCGGGCCGCGAGTTCATGACGAACCCTCCCGGGCTCGCCTCCGGCACCTTTTCGCCCAGATTGGGCGCCACGAAACCCTGCCGGTGCATGAGTGGCAGGTAAAGGTGCGTAAAGGCTGCCACCGAACCCCCGCTACGGTCTACCGGCAGGCCCGTTACGCTTGCTCGCTCCAACAGGAAAGGCAGAAGCTCCGTCTTTTCAAAGATGCGGGTAACCAGCTCGCAGTCCTTGAGGTTGTAGCGTGCAAGCGAAGGTTTATCCTGCGCGAACATGCGATTGATCGATGCCATCCGTTGATAGGGATTATCGATGGCCTTGCCTTCGCCCAAGAGGCTCTGGGCAACATTCTCCAGGCTGAATGAGGAAAAGGACCACGTAGCTGAACGCAACGCTTCAATTCCATCGAGTATCAACCGTCCCGGTGCTGATACGAAATAGTGTCTATGCTCGCTCCCCTGCTCCCTCCATTCGACGGCCTCGTTGCCACGCCCCAGCATGAGTGGCATTCCGAAGCGTTGCGCATGTTCTCGCAGGATGCGTAGGTCGAACTGTACGAGGTTCCACCCAATAATGGCGTCGGGATCATGCAAGGTGAGCCAGCCATTGAGCCGCTCAATCAGCTCGGCACGTGTCTGGCAGTATTCCAGACAGAAATCAACGGCCTCGGTGTCACCGTTGGCGGGTCCGAGCATATAGACCTGCCGCTGGCCACACCCGTGCAGACCTATGCAATACAGATCGCCTCGTTCGTTGGTTTCGATATCCAGGGAGACCAGTTTTAAATGCGGTCGGTAGTCAGGCGCGGGCTTGAGCTGGGCCTGCAGGACTGCGCCGTGCGCGTCAGGAGTACCGGTGAACCAGACAGGTGCTGTAATGAAGCGCTCCATCAGATATCGCTCGGGTGGCCGGATGTCCGCTTCGTAGATATCCAGCCCGGCGTCCTTGATCTGTCTGGCAAGCTGGATCAGCTGTCGATGCTGGTGGCAATAAAGCCCCAGGACTGGCCGATGACGAAAATCGGACAGCGCCAGCGGGCGTAGTTCCACCTCCCGCTCGTGCTCAATCAGTCGACGAATCGGCTCAACCTGTTCCAGCGGCACAAATGCCACGGAACGCTGCATGGCCAGGCGTACCCGCCGTGGTCCCTGATCGGTCGCCAACCAGAACTCTACCTCCGTACCGGCCGCTGTATCACGCCAATGGCGGGTCAGGACGAAACCCTGTTGTAGATCCACCGCTACTTCCTCAGTACTAACCGCCGCATTCTACCCAGTTGCCGCGTCATGCCTGTATTGGTAACTCACGTGAACAAGGGATAGAGTGGGATACATGCGCCACTTGCGTTGGGAATCTTTTCGCGTCAGGGAGAAGCCAATGATACAAATTGCTGTGATTTCATAGCTCGTCGGTGGTCAGTACCGAAGAGAACACCCTGCACTACACGATCGCCTCGGCGATCATCATCCTGATGTTACACGCGTTAGCGTGGTGGTATTCGTCATAAGGAATCAAGCATGGCTCCAAGACACGTTATCAATGCCTCCGTCAGCCCCAAGGGGAGCCTGGAAACACTTTCGCAACGCGAAGTACAACAACTGAGTGCTGCCGGTTCAGGAAGCGTCTACACCCTGTTCCGCCAATGCGCCTTGGCGATCCTCAACACAGGCGCCCATAGCGATAACGCCAAGACCATTCTTGAGGCTTATCAGGATTTTGAGGTTCGCATCCATCAGCAGGATCGAGGCGTACGGCTGGAGCTGATCAACGCACCGGCAGATGCCTTCGTCGACGGCGAAATGATTGCCAGCACTCGTGAGATGCTGTTCAGTGCGCTACGGGATATCGTCTACACCGAAAGCGAGCTGGAAAGTGTTCGGATCGACCTGAATACCTCGCAGGGCATTACCGATTACGTATTTCACCTGCTACGTAATGCCCGCACCCTGCGGCCCGGTGTGGAGCCCAAGATGGTTGTTTGTTGGGGCGGCCATTCAATCAGCACCGAGGAATATAAGTACACCAAGCGGGTCGGTCATGAATTGGGCCTACGCAGCCTCGATATCTGTACCGGTTGCGGCCCGGGCGTGATGAAAGGCCCAATGAAAGGCGCCACGATTGCCCATGCCAAGCAGCGGATCTCGGGCGGTCGCTATCTGGGTCTGACCGAGCCAGGCATCATTGCCGCCGAAGCCCCCAATCCGATCGTTAACGAACTCGTGATCCTGCCGGACATTGAAAAGCGTCTGGAGGCTTTCGTACGGGTTGGCCACGGCATCATCATCTTTCCAGGTGGAGCAGGCACGGCGGAAGAGTTTCTCTACCTGCTCGGGATTCTCATGCATCCCGAAAATGCTGGCCTACCATTTCCGGTGATCCTGACCGGCCCAAGCAGCGCTGCACCGTACCTGGAACAGCTACATGCCTTCATTGGCGCCACATTGGGCGAAGCGGCGCAAAAGCATTACAAGATCATCATCGATGATCCCTCTGAAGTGGCGCGTGAAATGGCCAAAGGTCTCAAAGCCGTCAAACAGTTCCGTCGCGAGCGTAACGATGCCTTTCACTTCAACTGGATGCTCAAGATTGAAGAGGGCTTCCAGCGCCCCTTCGATCCAACCCATGAAAATATGGCGAGCCTCACCTTGAGCCGCGAGATACCGCCCCATGAGCTGGCCGCCAATCTGCGTCGGGCGTTCTCAGGCATTGTGGCAGGTAACGTCAAGGACAAGGGTATCCGGCTGATCGAGCAATACGGTCCCTACACAATTCATGGTGACCCGGCCATCATGAAACCGCTGGATCATCTGTTGCAGGCCTTTGTGGACCAGCATCGGATGAAGCTGCCCGGTGGCGCGCCCTATGTACCCTGCTACCGTGTCGTCACCTGAGCCAGATCTGGGAGAGCAGCCCATGCTCTCCCAGCCCTCGAACAACAGGATGTTCCACGTCCGCTCACCCGTCATCCTTTTGTCATATTCTTTGGCTTTACTCAGCGATTTATTACTCCTCCGTTTTGGGCTGGCATGGATCAATCGCTGCTTTCAGGCGTGCAATACTCTGACCTTTCCGGAATCCTGTATGGATTCATATTCCGCCCCGGCGAGCCTGGCGAACAGATCGACACACTTCGAGTAACGGAGGCACTTGAGCGACTAGAGGAGCGAGACGAGTTTGTCTGGTTGCATCTGAACCTGGCCCATGCCGCTTGCAAACGCTGGATGATGACCCACCTGGATCTGCCCGACTACTTTTTTGAAATCCTGAGTGAAGGGTCACGCTCTACTCGTCTTGAACATGTCGATGCAACCCTGCTCGCGGTTGTCAACGATGTCGTCCTGAACTTCGGACAGGCTTCCTATGATGTAGCCACGCTGTATGTCTGTGCCAACCGGCGCATGCTGATCAGCGTACGGCATCAACCGCTTCGCTCGGTGGACCGCCTGCGCGCGGCGGTCAAGAAGGGTGAGGGTTTTCGCTCCCCGCTGGAACTCCTGATCCACCTGCTGCGTGACCAAGAAGAGGTACTTACCCAGATCGTTCGAGAAACCAACCTGAGTGTTGATCGTATCGAAGACCGCCTACTTTCTACCCGCCTTGCCGACAACCGCGCCGAGCTTGGCAACATGCGTCGTACCCTGGTGCGTATCCAACGCCTGTTGGCCCTAGAACCCAACTCCCTGATGCGGCTGCTCAATCGCCCGCCGCGCTTTCTCATGGAGGAGGATGTAAGGGAGCTACGGGCAGCGACCGACGAGTTTTCACTGGTTATCAGCGACTTGGCCGTGCTGATTGAGCGGATCAAACTCATTCAGGAAGAAATCGCCGCACAGATCAACGAACAAACCAGCCGCACCCTTTTCACCCTGACACTGGTCACGGTGCTGGCCTTGCCAATCAATATCGTGGCAGGTTTCTTTGGAATGAACGTGGGCGGCATCCCCCTCGCCGATGCGCCTCACGGCTTCTGGATATTGGTCATCCTGGTTGCCAGCTTTACCTTATTGGCAGGGCGCTGGGCCTTCAGGAAAAGAAACGACTATTGAGCGTCCCATTAGCGCTGGCTGACCCCGGCGATCAAGGGTGTTCCGCTAACCGGATCCTTCAATAGAACACAGCGGACGCCATATAAGGTCTCAACAAGCTCAGGGGTGACAATGTCGGCCGGGACACCTTCAGCAATAATACGACCAGACTGCATGGCGACCAGATGATCGGCGTAGCGGCAGGCCTGAGAGAGGTCATGCACCACCATGACCACCGTCTTGCCCGCATTGGCCAGCATGCGAATCAGCTCAAATACCTCCAGTTGATGCCCAAGATCCAGTGCAGAGGTTGGCTCATCAAGCAGGAGTAGCGGTGTCTGCTGAGCAATGGCCATGGCAATCCAGGCACGCTGGCGCTGCCCACCCGACATCGAATCAAGCGGCCGCTCGGCCAGTTCAATCAGATCCGCTGCTTTTAATGCCGCATCAACAACAGCTTCGTCATCTGTAGACCATTGCCTTAGCAAGCCCTGATGAGGCTGCCGGCCAAAGCGGATGAGGTCAGATACGGTCAATCCATCCGGTGCGCTGGCATCCTGGGGCAGCAGTGCAAGCTGTCGGGCGACCTGCCGGGAAGGCAGCTCACCAATGACCTTCCCATCGAGTAGAACCGCACCCGCACGCGGCTTGAGCAGTCGAGCAAGACCCGCCAGAAGCGTAGACTTCCCGCATCCATTGGGCCCTACAATAGCGGTGACCCGCCCCGGCTGGATTCTAAGATTAAGCCCATTGATAATGGTCGTCTGACCATGAGCAAGCTCGAGAAGACGGGTCTCCAAAATAACCGAATGCTCGTTAGTCGCCATCAGCAACGGTGAAACAGTACTACTCATAACGACTTCCGGACAGGTTGACGCAATAAAATCCAGAGCAGGTAAGGTCCGCCGATGACAGCAGTCACTACACCTACTGGAATTTCGATAGGAGCAAACCAGGTTCTTCCCACCCAGTCTGCCAGGATCATCAGAAGGGCTCCTGCTAATGCAGAGGTCACGATAGGGACACCGCGTTGTCCGACCAGATAGCGGGCCGCTTCGGGTGCCAGCAAGGCGATAAGCCCAACAGGACCGGCAACCGCGACCGCTAACGCCGTGAGCAGAACAGTTAGCATAAGAATCTGTACCCGGGCCAGGCGTATACGCACGCCCAGCCCGATGGCGACCGAATCGGAAAATCTAAGAACCGCTAAGGTGCGCCCCAGGATCTTGGCTAGCGGTAAACCTATCAGCAAACCAATAGCCAACAATTGAATCGAGGCTGGAGAGCGCGCGTTAAGACTGCCAACCGTCCAGGGATAGGCCTGGTTGGCCGCATCGATGGACGAACGTGCCAGCATCAGATTGGTCAAGGCGCCAAACAATGCACCAATTCCGATTCCAACAACAATGAAGCGATACCCACGTGCGCCTGCACCACCACCCAAGGCAAACGCCAGGGCCGCTGCGGTTGCCGCACCACTCAAGGCAAGGGCTGATGGCGCAAGGCTTGTCGAGACAGCAACGATGGAAGCGACAGCAAAGGCCGTTGCACCATTGTCGATACCAATAACCCCGGGCGTTGCAAGCCGATTACGTGCCAGGGTTTGTAACATGCACCCTCCCAACCCGAATGCGGCCCCTGTCAAAAGTCCAGCCAAGAGCCGGGGAAAGCGAAGCTCTTGAATCAAAAATAAATGCATGGGATCGCCGTGCCCGATGACAGCCTTCAGCGCCAGCCAGGGATTAAGCCCGGTTACGCCATACGCCAAGCTGATACCGCTCATGAGGATCAACAGCACTGTCAGGCACAGCGCAACGACACTGCCTCTCCGCGATACTAGTACACTCACCTGACGGCCTGCCTGTAGCCACCAAAACCGAGCTGTTACCGGAGATGAAAAAGGTCTAATCATAATGAAGGCAGGCGATGTTGACGGACGACTATCATCAGGATTGGCGCACCGATAAAGGCAGTCACAACACCAATGGGAAGCTCGTAAGGTTTGACCAAAAGGCGCGACAAGATATCAGCCAATAGCAGCACCGCGGGCCCCAGGACTAGTGATAATGGAAGGACACGGCGGACATCAGGCCCGACCATTCGCCGCGCCAAGAACGGCACAACCAATCCGACAAAGCCAATAGGCCCAGCTACTGCAGTGGCAGTCCCTACTAAAATGGCAACGCCTAGTAGTGCGATCAATCGGGTCAATTGAGGGTGATGCCCTAATCCAATGGCCATACGCTCTCCCAAGCTCAAGGCGGCCAGGGGTCTGACCAAAGGGGCCACGACCAACAGGCCTGCCAGTGTGCCCGGCAGCGCCCAAGACAGGGTATCTGCGGGCCTGCCTGCCAAGGCGCCAATGACCCAAAACCGAATTTCATCGGCAGTACGCTGGTCATACAGGAGCAGTAAGGTACTGGCGGCGCCCAGAATTCCTGTGAGCGCCATTCCCGCCAGGATCAAGCGAACAGGGTCGGCGTCAAATCCGCGCACTTGAGTCACCGCCACAACGAGCAGGCATCCAAGCATGGCTCCAGTAATGGCCATGCCAAGATTGACAGTAGCTGCGCTGGCGCCGAGCGCAATGGCAACCACCATGGCAAAGGATGCACCAGCGCTAACACCCAGGAGTCCGGGCTCCGCAAGCGGATTGCGGGTTGCCGTTTGCAAAACGGCTCCACCAACGCCAAGGGCCATACCCACCAGAAGTCCCAGTAACGTGCGCGCCCCACGCAGCTCGAGGACAACAAAGCGAGCTTCATCGTCCCCACCCCCAAGCAAGACATTGATGCTACGGAGCACGGAAACTTCCCCAGCACCAAGCAGCAAGCTGGTGAGCAGAATCACCAGCAGCGTTAGACAACAGGCAATGAACGGAACACCCAAACGAGGCGAAGCGGACACCTTCATTTGAGAACGATACGCTCCACGTCATCCAGTACATGCTCAGCAGCCAGCGGACCTGACCCGCTGCTCCACACCTGCCCATCAACCGTGGCCACCTGCTTCGCCTGAACGGCCTTCAAGCGAGTAAAGGCAGGCTGCTTGCGAGCAGCCTCCAAGGCCTCGTCACCCTTCTCATTCAAGGTAGCCAGGAAAATCCAGTCTCCATCAGCGCTTGACAGGTTCTCAAGGCTCAAGATATCGCTATGAGGACGATCTTTGAGCTCTGAGGCCAGTTGCGTACTGGCAAAGCCTAGTTGCTCCAGTAACTGGCCTGCAAAGAGATGGCTCGACATGACCATCGGTCCCTGAGGATTCCAGCGAACAACCGACAACACTTGCCCTGGTTTGACTTGCGTCTTCAATTTGGCAACACGCTGGTCTATCTGATCGAACTGCTTTTTCAATTCATCACTACGGTTGAGCGCCTGGGCATAAAGCTCTGCGTTGGCTCGCCAGTCAGCTAACGACTCCCCTCCTTTTGGTACTACCGTCGGAGCAATCAGGCTAAGTTTGGCATATTGTTCTTGCGGTAAATCCTGTCGCGCCAGGATAAGGTCCGGCTTCTGGTTGAAAACTGCTTCCAGATTAATTTCACGAGCCGTACCCACGATAGCGGGCTGCCCCGCCTGATCCTGCAGATAGTTTGATACGCTGGTGCCACCACGACTCGCCAGCGTAGCGACTGGTTTAATACCTACTGCCAGCGCGGTATCCATAGCCGCCTCATCCAGCACCACGACCCGCTTAGGTGTATCCGGGGTTTTCAGCTCGCCGTGGGCAGTGGAAACAGTAGCCGCCAAAGCCGAACCTGCTGTGGTAGTTAGCACGAGACTGCACAAAAGAACACTAAGACGGAAAATACTGGAATCAACACGCTTCATGACACAACTCCACAATAGAAATACGGCACGGGCAGCGGGTTAGCCAGGCGGCCCGATTTAATAACATTAAAACGAGGCGGTAAAGGAAGCAAAATACGCACGACCCGGCTCGTTGTATGTAACCGCACCGGCGCTCGAAGCGTTGCCCTCTCGATAGATGCGCTTGTCGAACAGATTATTCACACCAAAACGCACTTTGTAATGCTCGTTAAACTCATAACCACTGCTGACGCCTACCAACGTATACGGATCAATGTCCTTCTGGGCAGCAGCCTCATAATCCGTATTGGTACGCCGAGAGTATGAAGGAGCCTCCTGCTTTCCATAATGGGTAACATTAAGCTGTGCAGAGAGTTTTTCAGTGACGTACCAGTCCAGCGTACTGTTGATGGTGTATTTGGGAATAATGCTTAAAGGATCGCCTGTCTGCTTGTCCTTGGATTCGATCATATAGGTAAAGTTGGTGTTCCAATCCACGGTATCAGTCAGCGGAATGAACAGGTTGCCTTCAACCCCTTGGACAACCGCCTTACCGGTGTTCTCCCACTCCAGTACACGAGGCCCGGTGTCGCCCAATCGATAGATAAATTCGTTTCCGCCCACGATTTTGTTTTTGTAATCGTTACGGAAATAGGTCGCACTGGCTCTCCATGTTCCGACATCATAAGCCAGACCCAGCTCCTTGTTGATGCTGATTTCAGGCTTTAAGTTTTCGTTACCGACCAGATAGCAGCCTCCGTTTCCAGACGTAATCGCTGTACAGCCGTTACCACGGCTGTACAGAAGATAGTTTGGATTGCTCTGATACAGATTCGGTGTTTTGTAAGCACGCGCAATCCCACCCTTGAACGTCAGTCGGTCCGTGATCTCATGGGACAAGTTAAGACTTGGGCTCCAATTATCACCATAGGTCTGATGGTCATCGAAGCGTAGTCCAGGGGTCAGCACCGTCCGGTCTGTAACCTGCACATTATCTTCAACATAAAAGGCGTAGCTGTTGGCTGTCGTCTTGGTCTGGGTGCGATCAAAACCTGCTATCTGGCCAGGCTCAGGATCAGAAGACTGAGCACGCAGAGAACCAGGGTCACTTAGCGACTCGTGTAAATACTCGGCGCCAATGGTTAAGACCTGAGGCATTGCGCTGTCGATAGGCAGATCAAGATTGCCAAAGGCGCGGGTATTGCGCAGGCGCGACATAAACGCGCCATCCCCTTCACTTGGCCCACCCTCTGTACGGCCTGAAAGTCCCTCGTTCAGACGCCAGTTGCGGGTGTAATCATAGGAAAGGCCCAGTGTGGAATTACCCCAATCCCACGTTCCCTTATGCTTCAACGTAAAGCTGGAGCGCTGCAATACATTGGTTTCATGGCCGTACAGACTTCGAACAAAGGCATCGTTGCCGCCAGAGTTATTGAGCATCGTGTCGCCGGCATAAATGTTGCCCTGGCGGCTGTAGGAAGTTTCAAAATCGAGGACTTGCTGCGGATCAAGTTGCCAACTGAGTAGCGCATTGATGTCCTTGTTGCGTACGCCTTCCCGACCCGCCGTGACACTGCCTTCCGAGGTCTGATGTCCTTCATTGATGCTCAAAGCATCTGCATCAGTCCTGGCGATATTGCCATAGACTCGAAATGCCAGAGCTTCCGTCAGCGGACCGCTCAGGTTGAAATTGGCACGGCGTCCGTTGCCTTCATCGCCGCTTTCGGGTTCCAGGGCATAAAACGTCATCGAGCCATGCCATTGCTCCGTAGGACGCTTGGTAATGATGTTGATGACCCCACCCATGGCACCGGAGCCATAACGGGCCGCCGCCGGGCCACGCAGGATTTCGATACGCTCGACTTCTTCAGCTGGAACCCAGTTCGTCTCACCCCGCGTATCACGGTCACCGTCCCAACCATAGCGGACGGCATTTCGGGAGGTACTGGGCAGGCCATCGATCAGAATCAGCGTGTTCTCAGGCCCCATACCTCGCAAGTCGATTTGCCGATTGTTACCGCGCGCGCCACTGGCACTGTTGCCTGTGAGATTGACACCGGGCTGGCGCCGAATAATCTCCGACAGATCATTGGCCGGTGGTTGCCTGGCAATATCCTCTGCAGTAATCACTGAGGAACCCAAGGCCTGCCTGGCCTCTTCCTCGGCGGTACCCATAACCGTGGTAGCTTCCATCTCAACCGGCTCGCTGGAGCCATACTGGGCAAGCGCAAGGCCGGAATGACTGGCAAGAGCCCCACACAGTACGATGCTCAGTCGCGTGGATGAATGAGGAATACGCAGCATGACCAACTCCTGTTTTACAAATCTCGAAACGAGACCGCTCCAAAGTTGGCGCAAATGCTATTCATTCCCATTTGAGAAGAAAGCTTTTTTACAATCTATACAATTTCAGCAGCAGGCAAGCGCACGGTCACACGAAGCCCTGGATTGCAGTTTTCAGCCCAGATAGCGCCGCCCTGGATCATTAGTGCCGATCGGGCGATGGAAAGACCCAGGCCGAATCCGTCACCGCCAGGCCGGGCACCATTGAGCCGGGTAAACGGCTCGAAGATGTAGTCGAGCGCACCTTCTGCAACCCCCGGACCTTGGTCTTGTATCCACAGCAACCACTCGCTGCCCTCATAATGCCCCCCCAGAATCACATATCCTCCTTCCGGTGAGTAACGAATCGCGTTGCGCAAGAGGTTTTCCAGGGCACGGGCCAGACTATTCAAATGAGCTTGTACACAGCAATTGTCTGGTAAGCGATATACAAAAGCGTCTCGTGACCAACCCGTCTCGAAACAGGCATCCTCAATGAGGATATTCCAGAGCGACTGCATGCTGATCGGCTCGCATAGCAGCGAGGGTCTATCCGTATCCAGCCAGGCCAGCTCCAGTGTGGTCTCGACCAGCTCCTGCATACCGGCTAACTCACGCTCAAGGCGGGCACGCAACGTATTCGCATCCTCGGAGGACTCGCACAGCACACGCAGCCGTGACAGCGGTGTGCGCAGCTCATGGGACATATCTCGCAGAAGTCGTTGCTGGTAGTCGACATGACCTTCCAGCCGCTCCGCCATGTGATCAAAGGCGCGTCCCAGCTCACCCAGCTCATCGCTGCGAGCGCTTACGCCGATTGTAGGCTTTCTGCCTGAGCGACAAGCAGAGGATGCCTGCTCTTGGAGCCATCTCAAAGGCACCATGAGCTGACGATAGAGCAGAATACATAACAGAAACATGGTAGCCATGGGAAACAGCCCATGGATCACCAGACGGCCCAGAACGGAAGGCTTGCCGGACCACATGCGCTCGGGCAATTCCATTGCCAAACGGCCCGCTTCAGGATGTTGAGGAAATGGAATATCCATTACAGGCAATTCGGTAGCACGGCCACTCAACGGCCAATCCAGACGGCGCATAAAGCTGAACCGATCGGCATCACCAGGCGTCAGGGCGCGCTGACCTAACGGCTGATAAAGACGATCAACTGCTACAGCCCAAACCTGTTCTCCCTCTCGGATACGTCGTAATGCAGTTTCAACACCCTCCTTGCCTTGTGTCCTCCATGCCTGCTCAACGGAAGCAGCATAATTCAGCAGTTCCTCTTTATCGGCTTGTGCCAGTTCGTAATGACTGTGCTCCATGCTGCGTCCCCAGCTTAAGCTCAGCCAGACGATGACCAGACAGGCGGCGATGGTAAGACCAGACAGCTTCCAGAACAGGGAATGCCGATACGGGAGTCGTATCATGAAGATGAACACACCAGCACGTAGCCTTTCCCCCAGGCTGTACGAACTTCGCAAGCCGAGTAATCAATGCTCTGGAGCTTGCGGCGAATATGGCTGACATGCATGTCAAGACTACGATCGTAGCGTGAGTAGGCACGTTGCAGAGCTTCCTGATACAACACTGGTTTGCTGAGTACCTCTCCAGCGTGCCGGTTCAATAGCTCGAGAATACGAAATTCCGTTGTGGTCAGTTCCGCCCATTGCCCCTTATAAACCACATCGGTCCGGATAAGATCGAAGTACAGCTCTCCCTGCACGGTTGGCGCTGTCTCCATGGCCGAGCGCTCAAACGCAATGCGCCGGAGCAGCGCTCCGATTCGCACATCCAGCTCCGCCATGCTAAAGGGCTTGGGTAGATAATCATCTGCTCCCTTTTGAAAGCCGACGATACGATCAGACTCGCTACCCAGCGCCGAGACCAGGATAACCGGTACGGCACTATACGAACGAATCTGCTCCAGTAGGTGAAGCCCATTGCCATTGGGTAACAGAATATCCAGTACTACCAGATCGAACACCTGCTCTTTCAACAGTGTGGCGACTCGACAGGCATCACTGCATAGCACTACCGCATATCCCCTCGCCGATAGCTGAGCCTGCAGGTGCATACCCAACACCGGATCGTCTTCAACGACAAGAATATTGAGCAGGGAAACAAAGGAATTCATAGCGTTTGGGGAACAGCCAAAGGGTTTCAAAAGTACCCGTCCGAGGCTTTTTTCACGTAGACAGGTGTTAACACTGATGTTAACTCGAAAGCAGAAGAAGGGTATTGCTGCTCGTTAAGATACCCGGGCGGATCTTAATTAATGTCTTAAAATCGCCTGGATAAGGATATCGCAGTGCATATCCTTATCCATATAAGCCATGGATAAAGATCGAACTCAAGACTTGCGGCTGGCTTGGTACAAGGGCATCACCTTGGGGACGGCTGCTTGAATCGAGGCCATGCGGCTCTCATCAGAGGGATGCGTGCTCAGAAGCTCAGGTGTCTTATTGCCCATCCTGGCTGAGGCTTGTGCAAATTTCTGCCAGAGGCTCAACGCCGCATTGGGGTTATAGCCCGCCCGGGCAGCCAACTCCAGGCCAATCAGATCTGCTTCGTTTTCATTTGATCGACTGAACGGGAGAGATAAACCAACTTCCGTTACCTTATTCGCAATTTGCATTGACGATTGGTTAAGGCCCAGCAAGGCGCCACCAAGGCTTTGGCCTAGTTGCAATGCATACGCCCGAGACATTTTTTCCCTGCTGTGCTCACGGAGCGCATGAGCAATTTCATGCCCCATTACCGCTGCAAGCTCATCATCGGTAAGTTTTAGCTGTTGGATCAGACCGGTATAAACAAAGATCTTGCCGCCCGGACCGCAGTTGGCATTGAGTTCATCATTTTTGACCAGGTTGACCTGCCAATCCCAGGCAGCAGCATCGGGACGGAAGTAGCTAACCCTATCGATCAGCCGCTTGGCAATCGTACGGACACGCTTGCCCTCTGCTGTCTCGTTGGCGAGCGCACCGGATGATTTGGCCTTGTTAACTGAACTGGAATACGACTCTGCGTACATCTGATCAACCTGCTGGGCAGACAGCATGCTGAACATGTATTGCTTACGCTCGACCCCTACTGCTCCGCCACTGGTTGTATTGACTACCTGGCAGCCCGTAAGAAAAAGCGAAAACGAAAGACCCGTTATGAATAAGACACGACGCATATGCTTTCCCTAGCGTATGTTGAGCCGACCTACTTGTCAGCACGATAAATGAATCAAAAACAGCCTATGGCTGGTGCGTTAGTGTAATCGATTTAAATTCTAGAAACATATACCACCGCCGGATGAATAATTGACGCAGGCGCAAGCGAGGCCGTAAAGCAGAAGCGATACGGCGTCGTGGTATCGGAAAGGTTATCGCTCGATCAAAATCTTCAAGGTTGAAGCGCGCTCCGCATCCCAGTACGGCAGGGCCTGCTCGGCATCCTCGAAGGGAAACACCTTGGAAATCAGATCATCTGGAGAGTGATCCAAGGTCTCCAGATAGCGAACGACGGCTGTAAAGTCTTCGGCTGTTGCATTACGGGAGCCCATGATGTCCAGCTCCTTCAGGTTGAACAGTTGCGTCTTGTAGGAAACCGGCTCCTTGGCGTACCCCACGTACACCACACGTCCAGAAAAGGACACGATATCGATCGCCTGGGTAAACGTGGCCGGCAGGCCCACACATTCGATGACGACATCAGCCCCGTCACCGTCAGTCAGTGCTTCGATCTGCTTGTCCACATGACCAGACGAGGCCACGATAGTATGTGAAGCACCGTATTTACGCGCCATTTCGGTCTTGGTCTCGGAGACATCCATCGCGATGACTGTTGCACCCCGTGACACAGCTCCGGCCACGGCGCCCATGCCTATCATTCCACAGCCAATGACCACCACTCTGTCCCCCTTGGCAACCCGCCCGCGTCTCGCGGCATGGAAACCTACCGATAGGGGTTCAACCAGCGCCAGGTGCCGTGCTGGCAAGGTATCGTTCAGGATGAGCTTCTCGTAGGGCAGTACGATCTGCTCGGCCAACCCGCCGTTCTGCTGAACGCCGAGTGTCCGGTTCGTCTTGCAGGCATTCACGCGTCCCTGACGGCACGAGGTGCAGTGACCACATGCAGTGTAGGGCACCACAATGACGCGCCGCCCTGCACGATAGTCCAGCGGTACGCCCGGTCCTGCCTTGATGATCTCTCCACCGATCTCATGACCAGGAATACGAGGCAGTGCCACTAACGGATTCAACCCTTTATAGGTGTTGAGATCGCTACCGCAGAGTCCTATATGGCGAACCGCTACCTGAACCTCTCCAGGCCCTGGCTCGATGGCCTCGACCTCATGGAAGCAGCACTGCAACTCCTGTTCGATCATGAGAGCTTTCATAGGGATCCTTTCATTGTTGTGATTATCAAAGGTTTCGCCATTGTGAAACGACGTTTCATTTTAGAGTCTACTGCCAGGGGTCGGATCGTCAAGGTGCATATAGCGTTTACATTCAGCCAGGAATATCACCCTGCCTTGCAACATAGTCGTCAAGTTCTGGTCACATGAGTCGATTACCTTCAAGGTAGATCCAAGGGACTGCTGACTTGCCGGGTTGACCTGGCTCAACTTCCGACGAAGTAAGCGATAAATATGCGTTTTTGTAATACGGCCATCATTGAATCGTCATGCATATCGCATTACGCTCAGAGGGTCGAAATCACTGGATTAACTCATGCGTGACGAAGCGTGCTCAGAAGGGCTAACGCGACTGGCTACCTCAGCGGTAATGAGAGGACGGCCTGAAAATGAAATTCTGGGTTGGATGCTGAACAACGGTATTCGCCCCTCTGCAGCCATCAAGGCGTTAACAAAGGCCAAGCGCCAGCGTCAGGAGTCAGGCTTGAAAAAGCTTAAACTCTCGCTGGTATGCCTTTTTACCCTGATGTTCTCTACTGCCATTCTTAACATGGTGGATCTCTTGAAGTTCTAATGCAGAACCGGTTGGGCCGAATGACAGTATGATCGACGGCCCACTTCGTATTTTATCGATTCGCCAAATAAAGCTGGCAGCGTGCATTATCTGTATGCATATACAGATTTCGATTGCCTCTGTGCTGCGGTTTAAGCATGCTTACGCTATTGTTGATTTGAATGACGATAGCTATGCGGCTCTTCCTGTGCGAAAAACCTTCCCAAGCCAAAGACATTGCCAAGGTCCTGGGCGCTACTCGCCGTGGCGAAGGCTGCTGGACAGGCCCACAGGCCACTGTAACCTGGTGCATTGGCCACCTGCTTGAAACAGCCCCGCCAGATGCCTATGACGATCGGTATAAGCGGTGGAATCTGCAAGATCTGCCTATCATCCCGGAAAAGTGGAAAATGCTCGTCAAACCCAAGACCGCAAGCCAGTTCAAGGCGGTCAAAAGGCTGCTTGGCGAAGCCCGGGAATTGATCATTGCAACGGACGCTGATCGCGAAGGCGAGATGATTGCCCGCGAACTGGTCGAACATTGTCGCTACAAGGGGCCTATCCAGCGTCTGTGGTTGTCGGCGCTGGATGATGCTTCCATTCGTAAAGCGCTGGCTACGCTAAAACCCGGCGCTGATACCTTCAGCCTCTATCATTCGGCGTTGGGTCGCTCGCGTGCCGACTGGCTGATCGGCATGAACATGAGCCGTCTGTTTACATTACTGGGCCAACGGTCAGGGTATCAGGGCGTCCTGCCCGTAGGACGTGTGCAAACCCCTACCCTGCGACTGGTAGTCGACCGTGATCGCAGCATTGCCAACTTTGTGCCTGTACCGTTCTGGGCAATCGATGTGTTGTTGTCTGCCGAGGGCCATCAGTTTACGGCCCAATGGAAGGCTCCTGAGGATGTCTGCGACGATCAGGGCCGCTGCCTGCGCCAGGATATCGCCCAGAGTGCAGCAGAGGCGATGCGCCAGACAGACACTGCTCAGGTGATGAAGGTACAGACCGAACGCATGCGTGAGCTTGCTCCATTGCCGTTTGATCTGGGCACGCTGCAAGAGGTGTGCTCGAAAAAGCTTGGTCTGGGCGCCCAGGAAACGCTGAATATTGCCCAGGCGCTATACGAAACCCATAAGGTCATTACCTATCCGCGCAGCGATTGCGGCTATCTTCCCTTGAGCCAGCATGGCGAAGCCCCAGCCATCATGGCGGCGCTTGAGCGCTCCGACTCCTCCCTTCTGCCTCTCAAGGCGCACCTGGACCTGAGGCGCCGCTCGCGGGCTTGGAATGATGCAAAGGTCAGCGCACACCACGGCATCATTCCAACCGCAGCTATCAGCAGCCTGGATCGGCTGACGGGCAAGCACAAGGCAGTCTATACCTTGATCCGCGCCCGCTACCTGGCGCAATTTCTCCCAAACCATGAGTACGACCGTACTCAAGCCGATTTTGACTGCGCAGGACAGTTGCTCAGAGCTGTAGGCAAGCGCATCGTCGAGCCAGGCTGGAAGCGAGCCCTGCCGGAAGCACTTACGCCAGCAAAGGGAAAGGAAGCGCCAGCACCACAGCCACTGCCCATGCTTTCCAAAGGCCAGTTATGCGCTGTGGTGGATGTTCAGCTCAAAGACCTTTGGACACAACCGCCCAAGCCCTTCACAGAAGGTGACCTGATCAAGGCCATGAAGAATGTAGCCAAACTGGTGGACGACCCCAAGCTCAAGCAAAAACTGAAGGACACCACAGGTATTGGGACGGAGGCGACACGCGCCGGGATCATTCAAGGGCTGCTGGACCGCGGTTATCTGACCAAGCAGGGTAAGGCTCTGCTCTCTACGCCTGCTGCCTTTAGTCTGATCGACGCTGTGCCTCGGGCTATTGCCGACCCCGGTACGACCGCTATCTGGGAGCAAGCGCTGGATATGGTTCAAACCGGTGAGATGAGCCTTGAAGAGTTCGTGACCAAGCAATCCGCCTGGATGAGCAAGCAGGTCGAGCGTTGCATGGGGTTGAACCTGACCTTTAGCGGGCCGGCTATTCCAGCGGGGCGTAAGTCCACGCCGTTCAAGAAGAAGCGCAAGGCGGCCCCGCGCAAGGCCTCAACCAAGACGGCACCAGGTAATGGCAAGCGGTCACGCCAGCCTGTCAGTCCGGCTTGATAAGAGGACACATCCGGTCACCTAGCGCCTAATTGATATCTTTTTAGCCTCACCCTTCCGTAGTAGCATTGCATTCCGTTTAATGCGTTCTCTTCATGCCCGTTGTACGCCATGCGCTTCTTGTCTGGCGTTGGCTGTTTTCAGGATCTGCAATGTCAAAATCGATTGGTATCGGCACACTGGCACTGGCCACTATGCTGACCGGCCTGGCTGGCTGCTCGAACAACAAGCCTGCCGTGTACGAACACGAAAATTTCGATGACTCGGGTACGTTTTCGCGTAGCTATCCGGTAAACGATACCGCTGCCTGCGAAGCAGCTCGACGTGCGCTGCTCAGTCAGGGCTATATCATTACCAGCAATGATCCAAAGCTCGTCAGTGGCCGTAAGAGCTTTCAGCAGACCGGAGAGAACCACCTCGAAATCAGCTTTAATGTTGTCTGCACGGCCAATACCCCCAACGATCATGGTTCAACCATTTTTGCCAACGCGCTTCAGGACCGTTATGCGCTGAAAAAGCTCAATAACTCGGCGAGCCTGGGAGTAGGTGTGCTCGGCTCGGTCTCGATGCCTATCGGCTCGACAAACGACTCCATGGTCAAGGTCGCCAGCGAGACGGTTACGTCAGGCAAGTTCTATAGCCGCTATTTTTCCCTGGTAGAAAGCTTCTTGCCGGCTCAGGCCCAAAAGGCCAACAAAGGAATACATCAAACAAAAGCAGCGCCCGCGCCGAGCCCACTCGCCAGCACGCCCTCTTCTGCACAGCCCAGCCAACCTGCACAGGCGCTGGCACCGAAGCCAGCCTCGGCGGCACCTGCTCCTGAGACACGCCCGGATCCTGATGCGGGGTTTTCTTCTGTACCCGTACCATTACCGCCCCAAGCGCCGCCCATTACACCTATCGACACGTCAGCCTTCGAGCAATTTACTGCGCCAGCCGCCGCTCCAGCCTCTCCCACAACCGAGCCCGCCGCTTCGCCAGCGTCGGCTGACACGCCCACTTCATCAGGTCAGCCTGAAAACGCCACGGCACCCTCGGATGACTTGCTGGAGCTGCTTGAAGAGTGAGGGTCGGGTATGACTCTGGATTGCCGAAAGCCTGCAAGGCGTTGAGGTCAAGAACTCTAACCATGCGCGCTACGTCTATAGCGTAACGCCGTGCAGGCAGTCGATAGAGTGACACCATGAAACAACGCACCGTTCAGGACGAAGGCAATACCACGTGGACCTGTGTAGAGGCTTTCTCGGGAGGAAGCCAGAAAACGGCCAAAGCGGCCAAGAGTCTTACCAAAGATGCCGAAGGCAACGTTACCGTGGTATGTACGCCTAGTGGTGGTGAGCAGTCAGTACGCGTGAGCTTGCCTGAAGCATGGATTGACAAGACGTCTGACCAAGCCCTGCTGGACGCCATTCAATCCGCCAAGGGTTAGTCCTGCCCTATCTTCCTCCAGAAATCGATTGAACTTAGCCTGGAACGCCTGCTTCGAAAGAGCTTCGATGGCAGGCTGATCTAGAGCGTACTTGTTTGCAGCATCGCTATCTCATCATCTGGATGGCTGCAATCCCTGGCGTTCAACCGAACCCAGCCACGTCCTATGCTGCCTTGAGCCATCGATCATTTACTTTGTCAAAGGACGAATCGTTATGGCTAAGATCACCATTGCCCAGCAGTTGGCTACCACACTGGAGCAGGCAGGCGTACAGCGTATCTGGGGCGTCACCGGAGACAGTCTGAATGGCCTGAACGATGCCTTGCGCAAGATGGAAACCGTCGACTGGATGCATGTACGCCACGAGGAAACCGCAGCCTTTGCGGCCGGGGCGGAAGCAGCAGCTACGGGCAAGCTGGCGGTATGTGCAGGCAGTTGTGGGCCAGGCAACCTGCACCTGATCAACGGACTTTATGATTGCCACCGAAACCACGTACCGGTCCTGGCAATTGCTGCGCACATTCCCTCATCGGAAATTGGTCTTTCCTACTTTCAGGAAACCCATCCTCAGGAGCTTTTCAAGGAATGCAGTCATTTCGTTGAGCTCGTCAGTAACCCGGCACAAATGCCCGAAGTCCTGCATCGTGCCATGCGGGCCGCCATCCTCCAGCGCGGCGTTGCGGTCATCGTGATTCCCGGCGATGTGGCGCTGCTGGAAGTGGACGCCGGGAAGACCGCCTGGCCGGTTCTCAATCCGCCTCGCCTGATGCCATCGGAGCAGGATATCAACAGACTCGCCACCCTGCTCGCGGATAGCAAAGCCGTGACACTGATGTGCGGTAGCGGCTGTGCGGGCTACCACGACGAAGTCGTTGCGCTGGCCGATACGCTCGGTGCACCTGTCGTTCATGCGTTACGGGGTAAAGAGCATGTCGAATGGGATAACCCGTTCGACGTTGGCATGACGGGCCTGATCGGCTTCAGTTCCGGCTACCATGCGATGCTCAACTGTGACACGCTGATTTTGCTCGGCACTGATTTTCCCTATCGTCAGTTCTACCCAACCAATGCCAGGATTGTACAGGTCGACATCAACCCTCAGGCATTAGGCCGCCGAACCGCCCTAGACTTGGGAATCGCCGCCGATGTAGGCGAAACCATTCGTGAGCTTTTGCCACGACTGGAGCGTCGTACCGATCGGCACTTCCTCGAAGATTCGCTCAAGCACTATGCCAAGGCTCGTGAGGGACTGGATGATCTGGCCAAACCCTCCCAACCCGGTCGACCTATTCATCCGCAGTACCTGACCCGGATCCTGAGTGAGCTGGCGGATGAGGATGCCATTTTCACGGCAGACGTCGGAACCCCAACGGTATGGGCTGCCCGATATCTGAAAATGAACGGCAAACGCCGCCTGATCGGCTCGTTCAATCATGGCTCCATGGCCAATGCCATGCCTCAGGCGATAGGGGCTCAGGCAGCTTATCCCACGCGCCAGGTTATCTCGCTGTCCGGCGACGGTGGTTTCGCCATGCTCATGGGTGATTTCATCTCGCTGGCCCAACTGGGTCTACCGGTCAAAGTGGTGGTTTATGACAATGCCACATTGGGCTTTGTCGCCATGGAAATGAAAGCCAGCGGTTATCTGGATACTGGTACCCAGTTGCAGAACCCGGATTTTGCTGCGACGGCCAATGCGATGGGCGTCAAGGGAATTCGTGTCGACAGTGCCGAACAGCTGGAGCCTGCCTTACGGGAGGCCCTGGCCCATGACGGCCCGGTACTGGTCGATGTCGTGACGGCTACACAGGAGCTTGCCATGCCGCCCGCCATCAAGCTCGAGCAGGCCAAAGGCTTCAGCCTTTATCTGTTGCGGGCGGTTATGAATGGCCGTGGCGATGAAGTCCTGGAGCTGGCACGTACCAATCTGTTGCGCTAACGCCGCTGTGCAAAAAAGTTCACCACGCACACCGTGTGGTGAACTTGAAAGTTTCAAAAGATGAGCGAGAACTCAGATCCAATAATGTAAAGGCATTTGGATTGCTCATTGCCGCTGCGCTGCCTATGATCCGCGCCTTTGTGAGCCACGCGTGATCGCCGGCAGGTTTTACTCTGCGGCCCGGCCTATTGACTCTCGTCAGTTCTGAGCCCCGGCAAACTCGGCATGCTCTTCCTTATTTACTGACGGCTACTCCTATGACGACCTTGAACCCAACCGACGCACTCAAACTGATTCTGGAAAAACACGGCCTGACCGGTGCTGTATATGATGGCTGGGTAGCGCCCAACAATCAGCTCCCGGCCATACGTGCCCGCTGGTATCCCGGCGAAGGCAGCGGGCGCCTGGATATTCATGTGATGGTCGAAGAGGGCGTGCTGGTCGAAGAGATTTTTGCAGGTATCGGTGAGGGTGATGAGGGGCTGGCAAATGCCTTCGAAAACTTTATCGCCAACTCATTGCATGTCTTGTTGGCAGCGTTCTGGGAAGTCGATGCAGCCGAACACGTTTCGGTTGAAAACTGGCTGATCAATGAGCGCCGCTACCGGGCCTATGTAGGCAACCTCGGAATCCGCGCAGCCAAAGGAAGCACCAGCGAGCTGCCGGAGAATCTGGTGCCGTCGATTCATACCACCATTCAAAACATGCCGTTGAAAGGCAACACCCACTGGTTTCGTACGTTCTTCTGCAACTACAACCAGGAGCACCGCTTTGAGGCACTCAGTGACAATATTCATTGGGAAGAAGGTGCTTCGAACCTGCAGGCGCTTCCGTGGAGCCGTGACGATGGCTACTTCAGCGTACGCAATTTCGTGGTGCTGCGGGCAGTCTAACTCAACAGCGTAGCGCCAGAGCGGTTTATTCAATGAACCGCTTTGGCGCTATCGGCAGTATCGGTGAATCATACCTGTAAGCCATCAAGGATCTCGCTAAGTGATCATCAACGGTGCTTCCCTTGATCAGGTGCCAGTAACTCTCTAGCTAGCTTGGCAAAATGGCGATCCGTTTGCGAAATCCGTTCGTATAGCGATACGCAGAGGGTTCATTTGCCCTTTCGAAAGGCGGTTATGCCAAAATTCCCGGATCGCTATCTTAACGAGGCCTGGTACGCGCGACCAACGCCTGGACGGTATTGTTTTTGAGACAATACCTGGATTATCAGGACCGCAACATGCTTGAACCGAACGAATGGATAACCCACTACGGCTACCTGGCCGTCATGGTCGGGCCGCTTATCGAAGGCGACGGCTTGGCCATATTGGCAGGTGTGGCTGCCCGCCATGGTTATCTGAATTTTTTTCTGACCATCCTGATGACGGCCATTGGCGCAATGATCAGTGATCAGTTCCTCTTCTTCATCGGAAGGCGATATGGCGATCCCGTCCTGAAGAAGTTTCATCGTCATCAGCACCGAATCGAGCGAGCACGCCAACTGATTCAGCGCTATCCATCGCTATGGGTGATCGGGACGCGGTTTGCGTATGGCTTCAGAACCATTGGCCCAATCATCATCGGCACCAGCGGCATCCCTGCCAGACGCTTCGTACCACTGAATATCGTTGGCGCCTTTCTCTGGGCAACCATCATGGTCAGTATTGGCTACGGTGTGGGAGAGTTCGTGCAACGGCTTTTTGCAACCCAGCCACATGCCGGACTATGGCTGGCAGGAATAGCCGCCACCTTACTGGCTATCGTTGCCGCAATCTGGTTCTTCCGTCGGCGTCGCCACGCCTGATCCTGTCACCCAGCCTTGGCAAGAGGCTGGGTAATTCGTTTTACGGTTTATCCAATACGTTTTTCAGAAACGCCAATACATCCTCTGTGGCTTGCCGTGTGGCATCGGCATTGGGCCCTACATGGGGATCATGCGCGACGCAGGCGTCGGTATAGCGGAACGGCTCCCCCGTTTCCTGATTGATCAGCGCGCCCTGCTCACCCTCGACAATCTGGCATGCCCGTACCGTCTGACTGCCTTGTGCTACACGTACAGGCTGCGAGGCAGGACTGTCGAAACCATGGTGGGCCTCAGGATAGCGAAACACCTTTACATCGGCGCCTGCCTTGGCCAGGCGATCCAGGTAAGGAGTGCACCGGGACAAGGGATCGTAGTCATCTGCCTCGCCATGAAAGACCCGAATGGGTTTGTTTACCACCTTGTCTTCATCCTTGAAGGAAATGGAGCAGTCAGGATAGAAGGCAATATAGGCCGCGAAGCGGGCGTCTCCCGCCATCCATTCCTTCTGGAAGCGAGCAAGACTGGCATAAAGCGACGCTTGGCCGCCTCGAGAGAAGCCCATCAATACGATACGGGAGGCATCGATACGAGGCTGACTGGCCAACAGCGCCAAGGCTCGGTATTCATCCAGAATGAAATTGAGCCGTCCCAGCTGAGCTTGGTCCTTACCGGTACTGATCAGCTCGCGGCCGGTGAATCCATCGAGCACAAACGTGGCGATTCCCTGCTGGTTAAGGGTGCGCTGCCAATAGGCAATGTTATCGCCAATACCACCGGAGCCATGTTGGAGAATGACCGCCGGAAACGGTCCCTCCCCAGCTGGCAGGCTCAATCCGGCAGTTAAGGTGACAGGCCTGCCTGACTGCCCGGTAAGGAACTGGGTATCACTCAGGGTCTGGGAGGCATAGGCATAAAACTCCTGGCGCGCGGGAATATCCGAGTGCTCCTGGGCCTGGGCAACTGCCACCAGACTTCCAAGTACCGCCAGGGTGGCAAGGGCGGAACGTTTCATTCTTGTTGTCTCGCTTATGGCTATGGCTTGCACCTGACCATAACAAAACAACCCGGTAGGTTTATACCCTGCTCTGCCTTACGGTCCGAACAGCCTGACTGATCAGTCAGTAACCGAGACCGTCAATTTTCATGTGACGCAGATCGCTCTGATACCAACGTGCCTTCAGGCATGTTTCAGGCATCAAAGCTCAATGTCATCGAAAGCCATCTTCCTTGCACAACGGCACACAAAGGTGTTCGGTTTGCCATGCTTTTCTTCTGAGCGGATTAGCCGAAATGTGTATGCTTGCTGCGGAAGTCATCGAGCCCAGAAAAACAAATGAGCCCTTTATGATCGACAGGCCTTCCCAAAAGCCAAAACGTCTAGCTGAAGAACTGGTTGCCCGTTTGTCGCAGTACATTCGCGATGGGGTTTTCAAGCGGGGAGAAAAATTGCCTTCGGAACTGGAAATTTCCAGTAGCGAAGGATTCAGTCGCAGCGTGGTGCGAGAGGCGCTGCTGCGACTGCAAGCGGCGGGTCTGGTCGAAACACGCCGCAGTGTCGGCACCTTTATTGTTGATATGCCGCCCCCGCCTACTCTGCAATTGGGACCGGAAACCATTTCCACGCTGCAGGATGTGTTGAGCCTGCTGGAGCTACGCATGAGCCTGGAAGTCGAGGCGGCTGGGCTGGCAGCGCAGAATCGCAGCCCGCAGGAGCTCAAGGAGATCGAGCTGGCCCTGCTTTCCATGAAAGACAGTGGCCCGAAAACAGGCATTGCCATCCATGCGGACTCACAGTTTCATCTGCGCATTGCCAAGGCATCCGGCAACGCCTATATGTTCGACATCATGAAGCATCTGGGTACAAAGCTCATTCCACGTACCAAGATGAATTCGGCCTATGCCGCTCAGAAGGATCGCGTCGCGTATCTTGATCTGGTGTATCGCGAACATGAAAAGATCTATAGCGCCATTGCGCTGCAGAGCCCTGATTCGGCACGGGCGGCCATGTACCTGCATTTAAGCAACAGTCGTGTACGCCTCTATCAGGCTCACGAGGCTCGCCATACACTTTACGAGTAAGGGCGCTCATGCCCAGCCACTGGCTGGGCATGACATGTCAATCAGGTAAACAACGTGTCGGGCAGCGTTGCCAGATACACGGCGGGCTTGCCTTCGAAATCGGAGCTGAATAACACCTTGCGATTATCCGGCGTGAACGATGGATGTGGATGGGTCACCTGTCTGTCGCCATCCAGTACCCGCCAGGAGCTATTGTGCGCAGCCAGGCACGCAGTTTGCTGGCGTTTCACGTCGAAGACATAAAGCCAGGGGTCGTTCTCGATTGTATACCCCTGAGTGTCCTTTACATCGACAGGCGTACCGGAACCGTCACCTACCAGCATCGTGCCGTCTTCATTGCTCATCAGGTGCGAGCAGGCCGGCATCTCCATCAGCATCTCATTGGTTTCGGTGTCGGGATCAAATCGCCAGATCTGCCGCGCCTGCTGGCCCTTTGGATAGATGACATAGATCATGGCGGAGCCATCCGGCACCCAGAACTCGTGGGTACAACTTTCCCCCGGCTTCTGCTCCCGCACCTTGCGTACATTGGAGCCGTCCTCATCGACCAGCCACATCCGGGCATCCACCATGTCATGAGGACCTTCATGGCAGAACGCAACAGTATGATCGTGATAGGGGCGATAAATGGGATGCCCGAGCCAGATCGTGTTTTCGTGAACGACACGAGCCTCTCCTGTGCCCAAATCGACGCGAATCAGTCGGCAATGGGGGTTACTGGTAAAGAATGTCCGGAACACTTCCCAGTCGGTCAGCGGCGTCCAGTCCGAGCGGGCGATCTCGATTCCAACCAAGCTTGTGCAGGCACTGTTCGCTACCCATGTACCATACCCAACCCAATCATCGGCTACCTGATAGACCGTTGTTTCCTCCAGCGTTGCCAACTCCACACGGCGTAACTGACGCTCGTTTTTCACATAATAGAGATAACGGTCATCTTGAGATAAAAAGCCGCCAAAAGTATTATCACTAGCGCCTTCCGTTAGCTGTACCGCCTGTTTTTTCTGAATATCGAGTAGATAATAATTACGGTTATTATCAAACTCGGCTGCAAATAACAGCTTGGTACCATCATTGGTAAAACATTTCTGATAAAAATAGTTTCGGTGACACACTGTATCGGTGGGTGTAAGGCGTGTTACTTCAGCACCAGTACCTTCATCACTATACGTATGGTAATCCAGTTCAATATGGGAACCCTTTGCCATAACACACCTCTGTTGTTTTCAATGATGTTCTATTGGACTGTTTATGAGTTGCTCAACAATATGGATTCGCCCTCTTCGCTATTGATAACGAAGTCTTAATTCTGAGCGTTAACTGCTTATGTTCTACTACTGCCTGCCCAATGTCGCAGTGCTAATCCTGATATCAGTACCGTTCCTACAATAGCGGCATGCAACCAGCGCCCTTGGGGAGCCTCAGCCAATAGAAGAAGTGGAAGTAAAAGCAGCCCCATACCTGTTACCAGGGCGCCTAGCCTCCTGGCTTGGGAAGGATCGACGCAGGCAATCTCATCGGGCTGCAGGGGACGATACATATTGCGAAAGAATAGCGTGAGCTGTTGCCGCCTCTCGGTGTTACGGGTAGGGCTATACCAGACGCGGGTCCCGATAAAAAAACCACCCGTGAAAACCACATGCGCCAGAACCGTCACCCCAAACTTCAGATCGCTCGCCTCACGTTCGGTGAGCGTATACGCACCCAACCACGCAGGAAGCGCCACGGGGTTGAAGCCAATATAAAAGATCAGCGATACCGCTGCGCCGACCAGCACCGTACTCCAACCCGCCCAATCCGGGGTCTGTCGTACGACCACGGCCAACAGAGCAGGAATGGAAAGGGGCAGAAGAAACAGGGAGCTGACCATCATTGCCAGCTCGAAGAACCCTATGCCTTCCTGCTCGGCCATCCACCACGCTGTCAGGGTGGCCAGGGCGCCATTGAGCAGCGTCACCCAGCGGCCCATGGCAAGCAAGTGGGCCTCCCCATGGGCAGGACGCTGATAAACGTTACGAATAAAGATCCCCGCATTGCGATTGAGCGCAGTGCTCATGGGAGCAATGGTCGCAGCCACCATCGCGGCTAATGTAAGCCCGACCGTACCGGCTGGCATTGCCTGTTGAACAAAGTAGAGATAGGCCGCGTTTCCTGCCTGCTCGCCCAGTTGAGGGTACTGCCCCACAAGATCTGCACCTTGCGTGGCGGCTACCCACGGCGGAATAAACCATAGGACAGGGCCGATCACAAAAAGAACCCCGGCCAGAAAGGCTGCCCGCCGAGCCTCATGCTCGTTTCGAGTAACCAGAAAGCGATAGCAGGTAATCGCGTTGTTGGTCGACAGCACCTGCTGCATCAGGATCATGGCAATCCAGAACAACAGGATCTGCCACAGATTCATGTCGTGCCCCTGCCAAAAATCCACGGGAAAGCGCTCGACGATGTTGCCTGGCCCACCGCCTGTGTATAGCGCAAAGCAGCCGGTTACCAGGGTAATTGCCAAGATCAGAACCAGCTGGATGACGTTGGTTGCGTTGACTGTCCAGGCACCGCCACTGGCGGAAATGAAGGTAATGACCGTACCGGTGATGAGCAGGGTCGGTACCATGCCAAAGCCGGTCATCGAGGCGAGGATGTAGGCTAATCCATTAAGCCAGATGGCGGCCGTAAGGGTTGAGAGCGGGAACTGCAGCCAGGTAAAGAATTGCTCGGTCGGCTTGCCAAAACGCTGGGCAATCACCTGCATCGAGGTTTCAACCCGAAGCTTGCGGTAACGTGCCGCAAAGAACAGACAGGCGATGAAAAATCCCAGAGCATTGCCCCAGAACAGGACCAGAACGGGAAAGCCATCGGTAAAGGCCTTTCCTGCGGCGCCGGTAAACGTCCAAGCGCTGAACTGCGTCATAAAGGCAGTCGCCCCGGCCATCCACCAGGGCATGGAACCACCGCCATTGATGAACTGACTGCTGCTCTGTGCGTAACGACGAAAGCACCAGGCTGCCACAATGATAAAAACGAGGTATACCGCAACCACCAACAGATCGAGTGAGGTCATTCTTTGAGCCTTATGCCAACGTGACGCTGAAGCAGGCGGGCTGAGGCATACTGAAACAAACAGTCTGGAAAACGCCAGGTCATGCGTAAGCCGGCACCCTTTCGGATGCCGGCATCTTTCAGCGCTTTCTCAGGACGCACGCTCGGTAGTCAATCGAGCCTGGAGTGTCTCTATACTTTTTTCTACATGAGCGCTGCGCTTGAGCAGGTAGCCACAGAGTAGGATGGAGATGGCACATGCTGCAAACAGGAGCCGTCCCCAGAGCGGGTTGGGTACCAGTACCATCAACATCAAGCCAGCCCCCATCATCAAGGTAATCTGCCCTAGCTTGCTGCGCTGTAGGCGGTCATACACGTCCTGATCACCTTCAGCAATTACAGGCGTTTCGATGTCCTTAAAGAACTGGGCCGTTTGCTGTTTTTCCTCTGCAGTAAATGTCTCTTCCTTGTAGAACAAGGTAGTGGCGCAGAAGAAACCGCCCGTCAGCACCAGATGAGCTGCCACGGTAATAGTAGTCGTCAGCTCAGAAAGTTCACGTGCGGTCAGGGTCACTCCAAACAAGCCGGCACACCATTGAGCAGTGAATACATTCATGACCAACCAGGACACAAACATGCCAAAGGCAACGGTACCCCAGGCCGCCCATTTTGGCGTTTTACGAATAAACATGCCGAAGAACAGTGGCACCAGAATGGGAGATTGAAGCAGGGTGGCAACCCGCATCATCAGCTCGAATAGGCTCAGACCTTTGAGTTGAGCAAAGAGTTGAGCAATAAGGATAACCAGAATACCGTTTACGATCGTGGCGATCTGGCTGACGTGCAGCAGCTTTTTCTCGCTGAGAGGCTTGTTACGGCACACTACAGGCGCCCAGAAACTGCGTACAAAAATACCGGCGTTACGGCACAGGGCAGAGTCCATCGACGACATGGTGGCAGCAAATAGCCCGGCAACTAGGAGTCCTATCGTTCCTACCGGCATCAAGCGTTCTGCAAAGACCAGATAAACTGCATCACTGGCCTTATTTCCCAATTCAGCATGTGCCAGCGGAGCATCTGGATACAGGACGGCTGTGGCCCAGGGTGGAATGAACCAGATCAGCGTTCCCCCGACCATTAATGCCAGAGCAAGCAGGGACGCCTTGCGTGCGTTGTCAGAATCTTTCGCATTGAGAAAACGATAGGAGTCCTGCATGTTGTTGATGCTTTGCAGCTGCTTGACCAGAAAGAACAGGAACGAGCCTATTAACAGCAGGCCGTAGTTCATATCGGGTCCCATCACGAAATTGGTCGGGAACCGGGCAATCATTTCAGAAGGCCCACCAACGGCGACCAAGGCGACAATGGCACTGGCCACAGAGATGACGGCAACGACCAACGTTTGAACGAAGTCGCTGGCGACCACCCCCCATGCTCCGCTCAAGAGCGAGATAAGCAGTACGGAGATACCGGTGATCCAAATAGTGGTCGCCATGTCATAGCCAAACACGGCTCCGACAAAGATCGCCAGACCATTTAGCCACACACCACCGTTGAGCACGCTTAAAGGAATAATGGCCCAGGTAAAGAACTGCTCGTTCGTCTTGCCGAAACGCATCTTGATACCCTCGGTAGGCGTATCAACACGCATCTGGCGAAAGCGGTGGCTGAACCACCAATAGGAAATGGCATAGGCAAAGATATTTCCCAAGAAAACAAACGTTACCGCCAGACCGTCGTTAAACGCCTTGCCCGCCGCCCCGGTAAAGGTCCAGGCCGAAAACTGTGTCATGAATGCAGTAGCGCCTACCATCCACCACAGCATACGACCGCCGCCCCGGAAATAGTCGCTTGCCGACTTATTCGCCATTTTCTTGAAGGCAAGGCTAATGATGATCATCAGCAAAAAATAGCCTGCCACCACCAACATATCTATGTTCATAGCGTTCTCTCACAATATTGGCGCCACTGGCCGAAAACAAATCAGAGGGATATAGAAAATGTTAAAGCAACCTGTTTCGCGCCCATCGGAAAGAACTATGGAAAGTCTCTGGTATGAACTTTGAGGTATTAGGGATAGAGCGAAGCGTGCTCTCTGTTATGTTTACCTTGATGATTCTCATATTATTCACCGAATAAAAGAGAACATGACTTCGTTGTTCTGAAATGATGTTCTTGTTGTTTCAGAAACAAGAATGAAGACAGATGAAGTGAGAATCTTTAAAGTTTATAAAGTACTTTCCAATAACTTCATCTGTACTTCATTGCAGGATATTTACTGCATGTTAAAAACTGTAATGCACACCCACGCGCATACGTAGCTGGCGATCACTGTCGGTGGAATTAACTTTCACATCACCCAACTCAACAAAGGGCTGCCAGCGCTTGTCCCACTTGTATTTAAAGGCAAGGTTTTGTTCGTAGTCGGTTTTCTTGCCGTCGTAACGGGTATAGTCCGCCTTGAAATAGACCAGGTTATATTCGTACGATAATTTCCCGCCCGGAGCGTAGCCCAGCCACCCATCGAAGCGGTGAACGTGCTGGTCACGCTTGGCTCTATCAGGCACGGACTCGTCGATCTGGTTGCGATCCAGCTTGCGAGCCTCGTAGCGATAGCGCCCGCTGATCGTCCACTGGTTGTTTACCTTGTACCCCAGACGCGCGCCGGTTCGATACGTCGTTGCGTTTTCTACTGCAACCAGGCTGATAAAGGGTGCAATCGTCCATTGGGGAGTAAGGGAGTATCGATAATCAGCCGTAAATTCGTGACCATCCCCTACGGTGTTATCAAACGCGACGTCCTTACGGCTGCCTCCGGTCTTGTACTTCAGTTCCCCTTCGAAACCGAGTCCATTGTCCAGACGTATACCGATCAGAACGCGATCAGAGTGAAGCTTCGAGTCTTCCAGATACTGGTGCCGATAGTTGATATAACCCGAATCGGCAGCCTGAGCATTGCCTGCCAAAACGGTGATTCCCAGAGAGGTCGCAACAGCTAGCGTCTTTATTGTTATCTTCATGATCTTATTCTTGTTAATAACGTACAGAGAGATTGAATAGGCTTAAGCGGTAACAGCCCGGCATTCAGGGGTGTACGGCTCCCGATCTATTCGGCGGCACGATTGGTTCAGATGGTTAACACGCGAACGGCAAGCCAGGCCTGCCAGCGGCGCTTAGGCAGGACTTTTGGCCCGGCCGCGCCGACCATTACATCGGCCGGTCATCGCCAGAGGTAATGGCAGAGCAACAAGAGAACAGGAGCGGAAAGCCTGTAGCCGGTTGATACGGCAGGGTATCGAGGCGATGCACGAGGAGGACTGAGCATGAATGTGCGCTGTACCAGCCAGCCCCAGGTTATACAGTTCCGGTACTCGCCTGGAGATACGGGCCAGGCACTCGAAGAAGACATGCGAGAGGCGAAAGGTGTTCAGGTTCATAGCTCAGTCCTTTTTTATAATTGTTCAAGACCTGCCTGGGCATGATTAGCCCTGGCACAACCGTGGATCAGTGCTGGCTCACGATATGGGCTTCGATATAGGCAAAGTTGATGTCCTCACCCAGGCCAGGACGGTCAGGCAGGTGGACGTAACCGTCCTTGTCCATGGGGTCGACGATACTGTTGAGATAGGCAGGTACGTCGTCATACTCCAAGAACGGATGCAATAGCCCGCGCTCGTACCAGGAGCAGTTCTTGATTCCACCCACGACAGCCAGATTGGGTGCACCATTACCATGAACTTCACAATCCAATCCGAACGCCTCAGCCAGGTGAGCGACTTTGACGCATGGGCCAATACCGCCTACGCCAGCTACCCCGGCGCGTAGAATGTCACAGGACTTTCCACTCACCCATCCCGCGCGGCTGTGATACTTGCCGCCCAGGCTTTCAGGCCCCAATACAGGAATGGTGAGGTTTTCAGCCAGCCAGGCATAGGACTCTGCGGACTCCTCCATCATAGGCTCTTCAAACCAGGCAAAACCCAGCTTTTCGATTTCGCGTCCGATGTAGAGGGCATCAGTACGGTTGTACCAGTGGTAGCCATCAAGCATCAGGGCAATATCCGGGCCTACTGCCTCACGTACGGCGGCACAGGCTCTTACGTCCATCTTGGCATCGGGTGCGAAGGAGATGGGCGGCATCCAAGTATGCAGCTTGATACCCTTGTAACCACGGGCTACGAGCTTTTCGGCAAAACGCGCATATTCGTCAGGTGTTGACAGGCCATCCGGCAAATCATCGCCACACATGGTAGAACCATAGGCCAAGACCTTGTCTCGGTAGCCACCCAACAGCTTGTAGACTGGGACCTGGAACTTGCGGCCAGCCCAATCCCAGAGCGCTTGCTCCACCAAGGCCAGGCTGCGGTCGGTAAGTTGACCTGCACTTCCCCGCTGCCAATGCGCCAGATCCTGCCAGAGTCGTTCACGATCAAGCGCGTTCTGTCCAACCAGTACCTTGCGTACAAAATTGTCAATGATGTATGGGCGAAGCAGTTCCGGAGCGCCAAAGGCATAACCTTCGCAACCGTCCTCCGTGGTGATCTTCAACAATGCCATACGGGCCTGGACTTCATCTCCCGGATGGGAATGCCCTGCGCTATCGACAGCACGGCGAGTGGGATAGGAAAACACATCGACACTGACACGGGAGATATTCATAAGAGGAAGGCTGTCCATGACTATTGTTTTTTTTGGAGCAATTTCCGGTATGTCGTCATACCACGTGACACAGTATTTTTCTTGAGCGCTATTTTGTCAAGGAGGCTACAGCTTCCAGCTTGAGACTTTAATAGAATTGAAAAATTACGCCAAATAGGCTCTAAAAAGCGAATCCTGGCGGAGATGCAACCTCAGCAAGCTTATAAGCAGATCAAGTAATTTATTTTTTCAAATCTGAAAAGGTGATGACTGACCGGTCAGCGTCTCCTGCAAAAGACAACATAGTCGTCTTACCACGCAAGGATAAAAAGCCTAGGTGTTGATTGCAGGCTGGTACAGGAGGGAGGACAGAACGAGCAGAGCAATACCGGACGACCTGCACGTGTCGATGATAATGTCCTGCCGACTTCCTGCCAGACATTAAACTTTAGTCTTATTGACCGGAACTTTAAGGTGTGACTTTCCGTCGCGGCTTTTTCGCGATATTCTACTGGACACGTTTCACTGAGCGCCCAGATAAACCTCTCATGATGTATCCGCTACACCCAACGCAATGTAGTGACATTTTCGAGTGGATGTCCTGCCACCTCTTGATCCGGACCTTGAATTTTTTTGGCTGTACGCGTGTTTCATGTCGAATCGACCCGACCTTTCATTCGACTTGATGCGTTACAGATTCAAAAAGAAGTGTGCCTTGCCTACTCAAGCAAATGTGTAGATGGCCGATAAGACAGCGCTATCTGATTTCATTTGCTTGTATGCCTAACTAGAGAAAATCTGCATGAAAAAGCGTGTTCTCGCTGCTCTGTGCTCCAGCATGTTCGCGATGTCCGGACACAGCTGGGCCGACGATAATGCCCCTGTCGATGTTGTACTGATCGGCGGCGGTATCATGAGCGCTACCCTGGCTACCTACCTGGAAGAGCTTGAGCCCACCTGGACGATCAACATGTACGAGCGTCTGGACAAGGTAGCCGAAGAAAGTTCCAACGGCTGGAACAATGCCGGAACGGGCCATTCTGCCTTCGCGGAAATGAACTATACGCCCGAACTCAAGGACGGCACCATCGATGTCACCAAGCCTCCGAAGATTACTGAAGGCTTTGAGATTTCCCGTCAGTTCTGGTCTTTCCAGGTCAAGAACGGTGTATTGAAGAACCCCAGATCGTTCATCAATACCACGCCGCACATGAGCTTTGTCTGGGGTGACGACAACGTCAACTACCTGCACAAGCGTTATGAAACCATGCAGAAAAACGCGCTGTATGCGGGCATGCAGTACTCGGAAGACCACAGCCAGATCAAGCAGTGGGCACCGCTGATCATGGAAGGTCGTGACCCTGCACAGAAAGTGGCAGCGACCTGGATGCCGGCAGGGACTGACGTAAACTTTGGTGAAATCACTCGCCAGCTGGTAGGTTCGCTGGAAAATCATTCGCAGTTCAAGCTTTCAGTGAACAGCGAAGTGCGCGATATCAAGCGCAACCCCGATAACACCTGGAAAGTAACCGTTGCAGACCTGGCCAATGGCGGCAAGGAAACCTCAGTGAACACCCGCTTCGTCTTCATTGGTGCAGGCGGCGCTTCTCTGATGCTGCTGCAGAAAACAGGTATTCCTGAAGCCAATGGCTATGCTGGTTTCCCGGTTGGAGGCCAGTTCCTGGTAACTGAAAATCAGGAAATCGCCAAACGTCACGGGGTAAAAGCCTACGGCCTGGCATCTGTGGGCGCGCCGCCCATGTCCGTGCCGCACATTGATAGCCGTACGCTGGATGGCAAGCGCGTTATTCTGTTCGGACCGTTCGCAACCTTCTCGACCAAGTTTCTGAAGAACGGCTCGCTGATGGACCTCATGCATTCCATGACCAGCAACAACACCTGGCCCATGATGCAGGTGGGAATGGACAACTTCGATCTGGTCAAATACCTGGTTGGTCAGTTGATGCAGTCTGATGAAGACCGCTTCGCTGCGCTGAAGGACTACTACCCGAACGCTCGCAAGGAAGACTGGAAGCTCTGGACCGCCGGCCAGCGCGTACAGATCATCAAGAAAGATGCGAACGGCAATGGCATATTGCAGTTTGGTACCGAAGTGGTTTCCGCACAGGACGGTTCCGTTGCTGCGCTGCTGGGTGCCTCGCCAGGTGCTTCGACTGCTGCGCCCATCATGCTTCATCTGATGGAAAAAGTATTCAAGGATAAGGTTGCGACGCCAGAATGGCAGAGCAAGCTTAAGGAAATCATTCCATCCTACGGTCAGTCGCTGGATAACAATGCTCCGCTGATCAAGGAAGTCCGCAGCTACACAGCTGGTGTACTCCAGCTTAAAGATGCTACCGCTACCCAGCAGGCAGCGTCTGAAAACAAGGCTGAAGAAAATCAGCCGACTGAGGCAAAAACGGCTGCGCTTTAAACAGCTCGTTTACCTTGGTTAAGACGGCACCTTCGGGTGCCGTTTTTTATGTCCGTCTGCAAGCGTCTTCATGGCGCATTCCGCCTAGCGTTAGGGCCATCAACCATAGCCCAGACTGAATAGTACAATCCGCGCAAAAAGAATGAGTCCCAGCCAGGAAGCAATGAACTCGATATCGTCTTCGCTCATCTTGAAAACCTTACTTGAAGCCTTTAACGAGATGCAGATACAAGCTTGGTAAGACGAAAGATGAATGAGTTCGCCTGCGAACGGGCTTTTAGGCTGAAAGGGCGTTGTAGAGCGTCTATATCAGACTACTGGTACAGGATCAGATACTTGTAACGCGACTGAAGCGGTAAATAGTCGTGAAGCAGATTAACAGTATCGCGTTCTCCCACATAGCCGACGTCTGCCCAGCTTTTCACGCGCATCCCAAAGTCAGTCGTGCGGGTACAGGCATCGAGGATTAAGCGCTCTCAACGCTGAACGGGCAAGCCATTGTCCCAGTAGGGTGGCTGACCGACGTGATGAAACAGGAAATCCAGAAAAACCTTCACCTTGGCTGAGCGCATGCGGTTCTCCGGATAGATCACATGCACCGCATAGGTTTCGAGATCCTCTGACGCTTCCCAGTCCGTCAACACTGCCACCAGTGCACCGCTGCTTAGCGCCTGATGCACGAGCCATGTCGGGAACAGTACGATCCCCTCCCCAAGCACCGCCGCCTCAAGCAGGCATTCGGCATTATTGCTTCTAAAGCTACCTTTGGCCTGATAGGCCTGAAAGGGTGTCTGGCTTGTAGAGCGGAAATACCACTGACGCACACCGCGCATTCCCTTGTAGACCAGGCAGTTGTGATGCTCAAGCGCCCCGGGACTTTGCGGTATACCCTGCCGCTCCAGATACACCGGCGCAGCACACACCACGAACCGTTGCTCTCCTAAACTGCGCGCCACCAGGCTGGAATTTTCCAGGCGTCCTACTCGGAAAGTAATGTCAGCCCCTTCCTGCACAGGATCAATAAACGCATCCGTTAATGTCAGCTCGACGTCTATTTTTGGATATCGCTTTTGAAACTCTACCAGCAATGGAACCAGATGCAGACGCCCCAGCGCGACGGCAGCATTGAGCCGAAGTGTTCCCTGTGGCTCTGAAGTGTCTCCACCAATCTGCTCCGCCGCCATATCCAGCTGAAGCAGGGCGTCCCGAACATGCTGGTAATAGCGCTCCCCTGCCTCGGTCAATCGGACTGCCCGAGTGTGGCGATACAAGAGCCGCTGCCCCAACGTCGCCTCCAACGCAGAGATATGGCGCGAAACGGATGAGGCAGGCAAATTGAACTCTGCACCTGCCTGCGTAAAGCTCTTGACCGACGCGACCCTGACGAACAGCCGCAAGGCCAGCATGGAAGGCGAGTTGCTCATAAAACAATAGTTATTTGTCTGAAAGCCGATTGTTCCAATTATGACAACTTACTAGCGTAGCGCATTGTTTTTTCTTGAGGATGAACATGCAACACGCTCTGATTCTGTTAGTTGTGCTGATTGCCGGCATGGGTCTGTCGATGGAGGCGGGCCTGTTAGGGCCGCTGGGAGGGGAAATAGGTCACTTCTCCGCTACCTTGTCGATTTTTCTCGTTGGCGCCGCACTGCTCACATTTGCGCTGATTTTTGCGCGCCCGAAAATGGCCCAATTATTCAGTCAGCCACGCTGGCTGCTGGTGGGCGGCATTCTGGGTCCTATCTATGTCGTCGTACTGACCATTGCCACGCCGCTGATTGGTGTCGGGATGACCATGGTGGGCATCCTGTGCGGCCAGGTAGGAGCCAGTCTGGTTATCGATCATTTTGGTCTGCTAGGCAGCACACGCCGTCCCGTCGACCGGTATCGCGTAATGGCGTTCCTATTGATCTTGGTCGCTCTCTGGCTGATTCACTGAGGTATATCCTATGCTCCAGTTTCTGGTTCTTTTTGCCGTATTGGGTAGTGGCGCCGTACTCAGTGCCCAGTCCTCTATCAACGGCCGGCTTGGCGCGCAGGTAGGCGTGCTGGAAAGCGCCTGGCTGACTTTTACCAGCGGTGCCCTGCTTACATTTTTGCTGGTGTTTTTCTTCGAACCCCCTCATCCCATGACACTTTTCACTGCTCCAAAATGGCAGCTGATCGGTGCGCTGTTTGGCGTTGTGTACATGCTCGCGATGGTGTTTTCCATCCCTCGCGTTGGCACCGCTGCCGCTACGGTAGCCGTCATTACTGGTCAGCTGCTGATGAGTCTTCTCATCGATCACTTTGCTTGGCTGGGGAATGCCGAGCGACCCTTGGATGTGTCTCGACTGGTTGCTATCGCACTGCTGTTTGGCGCTCTGGCGCTGATCTACCAGAGTAATCGGATACAGGAATGTTCGCCTCAGGCTGATCCCGTGGAGGAGCGTACCTGACAAACTGGCAGGAGGTGTCTTGAGTGATGCCTTCTGCCATCCGCTCCTCCTTCCCTAGAGTTATAGGGATGCTTGTTCGTTGGGTAAGCGCCTAGGGCAGGCTTCTCTCTTTCCTCATCATGGACGATAACCGCACGTTTTTGTATCTCAGCACACTATCTCCTTCTCGACAGAGAAATTCGCGTTCCATCAATAACCTTTTGATCTTCCAGGTTTTTTTCCGACCTCTTTTGATGATGCTGTCATTGGTAAGTCGACTCCCCCAGGCAATAGATAAAAAGCACCTTCTAGGCGGATTGACTGTATTAACCAGTTAGTACACTTTGTTATTCAGCGTGTCCAAACATCATAAGAACAACACGGAGTGCTCTGGATGACCTGCTCTCTTCTCATCCTCAACGGCCCAAACCTTAACCTGCTGGGAACCCGTGAACCACAGATCTATGGTTACGAGACCCTCAACGATGTCGCTCAGCTTTGTCATGAAGCAGCCGACACGCTCGGCCTACAGATCGATTTCCGCCAAACCAACCACGAAGGTGAGCTGATCGACTGGATTCACCAGGCGCGAACCGCCCATGCTGGAATCATCATCAATCCCGCGGCCTGGACTCATACCTCCGTTGCGATCCGAGATGCCCTGACAGCGGTAGCGCTGCCCGTGGTGGAAGTCCATCTCTCCAACGTTCATCAGCGCGAAGCCTTCAGGCATCACTCCTTTGTCTCACCCATTGCCGTAGGGGTCCTATGCGGCTTTGGTGTGGCGGGCTATCGCATGGCCATCGAGTACTTCGCTCACGTCTTCACGAACAAGAAGTGACCATTATGTCCACTCTATTTTCTCCTTCTGTCCTGGCCGGTCTGATTGGCTCAGGTATTCAATCCTCCCGTACGCCTTCCATGCATGAGCATGAGGGTGATGCGCAAGGCATTCGTTACCTCTATCGGCTGATCGACCTTGATGCGCTTGGCCTTGAGGCGTCCGCTCTGCCTGAACTACTCACAGCAGCCGAGCGCATGGGATTCACAGGTCTGAATGTCACCTTTCCCTGCAAGCAGGCCATTATCCCACTGCTGGATGAGCTTTCAGAGGAGGCCTTGGGTATTGGCGCCGTCAATACCGTAGTGTTCAAAGCGGGCAAGCGGATAGGTCATAACACCGATTGTCTCGGGTTTGCGGAAGGATTTCGCCGTGGGCTGCCAAACGTCTCACGCGAGCGCGTTGTGCAGATGGGCGCTGGCGGTGCCGGGGCAGCCGTTGCTCATGCCTTACTCCGCGAGGGGGTAGCTGAATTGACGGTCTTTGATGTCGATAAGGACAAAGCCCACGCGCTCGTCGACAACCTCAAGGCTATTTTCGGTCTTGATCGTGCATGCGTGGGAACAGACCTGACCGCCGCCATGCAGGCGACTCAAGGGCTGGTCAACACGACACCGGTGGGTATGGCCAAGCTGCCAGGCATGCCGCTACCGGCCGAACTGCTCAGGCCCGAGGTGTGGGTAGCTGAGATCATTTATTTTCCACTGGAAACTGAACTGCTCAAGCACGCCCGCGAGATCGGTTGCCAGACGCTGGACGGTAGCCGCATGGCGGTCTTCCAGGCTGCGAAGGCGTTTGAGCTCTTTACCGGGCAGCACGCTGATTCCCAGAGAATGCAGGCGCATTTCGCCAGCCTGGGTGACTGACAAGCCTTCTATTTCGTGCCAAGCGACACAGGACAATAACAATGCATGCCGATAGTAAACTAGGCCAGATAGTGCAGGCCCCTTCTCACGCTGGAACCACATCCCAAAAGCCAACCCGGGCACGCTTCGTGATTCTTGCCCTGCTAGCGGTCGGAACCATGATCAATTACCTGGACCGGACCATTCTGGGTATCTCGGCGCCGGTCATGACCCAAGAGCTTGGGATTGATGCGGCGGTCATGGGTCTGATCTTCTCTGCTTTTTCCTGGACGTATGTGCTGGCTCAGGTACCCGGTGGCGTGTTTCTCGATCGGTTCGGATCGAAATTCACCTATTTTGCCTCGATCACCTCCTGGTCGTTCGCTACGCTGCTGCACGGATTTGCTTCAGGCTTCTATACCCTGCTGGGATTGCGCCTGATGCTGGGGTTTGCCGAAGCACCGTGCTTTCCCACCAACAGCCGAGTGGTCAGTACCTGGTTCCCTCAGCAAGAGCGTGCCCGTGCCACGAGTATTTATACCGTGGGTGAATACATCGGCTTGGCCTTTCTCAGTCCGGTACTGTTCATGATTCTCGCGAACTTTGGCTGGCGCGCGCTGTTCATGATCATCGGAGGCATTGGCATCGCCTTCGGCCTGCTCTGGTGGAAGCGCTACCGTGAGCCCCATGAAGACCCTACCATGAATCAGGCGGAGCGGGAGCACATCCAGGCTGGCGGTGGCTTGTCAGCCCCCTCGCAGGAGCGCGTTCCCTTTACATGGAGCAATGTCAGCCAGTTGCTCAAGTATCGGCAGATCTGGGGAGCGTGCATCGGTCAGTTTGCCGGTAACGCCACCCTGGTTTTCTTTCTGACCTGGTTCCCCACCTATCTGGCCACCGAGCGCCATATGGGTTGGGTAAAGATGGGGTTCTTTGCGGTACTGCCGTTCATTGCCGCAGCCGTAGGTGTGATGTTTGGTGGCTGGTTGTCCGACTGGATCATCAAGCGCACCGGTAACGCCAGCGTAGGCCGCAAGCTACCCATCATCAGTGGGCTATTGCTGGCTTCTACCATCATCGCGGCGAACTATGTCGACAATGACACCCTAGTCATCGCGATTCTTTCCATCGCCTTCTTTGGACAAGGCATGGTGGGCCTGGGGTGGGCAGTCATTTCTGACATCGCGCCCAAGAAGTTCATGGGCCTTACCGGCGGCATCTTCAATCTGGCGGCCAATCTGGCCGGCATCATTACGCCGCTGGTGGTCGGCTTTATCGTAGCCACCACGGGTTCGTTTGTGGGAGCACTGCTGTTTATCGGTGTTCTTGCCCTAATCGGTGCGTTTTCGTACATCTTCATTTTAGGAGAGGTGAAGCGTATAGAACTTTAAAAGGCCCGGCGCAGGGACGCGTGGGGCCTGGCTGTCGTTGTTTCTCGTGATTCATAACAAACACAACACACGCAGAGAAACCTAAAGGCATGGTCATGAAAACAATAATCGACCTGTACTTTCGCTTCATCAAACTTCTACTGGTGCTGTGCATGCTTGGCATGGTGGCTCTGGTGTTCGGCAACGTTGTCTTGAGATACGCCTTCAATTCCGGCATCAGCGTATCGGAAGAACTGTCGCGCTGGCTGTTTGTATTCATGGTGTTCCTTGGGGCTATCCTCGGCCTCAAGGAGCGCTCGCATATCGGCATGGGTAGCCTGCTCGCAGCCCTGCCAGCCCGCTGCAAGCGCCTGTGTCTCACCCTTTCTCACCTGATCGTGCTGTACATGCTGTGGCTGATAATCCAGGGCAGCTGGCAACAGGCGGTCATCAATAAAGACGTACTGGCGCCAGCATCGGGCCTGTCCATGGCAGTGTTCTATTCGGCTGGGCTCGTCTTTGGGATCACCTCGGTCGGCATCATGGTGTACGAACTCTATGCCGCACTGTTCCTTCCCCTGCCGTCTGTATCCTCGCCCTCCTCCAAGGACAAGCAGACACCGTTCGTAACCCCGCCCAAGACAGCCTCAGGGGAGCGCAGCTGATGATTCTTTCCGTTTTCCTGGGCTCTCTGGTCGGCAGTATGGTCATCGGCATGCCGATCGCCTTTGCGCTGCTCGTCGCAAGCGCCGCCATGATGTATTACCTGGATCTGTTTGACGCTCAGATCATTGCGCAAAACCTGCTTAACGGTGCCGACAGTTTTCCATTGATGGCGGTACCGTTTTTCATGCTCGCAGGCGAGATCATGAATGCAGGTGGCCTGTCTCGCCGGATCGTGAACATTGCGATGTCCATGGTAGGGCACAAGCGAGGTGGACTTGGCTACGTGGCGATTATCGCCTCGTGCCTTCTGGCTTCGCTGTCCGGTTCTGCCGTCGCCGATGCCGCCGCCCTTGCCGCCCTTCTGGTACCGATGATGGTCTCGGCTGGACACAGCCGCGAACAGTCGGCAGGTCTAATCGCTGCAGGGGGCATCATTGCACCCATCATTCCTCCTAGCATTGGTTTCATCATTTTCGGTGTCGCCTCCGGTGTCTCCATTTCCAAGCTGTTTCTGGCCGGTATTGTGCCGGGGCTCATGCTCGGTGCGGCTCTGGCAGTTGCCTGGTGGTGGATCGCTCGCAAGGACGGCGTGGAAACCTCACCCAAGCGTTCCGGCCGGGAAATTGCGCAGGCGCTCATCGAAGGCAGCTGGGCATTGGGTCTGCCCCTGATCATCGTGTTTGGCTTGAAGTTCGGCGTCTTTACACCGACCGAGGCCGCCGTGGTTGCTGCGGTCTATGCGCTATTCGTGGCAACGGTGATCTACAAGGAACTGAAGCTCAGCGACCTGTATGAACTCATCCTGAGCGCGGCAAAAACCACCTCGGTCGTCATGCTATTGGTCGCTGCTGCCATGGTTTCGTCCTGGTTGGTGACCATAGCCGACCTCCCCGGCCAGCTGGTTGACCTGCTCGATCCGTTCATGGACAACCCCACCGTACTGCTGCTGATGATCATGCTGCTGATTATTATTGTCGGCACCGTCATGGACATGACGCCCACCATCCTGATCCTGACGCCTGTGCTGATGCCAACCGTTGTTCAAGCGGGTATCGACCCTGTGTATTTTGGCGTGCTCTTTTTGATCAATACCGCCATCGGACTCATCACACCTCCGGTCGGAACCGTCCTGAACGTCGTATGTGGCGTCTCCGGGATCCAGATGAATGAAATCATCCGCGGTGTCTGGCCGTTTCTCCTGGCGCAGTTGCTGGTACTGCTCCTGCTGGTCATTTTCCCGGTGCTAGTGACAGGTCCAATGAAATTCCTGGCGGGCTAAGTCACTGCACCCCGTTTCGCAAACAACAAAAACAAGATGGAGCTTTCAAGATGACGATGATCAAAACAGCTTTGGCTACCGCCTGCGCAATCGGTGTGTTGTATGCCAGCACGGTAGCTGCCGAGGTACGTAACCAGACCTTACGGTTTGCCTTCCAGAATGTGAAGGAACATCCTCAGGGTCAGGGCGCACAGAAATTTGCAGATCTGGTGAAGGAAAAGAGCGAGGGCAAGATCAAGGTGCGGCTCTTTCCAGGCGGCACGCTCGGCGGTGATCTGCAAACCGTATCGGCCATTCAGGGCGGCACACTGGACCTGACCGTCCTCAATGCCGGTATTCTGGCGGCCCAGGTAAAGGACTTCGCGATTCTGGATTTCCCCTTCCTCTTCAATGATGCTCAGGAGGCTCAGCAGGTCATGGATGGTCCGGTGGGCCAGGCATTGGCCTCACGCTTGGAAGGCAAGGGCCTACATACCCTGGGGTATTGGGACCTGGGCTTTCGCAACATAACCAACAGCAGGAAGTCCATCGCCCGCTGGGAGGATCTGCAAGGCTTGAAGATTCGCGTCATTCAGTCGCCCAGCTATCTGGAAACGTTTTCCACATTGGGGGCCAACCCCGTACCGATGCCCTTCCCCGAGGTGTATACCGGCCTTGAGCAAAGAACCGTTGATGGGCAGGAAAACCCTAATACCGTGATTCTGGGCAGCAAGTTCTACGAGGTGCAGAAATACCTGTCGGTGACACGCCACGTGTACAACCCGCAATCGTTCATCATAGGCGAAAAGTCATGGAACAAGCTGAACGAGGACGAGCGCAAGGTCATTACCGAGGCCGCCGCTGAGGCTCAGGCCTATCAGCGCATGGTCTCCGGGCAGGCTCAGGACAGTGCCTATCAAACCTTGAAAGGCCACATGGCCGTCAATGAAATTACGCCGGAAGAGATGGATCGATTCCGGGAGAAAACGAAGCCGGTCATCGAAAAACTGGCGAAGGATGTCGACCCCGCTCTGGTCAAGATGCTGGATGACGAAATACAAAAAGCGCGGAAGTCACGGTAAGCCCGTCTCTCGATACCGCTGCATGAATTGATGCAGCGGTATTTACGTTCCAATCAGTCATTTGCAGACATAGCGCAGCACCACATCGCAAATGAGTTCCTTGTGCCGCTCCCGGTTATCTGCATCCGTCAGGTCGATCTGGTGGATCGATGAAAAGGTATAGCGGTTGGACACCCGATAGAAGCAGAACGAGCTCATCATCATGTGCAACTCAAGCGGATCCAGCCCCTCCCGAAAAACGCCCTGTTCTACGCCACGCACCAGAATCCTAGAGATGGTCTGAACAATCGACGAGTTGACTGAGGTAATGGCCTGTGACTGGCGAATGTAATTTCCCTGATGGATATTCTCGATACACACGATCCGAACGAAATCGACATTCAGATCGTGGTAGTCAAACGTGAACTCGACCAGTCGCCGAATCGCTTCTACCGGTTCGAGCGCATCCAGATGCATCTGGGACTCGGTCGAGCGGATCTCCCCGTAGAGCTTTTCCAGCACCGCAGAGTAGAGCTGATCCTTGCTCTCGAAGTAGTAATAGATCATGCGCTTCGATGTTCGGGTGCGCTCGGCAATGGCATCGACTCTCGCCCCGCTCAGGCCGTTTTCCGCAAACTCGGCAACCGCCGCCAGGAGGATTTCCTGCTTGGTTTCTTCGGGGTTGTTCTTTCGTGGCAGTCGGGGAACAGACTGCGTTTTTACAGCATCGGGGCTAAGGGATTCGGCAGCCATTATTGGTTGTGTCATTGGCAGGTTCAAAAACCTTATGGTAGTTGTTGTTATTGGATTAAGGTAGGGCTATGCCACGTAGGGCACAGCCCTACCTTCAAAGACGTCCGGCCGTCTTTCGGGTGCGCGCCTGAGCCATGGCCGCCAGGCGGACCGGCGTATTGGCAGCACCATAGCCACTGTAACTGTTTTTGCGTTGTAGAACTTCGAAAAAGAAGCGATCCGCGAACGGCTCCGTATAAACATGGAACAGCTCGCCTCCCTGTGCGTCCCGATCATAGAGCACATTGTAATAGGCCAACCGGCTCAGGTAGTCATCGTCAAAGCCGTACCGCGCTGAGAGGTCGTCGTAGTAGTTATACGGAATCTCCAATAACGGCACTCCGGCCTCCTTGGCCTGGGCAGCGGCCGCAAAGATGTCATCACATTCGAATGCGATATGGTGGACGCCTGATCCACGGTAGCTCGACAAGGCTCGGGAGATGGCCGTATTACGGTTTTCCGAGATATTGAGCGCCATCCGTATCGACCCGCAGGGACTGCGCAGCGCACGGCTTTTCACCAGACCATAGGGATCCGGCAGCACAACTTCATCGTCAGCCTTGAAATTAAGCAGGCTCTTGTAGAACAGTACCCAGGTGTCGAGGCTGTCTGCGGGTAGAGCCATGGCCACATGGTCAATGGTATTGAGCACATCGTCCGTGGACGAGGCTGCGCTCAGGTTGAAGTCTGTTTCATAGATCGAACGCCCATCAGCGCCAGAGGCCACAAAGTAGATCAGGCCTCCATCCGGTGCACGTACCGCAGGAATCTCACGCTCGTTTGGGCCTACCAGGCCGCGATATGGCTGCGCACCATACTGGCAGGCACGTTCCATGGCCTTTGCGCTATCACTGACCCGCAGGGCCTTGGCACACAGCGAAGGTCCATGAACTTCGAAAAAGTTATGGGCAAACGAATAAGGCTCGGCATTGAGTACGAGATTGGTGCTGCCTTGCCTGAGCAAGGTAACGTTCTTAGAGCGATGCTGCCCGGCCTGAGCAAAACCCAGACGGGTTAGCCATTGCGTAAGCTCTGCACGAAGTGGCTCGTCTACGGCAAACTCCAGAAATTCGATACCGTCAAACTCGAGCGGCGGCACCGGATCGAACAACAGCTCCGGCGCAACCGGATCGGCAGGCGGTTCATTGGCCAGGCGGTTGCGGGTTTGTTCCTCCAGGTAAAGCAAGGAACGGAAACCATCAGCCGCATTGGCCCGTGGAGGTGCTGCGCGAAAACCATCGTTGAATACTTCAAGTGAGAGCGGACCGGTATACCCCGAGCGCAGGATCGGCGCCAGGAAACCGGCCAGATCAAATTCGCCTTGCCCCGGGAAGCAACGGAAGTGCCGGCTCCACTCCAGTACATCCATATTGAGAATCGGCGCATCAGCCATTTGCACAAAAAAGATCTTGTCACCCGGAATACTGGCGATACCGGCAGGATCATCCTTCAATGACAGGGTATGAAAACTGTCCAGCAATACGCCCACGCGGGGGTGATCGATCTGTTGCACAATCGACCAGACCTGATGCCAGGTCTTGACGTGCCGCCCCCATGCGAGGGCTTCGTATCCTATGCGCATGCCGCGTGCACCCGCCCGCTCACCCAGCAGGCGAAGGTCATCCACCAGAATAGCCTCCTCGCCTATCGAGTCGACCGCTACATTGCTGCACACCAGCATCAGATCCGTACCGAGCTCCTGCATCAGGTCAAACTTGCGCTCGGCCCGGTCCAGGTTACGGGGCAAACGGTCACGCGGACACCCCTCGAAATCGCGGAAAGGTTGGAACAATGTGATGGCAATTCCCAGGTCAGCGCATAATCGACGGATTTCTCGCGGCGTTCCGCCGTAAGTGAGCAGATCGTTTTCAAATATCTCTACACCGTCGAAGCCTGCGGCAGCAATGGCTTCCAGTTTTTCAGGCAGGGTTCCACTCAAGGAAACCGTGGCAATCGAGCGCTGCATAATCAGACCCTCTTGGCAGGCATATTGTAGGACCCAGGCCGCTCGGCTGCCCGGATCGGTTTTCTTTGCGCCTACAGCGGTAATAGGTATCAACTCTGGATAGCTTTCACCTTCATAGTGCCCCTTTTATAAATTATTTTGTACTCACTGGTTAGTTTATGTTCGATAAACGAACATATCTGCCTTGCTGTTTTAGGTACTGCTGGGTAGCGGTAAGCAAACTTAAACATCGATACACGGTATGGCTCGCCCAAGGGAGGTGATCATGTCCCGGAAAAAAGAGGCAGCCTTCTGGTATTGAGCAGATTGACAGGACTAGCTCTTTTCACATGAGGGCGGCTTTTGTACGTTGGCACTCCCTTCATGGTTCATGCACGGCGCCTTTATGAAAGAAGCAACTCCTATGAAGACTGATGTCCTGCTGTTTACGTTACTGGCTACGTCCTACGAGCAGCACGTGGGCAAACGTCTTGTACCAGTGCCGCTCGCCGGGCAAGCTGCGGCCGATTGGTTGTACTACTCCGCCCCTTTCTGCGTCCTGGCCCATAACGCCGAAAATGACCCTGTGTTCATGTACGCTAACCAGGCGGCGCAACAGCGCTTTGGCTATAGCTGGGAGGAAATTACCCAACTCCCCTCACGCCTATCTGCCAGTCCACAGGATCGCGAGGAGCGGCAGCGCTTCATCGATCAGGTGAAGCGCGACGGTTATTCCAGCGGTTATAGCGGTGTTCGGGTCATGAAGAGCGGCCAATGCTTTCTGATACAGAACGCAACGCTCTGGCAGCTCCATGATGCGGAGGGGCGCTATCAGGGACAGGCCGTGCTGATTCCGCAGTCAAAAGACCTGTAGAGGTAATCGGCATTTGCTTTCGGATGTCGACGTTCGGATACTAGGTATCCGTTAATGACTCTCATCTGCATTTATGTCTGCACAGCCTCACGTTTTACTGGTTGAAGATGACCCGGTTCTGGCCGAAGGCATCCAGCAGCACTTGCTGACCCGTGGCTTTACCCTTGTCCACGAAAGCCGTGGCGACAATGGTCTGGACATGGCCTGTACACAGCGCTTCGATCTGGTACTGCTGGATATCCTGCTGCCAGGGCTCAATGGTCTAACAGCGCTAGAGAGACTTAGAACTCAAAGTGCTGCTCCGGTCATACTTATGTCCGCACTGGGCGCTGAACAAGATCGAATCACTGGTTTTACACGGGGTGCGGATGATTACCTCCCCAAGCCGTTCAGCCTTGCCGAGCTGGATGCCCGTGTAGATGCGCTTTTGCGCCGAGTCTCCCTGGAGCGGCAGCGAAATACTAACCCACCCGTGGCGGCTCCCGGGCTGCCGCACACCGATGATCAGCGACAGGATATCCGTCTGGCGGGCCAATGGGCTGAGCTTACACATTCCGAATACCGACTGTTTACAACGCTGCTAAGGCATCAAGATGAAACACTCAGCAAGGCCTATCTTTACCAAGAGGTCTTCAGTCGCAGCTATACCCGACTTGATCGCGGACTTGATGTGCATGTTTGTAACCTGCGCCGCAAACTCCAGCGTATCCATTGCCAGCGCGTGGTGATCCAGTCTGTCTGGGGAAAAGGTTACGTGGCACGGATACAGCCCTGATGCGCCTGCGTCATTCGCTTTTCTGGAAACTGGGTCTAATGCTGGCCGCCTTCTGCCTGCTATTGGTATGGCTGGTGTGGACGTGGGGATTGCAGGTTGAGCGAAGCAGTTATTTTCTCGACACTTCCGCTCGGGCACTGCTATCCCGTTATGCTGCCGAGGCAGAGCAACTATGGCTGCGAGATCAGAATGCCGAGGCGATAGAAACCTGGCAACGTCAGCTCGAAACTCAGGAAAACACCTGGGCACGGGTGATAGGGCCGGACCTCCGAGTACTTGGTAAGACACCACTGACACCCCAGGAATATGCTCGCCTTACCTTTATGCGCAAGCTGGACTGGCCCATGAGTCGCCGGCTGCAGGATGAGCTCCCCTACGTCAGCATCGAGTTCCCTCTCCATCCCGAGCAGGGTCGCCTGGTTCTTCAACTACCGCAGCGCTTCTTGCCCACAGGGCTCACCCCTTGGACCCATGTCGTGACTCACGGTGTAATGCCGGTAGTGTTGGCGCTCGCTCTTGGCCTGCTTCTGTATTGGCATCTAATCGTACCGCTCTCAAGATTGCGCGAGCGTGCTGCAGCCCTTGAAGCAGATGACCTTGAGGTCCCATTAGGTGCGCCGCTGAGCAGACGGCACGATGAATTGGGCGAGTTGGCCCGCGCCTTCGATCACCTGACGCACCGGCTACTGGATCAGATAGAACAGCAGCGCCGACTGCTTCGCGACCTTTCCCACGAGTTACGTACGCCGCTGGCTCGCCTGCGGGTGGCCAGCGACAGTCATCTAGCCTTGCCTCAACTCAAACGTCGCCTCGAAAGTGATGTGCAAGATATGCAGCAACTCGTAGATGACACACTTGACCTCGCTTGGCTGGATACCGAGCGCCCCCGCTTTCATCAGGAGGACGTATCGCTTCTCGGGATCTGGGAGGCGCTGGTTGAAAACGCCTGCTTTGAAAGCGGCTGGGCACCAGACCGTTTGATGTACACGGTGGACCCGACCTGTGTAGTCCGTGTACATATCAATGGCATCATGCAAGCGCTGGAAAACCTTTTGCGTAATGCTATCCGGCACTCCCCTTCGAGCGGACGCGTGCAACTGACCGGAGCACGTGAAGGCGCTTACTGGTTGATTCATCTTGATGATCAGGGACCTGGCGTTCCTGAACATGAACTGGAAAACATCTTTCAACCCTTTTACCGGCTCGCAGAAGAACATTCCTCACGTAGCGGCTTTGGCCTGGGGCTGGCCATCGCGCAGCGAAACGTTCGTCTTCAAGGCGGCGACCTTTGGGCCCGAAACACAGGTCATGGCCTGCGCATGACGTTGCGCCTTCCTGCTGGGCAAAGTGTTTAGATTGTTAATGCGCTTTACTGTCAAATAGCAATGACTATCATTTGCGCAAACACACCGACTGCGTTCTTATCCCATCAGCGCCAAACGCCCAATGGGCAGGCATTTTGCTGCTGGCGTGATACGGAAGTCGTTTCTACAGGAGTTTGCGTATGCCCTCGATTCCCGCCCGCCGAACCCGCCTTGGTCTAGCCGTTCTGAGCTGTCTGTACGCTCATGTTACCGCTCTTCACGCTGAGGAAAATATCACGCAGTTAAACGATGAGGTGGTCCTCGGTACCGCCGAACAGGAGCTCAAGCAAGCGCCAGGGGTTTCGATCATAACCGCTGAGGACATCAAAAAGCGCCCTCCCGTCAACGACCTCTCACAGATCATTCGAACCATGCCAGGCGTCAACCTAACCGGCAATTCCAGCAGCGGCCAGCGCGGTAACAACCGCCAGATCGATATTCGGGGCATGGGCCCGGAAAACACGTTGATCCTGGTAGACGGTAAGCCTGTCGCCAGCCGCAACGCCGTGCGTTATGGATGGCGAGGCGAACGTGATACTCGGGGTGACACCAATTGGGTGCCTGCGGATCAGGTCGAGCGCATCGAGGTCATTCGCGGACCGGCTGCCGCACGGTACGGCAATGGTGCGGCCGGCGGTGTGGTCAATATCATCACCAAGGGCACGACCCAGGAGACTCATGGTTCAGCCACGCTTTACCACAGCTTTCCCCAGCACAGCGATGAGGGCGCAACCGAACGGGCCGACTTTGGTCTTAGCGGCCCTCTTACCGAGACGTTGAGCTATCGCGTCTATGGTAACGTCGCCAAGACGGACTCGGATGATTGGGACATCAATTCGGGCCATGAGTCTACCCGTACCGGTAACCAGGTTGGCACACTACCGGCAGGCCGAGAGGGTGTACGCAACAGGGATATCAATGGGCTGCTCAGCTGGCAGCTTACACCTGATCAGACGCTGGAATTCGAGGCGGGATTCAGCCGTCAAGGCAATATCTATACGGGCGACACGCAAAATACCAACAGCAACAGTTACGTAAAAAACCTGATGGGCCACGAAACCAACCGGCTCTACCGTGAGACCTACGCTGTTACCCATAAGGGTAACTGGGACTTTGGAAGCAGCCTGGCCTTTCTGCAATATGCCAAGACCCGTAACAGCCGCATTCAGGAAGGTCTGGCCGGCGGTACAGAAGGTATCTTTTCCGGAAATAATGTAAACACTTCCGTGCTGCGAGATATCACCGCCCATGCCGAGGTGAATATGCCATTGCAGACGTCGGAGGTCGATCATGTGCTAACGCTGGGCAGCGAATGGATCCGCCAGGAGCTTGACGACGCCACATCCACCAGTCAGAGCGTTAGTGAAGGTGGCAGTGTCCCCGGCCTTTCGGGTAGCAACCGCAACAGTACCGCATCGGCAGAAATCTTCTCACTGTTCGCCGAGGACAATATTGAACTCAGGCCAGGCACGATTCTGACACCCGGACTGCGCTTCGATCATCATGATGTAGTTGGCGACAACTGGAGTCCCGCACTCAACCTCTCACAAACACTGACGGATACCGTCACGCTCAAGGCAGGTATCGCCCGCGCCTACAAGGCGCCGAACCTCTACCAGCTCAATCCCAACTACCTGCTCTATAGCCGTGGTCAGGGTTGCTATGGACAGAGCGCAAGCTGCTATCTACAAGGTAATCAAGACCTTAAGGCCGAGACCAGCATCAACAAGGAGCTGGGACTTGAATACCAGCATGACGGCGTTGTCGCCGGTTTGACCTACTTTCGTAACGACTACAAAAACAAAATCGAGTCCGGCCTGAACCCTACAGGGCGTGCGAACGGTGGTACCGGCAGCTACGCCAACTCTAATATTTATCAGTGGGAAAACATCCCTAAGGCATTGGTAGAAGGCCTTGAAGGTACGCTTACGCTGCCGCTGTCCGAGGACGTGACCTGGCGTAATAACTTCACCTATATGCTGAGATCCAAAAACAAGGAGACCGGGGACGTACTGTCAGTGACACCCAAGTACACCCTTAACTCCACCTTGGACTGGCAGGTGCAGGAAGACCTTTCACTTCAGCTCAACGTGACCTGGTATGGCAAACAAAAACCCAAGAAGTACGATTATCAGGGTAATCGCGTAACAGGCTCGTCCAACAACCAGCTCTCGCCCTATGCCCTTGCAGGTCTCAATGGCACCTATGCGCTAACAAAGAACGTCAGCGTGACGGCAGGTATAGAGAATCTGTTCGACAAGCGCTTGTTCCGTGAGGGTAATGCCCAAGGCGTCAATAACATTGCAGGTGCAGGGGCTGCTACCTATAACGAGCCAGGCCGCACCTTCTTCTCCAGCGTAACCGTTTCGTTCTGACCGTCAGCCCCGCCGCGTAATAGCTCCGCAGCGGGGCCAGGATTGACCTTATGCGTATCCCAATCATACTGGCGGCGGTGCTGGCATGCCTTGTCAGCCTGCCCTCACTGGCCCGGCCTAATCTTGAAGAACCCATGGACAGCCATATCCTGTCGCAGCCTGATCTTCCCTACGGATTCAGCGACTTCCACCTACGAAGTCAGGATGGAAAGCGCGGCTACCATATCTGGATCGCTACGCCGCATCGGCCTGTTCCCGCGTCCGGCTATCCGTCCCTGTTTGTACTGGACGGTAATGCTGCCCTTGGAGCATTGAGCGAGGATAACTTGAAGCAACTGGCAGAAGGTAGTTCGCCTGTTCTGGTGATTATTGGACACGACACGCCTCTGCGATTCGACCCGGATACGCGGAGCTACGATTTTACTCTGCCTACCCAGGCGACTGGACCGACCCGAGATAGCCTAACCGGCTCGCCAACTGGCGGAGCTGACCATTTTCTAGACTGGCTGGACCTTACGCTGGCGCCTGAACTGGCAAAGCGGATCATGCTTGACCCCAACCATAAAGCGATCTGGGGCCATTCGTATGGTGGGCTCTTGGTACTGCATGCCCTGTTAACGCGTCCCGGCAACTTCCGGTCCTACTATGCGGCCAGTCCTTCACTATGGTGGGGTAACGGCCAGCTCTTGCAAGAAGAAGCCGGCTTTGACAAACGCCTCGCAGATACCTCTGTATGCCTCTTTGTCTTGCGTGGTAAAGACGAACCCGCCTATCCGTCCAGACTGCTGGCGGAATCGGCATCTCGGGTAACCACTTCCACAGCAGAAGCACTTACTATGCGGCTGGTTCAGACCCCCGGGGTGAGCGGTCAATACCGTGAGTTTGAGGGGCTAGGCCATGGCGCGATGTTCAACCGATCGCTGAGCTGGACACTGACGCATTATTCAGCAGGTAATGCTTGTAACTGACGAAAGCCGCTAGCTAATAGGTATGAGGCTAGCGTTTGCGTCTTCAAGATAACACCAGATCTGGTTGGTACAGCATCGCCAACCAGATCCGTAGGTATTCCAACACCAAGTACGCCACTAAGCGCCCTGCCCCCAATTCATTTCCAGCCCGCCATCAATCGTAAAGTTCTGACCGGTGACGTAGTCGGACTGAGGGCTGACCAGATATAGCGCCAGCTCGGCAATCTCCTCAGGATACCCGGGACGCTTCCAGGGAATATTGGGCAGCTCTTCCTCGCGCTTTTGCGGATCGTCGACTCGAGCCTCTGTCATCGGGGTTCGGATAAGCCCTGGCGCAATGGCGTTCACATTGATCTTGAGCGGCGCAAGTTCCAGCGCAAGGCTGCGCGTCATGGTAAGAAGCCCACCTTTGGCAGCGCCGTAAGGCACATTGTTGGGGCTGGGAATTGAGTCATGAACAGACGTGATGTTGATGATCTTTCCCTGCCCGCCGGCCTGCTGACGGCGCCGGATGAACTCACGGGCACAGAAAAACGGCCCGTATAAATCGGTTTTGATCACCAAGTCGAATTCTTCAGTAGTCAGTTCGGTAAGGGGTTTGCTTTTGCCCGTACCGGCGTTATTAACCAGAATATCGGGTGTCCCCAGCTCCTCGTCCACTGCCTTGAACAGCGCCGACACACTGTGTTCGTCTCTGACATCCACTTGCCTTACCAGACCGCGGCCCCCTGCGTTGCGGACTTGCTCGAGGGTGTCCTGAGCACCCTGCTGATCGGAGTGATACGTAATCGCCACATGAGCACCTTCCCGCGCGAACACGGCTGCCATGGCCTTTCCCATACCCGAATCAGCACCGGTTATAACCGCGATTTTACCTGCCAGCTTGCTCATATCGTCTCCTTATGAGTGAGTTGAGATGTATGAGGGCCATACCCTCACGGTTATTACGATGGACCATGTGTATCCCACCTCTACTGCCCCACTCGTCAGGCAAAGGAACAAGGCACCTACTGGAACCGCCTTTTTGACCATGGTGTCCCCATTAGAGAGAGGCTGGTTTCTGTTATGAGGTTTCTGCAATGAAAGCGCCCCACCGTCTCGAAGCGTATGACAAAGTCACCGGCAAGGCCTGCTACACGGCGGATCTTGCCCATGGGCCGGGAGACGGACCACTGGCTCATGCAGCCGTGGTTCAAAGTACGCAAACAACAGGACGCATTGAGGCTATCGATACGGCCGCCGCGCTCGCACTGGAAGGGGTGCACTGTGTGATGACGCACCTGGACGCGCCAAAACTCAAACCCGTTCATACCCTGCCAGGTGGAGAGCTGACGCGTTTTCAGCCGCTCCAGGATAGCCGGCTGCATTACAACGGGCAGCCTGTTGCGCTGGTGATCGCTGACACTGCTGAGCAGGCACAGCGCGCCGCTGCCTGTGTAACAATACGTTATGCAGCCCCCGAGCAGCCGCCCTTACTGGTTTTGGACGAACAAAAGGCCGAACGGCCACAAATGGTGGGGGCCGGTGAGCCTGGCACGACGGAGCGAGGCGATCCTGATACCGCCTTTGCAATGGCCGAGCAGACATTCGAGCAGGTCTACGAGACGGCTTCTCACCATCACAACGCCCTGGAGCCTGGCGCCGCAATCGCTGCGTGGGATAGCCATGGGCGCCTGACACTGTACCTCGGCACGCAATATTCCTATGGCGATGCATATGGCTTGGCTCAGGCCTTTGACATGGGCCTGCAAAAGGATTTCATGGAGGTCATGAAAACCGGCTCACCTGAAGAGGCATTACGCGACAAGGTCCGGATAATCGTGCCTTTCGTGGGTGGTGCCTTTGGAGGCAAAAAGGGTAACGTCCACCCACTCCTGGCGGCCATGGCGGCAAAGCGGACCGGGCGACCCGTCAAGCTTGCTCTGACACGACGCCAGACCTTTTCCATGATGCCCTATCGCGGGGCCACACGGCAGCGGGTCCGTCTGGGCGGCGGGAAGGATGGTCGATTACAGGTACTGATGCAGGACGCCTTGATCCAGAACTCCACCACATCCAACTTCATCGAACCCGTTGGCGAAATGACGCCCAAGCTCTACGCCTCTAAGCATCTGCGCACGCAGCATAAAACCGCGCGGCTCGACGTTAATGCACCCAGCTGGATGCGTGCACCTGGCGTGGCGGTAAGCCAGTTCGCGATCGAAAGCGCTATGGATGAATGGGCCTATCAGCAGGGTATTGACCCTCTGGAGGCCCGCCTACGTAATTATGCTGACCAGGAACCGCAGAGCGGTCATGAGTGGTCAAGCAAATCTCTCAAGGACTGCTATCAGGCAGCGGCTGAACGTATTGGCTGGCAATTACGCGATCCTCGTCCGGGCGCACAGCAGGAGGGCCGATTCAAGGTCGGCTACGGCATGGCGACGTCCATTTACCATGTCGCGCAGATGGCCGCTTGCGCCCGTATGCGGATAAGGGCAGACGGAACAGCGGTCGCCTCCTCGTCAACCCATGAGATCGGTCAGGGCAGCGCCACGGCCCTGTCACAACTTGCCGCCGAAGCGCTGGGGCTGCCGTTGGGCAGTGTCACACTGGAATGGGGAGACACACGACTGCCCTACAGCTCATTGACGGCCAGCTCGTCGACAACCCTGAGTCTTGGCGCAGCGCTTCACGCCGCAGCCGATGCGTTGCGCCTGAAGCTGGGTACGCTGGCCAGTACAGATCCCGCCTCGCCGCTTCATAGGACAAACCCGGCAGAACTGAAGCTCCAGGAAAGCGGCCTTGTTTCACAGACAGGTCGCCAGGAGTCATTCGTATCGTTACTGACGCGTCACCAACTGGATTACCTTGAAGCCGAGGCCGGTACCGCAGATCAGATCAATCCACCCGAGGTAGGACGCGCCGCGTTTGGCGCACAGTTCGTCAAAGTGCTGGTAGATCCGCAACTGGGTACTCTCAGGGTTGAGCGTCTGGTAGGCGCCTTTGGCTGTGGTCGCATCGTGAATCCAACCCTTGCCCATAGTCAGCTCTTGGGCGGAATGGTATGGGGGCTGGGACAGGCATTGATGGAAGAGACGCGTCTTGACCGGCACAACGGCCGCTGGATGAATGCAGACCTCTCCGAGGCTTTGATTCCCACTCAGGCAGATGTGCCGGATCTGGATATCATCATGATTGAAGAAGATGACCGCCGCGGCCATCCCCTTGGCATCAAGGGTCTTGGCGAGATTGCCGTCGTTGGCGTAGCCGCTGCTGTCGCCAACGCCATTTTCCATGCAACGGGACAGCGGATTCGAACCTTGCCCCTAACCTTGGATAAGCGGCTTATTCTGTAAACAGGCTACCAGCCGATAACACTGTCAGGCTTGTCATAGGCGCTCAGACTTGCCCTGCCGGCGTATCAGCAACCGCACGAGGGGGCGTCGTATCAATCACGGGAGAGAATCCACGCATTCGTGTCGGCGCTGGCTTGAAGAACAAGGCAACCAACCAGCTGGCCATGAGACTTAGAACGGCAGGAAGCGCATGATCCGCTTGCATAAAGGCAAAGCAGGCGGCGATACCCAGCCAGATAATAACGTAGTAACGCATAATGACTTCCTCACCAAAGTGGACTTCGAGGCCATAAGCAACAAGGCGAGCGGATTTTTCCCTAAAGTGAGACTTATGTCCAAAGATATTTGTAGACCCGCCTCCAATTCGAAGGTAGAGGCGGTCAGCTCCTGTTTTACTGACGCCCCTTACCCCAAATGCTCAAATTTCCCAGACAATATTCATCGATACATTGCGGCCAGGTTGACTCAGGCGGTCGATATTGGCAGGCGCCAGCATTCCTCCTTCTCCGGTTGTGTCATAACCTCGTAGGTCATCCCACAGCCAGTATTTCTTGTCGGTGAGGTTGTAGAGTCCAGCGTTGACCGTGAGATCGCGGGTGAGCTTGTAGTAGGCCGTAAGATCCAGTATGCCAAACCCCGGCGTGCGAAACTGCATACTGCCGTCGGCAGCGTGATAGCGCGCGTCATCGACACGCTTCTTGCGTTGTACCAGTGTCCAGTCGAGACGACCGCCATATTGACCTGTGCGGTCGTCGTATCCGAGGCTGAAGACCCCTGTCAGCGGACTCACGCTATTGAGCGGCTGACCAGTATCATCGTTGCGGCCCCAGGCGTAGGCGATGGTGCCTTCGCTGTAGGCGCCCTCAGGCAGGCCAACGGTGTCCAGTTCCAGATGCCCTTTGGCTTCGGCGCCTTTGATCGTGGCATGACTGATATTGCTGGACTGGAAAACAGCATAACTGCCCCCTCCGCCCAGGGCATCCTCTTCAATAAAATCGCGATATTTGTTATAGAACACCGCGACACTGAAATTGCCCTGATCGAAGTGTCCTCTAAACCCCAACTCAACGCCACGGCTGGTTTCCGGATCAAGGTCGGCATTGCCCACCACCTGGTAACCTGCGCTTTCATTGGTGAAGTTGCCATATAACGCTTTGGGTGTTGGTGTGCGGAAGCCCTCGGCGTACTGGCCGAAGGCACTGTAGTGATCATTGAAGCGATAGGTCACGCCTAGTTTTGGTGAAACGTGGTGCCAGCTCTTTTCGCTATCATCGAAAGCCGTACCGCTGGCCAACCCGGCGAGATAGGCTGTATTGGCATCCGGCTTCAGCGTCGTATGGTCATAGCGTAACGCTGGCAGAAAGGTCCAGGCCCCTATATCGATCTGGTCCTGAACAAACGTTCCCCAGGTGTCCACCGCAGGCGATGGAAAATCGCTGGCATAAAGATTAGCGACACCACGGTTGGATGTCCCTGTCCGCAAGCCGTTGACCTCCTGGTGCTCATAACGCAGTCCATAAGTCACCAGATGCTCGCTCTCGCCCATGGCGAAATGCTTGTCGAGTTTGTTATCGAATGCCGAAGTATGCTCTTCATACGTGGTCTTACGGTAATAGCTGGCGCTGCTATTGGGCTGGTAAGTGCGCTGATCCGTCCCACCGTTTTGGTAACTGAGCAACGTGGTCCAACGATCAGCGAAGCCGGTAGTCAGGCTCAGTGCGTTTTCCAGACTGAAGCGCTCTCGTTCCTCTACATCAACGACATTACGTCCCAGATAACTGCGCGTCTGTACGCCGAAAATACGGGTCGGTGCACTTTTGATATCACCGTCCAAACGTGAGCGATAATGCTCATAGGTCAATTGCAAACGGCTGTCGTCACCGTAGTGATAGCCTAGTTTCGCCAGCACGTTGTAGCTGTCGTGATCCTCCGGGTTGGCTGCGGTACGGCTGCTACCGAGTCCATGATGGCCCCCATACGACTCCGTTTCGTGCCCACTGCGCTTGCCATAATGCACCAGCGCATCGAAATCGCCGGTCCGGCCTGCCACTGTACCGGAGGTCAACCAACTACGATCAGCGGAGCTGTATCCTGTCTTGAACCGGGCACCATAGTTCCTACCCTCTCTGAGCAGATCTTCTGGATCAAGCGTGAAGTAGCTGACAGCACCACCGATGGCATCACTTCCATACAGAGCAGAAGCCGGGCCACGCAGAATCTCTACCCGCTTGACAAGGTCGGGATCAACATAATTTCGCCGGGTATTGGCATAAGGACCAAACGCATACGCGTCCGGTACCGTCACGCCATCAATCTGGGTCAAGACTCGGTTGCCGTCGATCCCCCGGATATTGAAACCGTTAATGCCAGCTGCGTGCCCTGTACCTCCTACACTGACACCCGGCTCATGCCGCACCAGATCCCTGATGGTATTGATATTTTCCCGGTCTATATCCGTCTGTTCCTTGACCGTGACGGTAGTGGGAACGGCGGTGATCGGCTGTTCGGTAAAGGTTGCAGTAATGGTAGTGACTGGAAGAGCGCTGGCGCTTTCGGCGGCGGCTGTAAAGCCAGGTGTCAGGCACAACAGGACAATCCATGGGCGAAGCGGAAACGGCGGAGACATATTCATAGAGGGCTCGGTGTTTTTTAATGCATTTGATAATCATTACTATCCGAACGATATCTGTAAAGCCAAAGATGAGAATTAATATCATCTTTATTGTAAATGATTATCGTTTTAATATACTCGCACTGGTTCGCTAGACGGATGTCTAGCCATGCCGCTCTACCCTAACCTTCAAGGAAATCCCCTATGAGCCTGTCTACGTTAGAGCCTGCCGTTGCGTGCGATCTCTTCAAGGAGTGGCAACGTCTGCGCCTGGAAAAACCCTCTATACGTGCACGTGATGCCGCCCAACAGCTGAAGGTCAGCGAGGCGGAGCTTGTAGCCAGTCGGATTGGGAACGATGTGATCCGCCTGCGTCCTGAATGGAAAGCGCTACTGGGAGAGCTTACCAACTTGGGACCTGTCATGGCGCTTACGCGCAATGAATACTGCGTCCATGAGCGCCAGGGGCCGTACCGCGAACTGGCCATATCAGGAAATGGTCGTATGGGGCTGGTCGTCTCGCCCGACATCGATTTACGGCTGTTTCTCTCAGGCTGGACATTTGCGTTTGCGGTAGACGAAGTGACTTCGCGCGGCCTGTTACATAGCCTTCAGGTCTTTGATGCACAAGGAATGGCGATTCATAAAGTCTATCTGACTGAGAACAGTCATAAGGATGCCTGGGAAGCGCTGAAGACACGCTTTAAGGAAACTGAGCAAAGCTGCGAACTGACACGGGTACCGTTGAAAGCGCGCGTACCGCCCTGTTCCGATCAGAAGGTTGATATCGAGGCCCTGCGCTCAGGGTGGGCGGAGCTAAAGGATACCCACCACTTCCATGCGCTCCTGCAGCGACTGGGCATCGCCAGAACCCAGGCCTTACGACTGGCGGGCAAGGAGTGGGCTGAATCATTGAATGTGGACGCGCTGCCCCAGGTCATGAACGCTGCCGCGGCACAGCAATTACCCATCATGATATTTGTGGGCAACCAACACTGTATCCAGATCCATACCGGAACCCTCACAACACTCAAGTGGGTAGACACCTGGTTCAATGTATTGGACAGTGCCTTCAATCTGCACCTGCAAACGTCGGGTATCCATACACTTTGGCGCGTGCGTAAACCGAGTGTGGACGGCATCATTACCAGCCTTGAGGCGTATGACCACAACGGAGAACTGATCATGCAGATGTTTGGCGCACGTAAACCTGGCCAACCCGAACGTGCACAATGGACAGCCCTGGCGGAGTCTGCTCAGTGAAAAAGATTCGTCTTGCCATGGGACTTCTGCTCTGGGCTACCGCCGTGATCGTTTTATCTGCCGAGCAGCCCCAACGCTGGGTCAGTGCAGGCGGCTCGCTGACTGAATGGATCGCCGTACTGGGCGGTCAATCCCGACTGGTTGGCGTAGACACTACAAGCCAGCACCCCGAGTCGCTTCAAACGCTGCCCAGGATAGGTTATCAACGCCAGCTCAGCGCTGAAGGCATTCTTACTTTGCGGCCAGACATACTGGTAGGCAGCGAAGAGATGGGGCCGCCTCCCGTGCTTGATCAACTGCGCAGAACAGGAGTGCGAGTAGAGACCTTGTCGGCCGACGCCAGTCTGGACACCCTGCACCGTACCCTGGAAGCACTGGGTACCTGGCTGGGGAAACCGGAAGAGGCCCAAAGGCAATTTACCCGCTACAGTGATACGTTGCACAGCCTGGAATCCCGCATTCATGCAGCTCAGGCGCATCACGCCAGCCCTGGCGTGCTACTACTAATTGGAGGCACGGGAGATCGGCCGTTGATCGCAGGGCCCGATACACTCGGCGATTGGCTGATCAAGCAGGCAGGAGGTATCAACCTGGCGACGCAGCCAGGATACAAGGCGCTCTCCAGCGAAGTGCTGGCTGGGCTTGACCCGGCGTATATCATTATTGCCGACCGCCGCCTTGAGGGCGCTGCTGCTGCGCAGGCGCTGTTAAAGCAGAATCCTGCCCTAGAGCAAAGTCAGGCCGTGCGTGAAGGACACCTACTGCCTATTGATGCCACCGTACTGGTAGGCGGACTGGGACCTCGTCTGCCGGAAGTAGCAGAGCACCTAGCCGGACAGTTTTACCTGCAAGATCTTCCAGAGCCGGCAGCCGGACAACCATGAGCCTGCGCGCGGCGCCTCGGTTATTGCTTATAGGGCTGATCGGCTTGACCCTGCTCAGCCTGTGGCTATCACTGGCGCTGGGGCCGCTTCGCCTCCCCCTGGGCGAAACGTTACGCGCGCTGGCTCATCTTTCCGGTCTACCTGTTACCGCCAGTGACCAGGCTCTACTGGTAGTTGGGCAGATTCGTTTGCCTCGCACCCTGATGGGCCTGATGGTTGGTGCGGTGCTGGCATTGACGGGCGTTGCCATGCAGGGGCTTTTCCGCAATCCCCTCGCAGACCCTGGCCTGATTGGGGTGTCCAGTGGAGCGGCGTTGGGCGCAGCCCTGGCAATTGTCGGCGGCGAGTACCTCTTCAGCCTGCCGATTGGGCTCCAGCCTTATCTGCTGTCATTGTTTGCCTTCATGGGCGGCCTGGTGATCACTGCCATCGTTTACCGGCTGGGTTGCCGGCACGGTCAGGCACACGTCGCCACCATGCTCCTGGCAGGTATTGCGTTAACGGCCATGGCAGGCGCTGCCATAGGTCTGCTCACCTATCTGGCTGATGACACCACGCTGCGCCTGTTGACGTCCTGGAACCTAGGAAGCCTGAACGGTGCCAGCTATGCCCGGCTATGGCCGCTGGTGGGGATTGGCCTGGCCGTAGCGTTATGGTTGCCCCGACGTGCCGACGCCCTGAATGCGTTGCTTCTTGGAGAGTCCGAGGCACGACACTTGGGTATCGATGTAGAGCGACTCAAGGGCGAACTGATCCTGTGTACTGCCTTGGGTGTAGGTGCCGCAGTCGCAGCAGCAGGCCTGATCGGCTTCGTAGGACTGGTCGTGCCACACCTGCTCCGCTTGATTGCAGGGCCCGACCATCGGGTACTCTTACCCAGCGCACTGTTTGGCGGCGCCAGCCTGTTGATTCTGGCCGATATCATTGCACGCCTGTTGCTGGCGCCCGCCGAATTGCCAATAGGGATCGTGACCGCTTTTATCGGGGCGCCCTTCTTTTTGTTCCTGCTGTTGCGACGGGCCATGTAATGCTCAAGGCAACAGAATTAAGCGTTCAGCATGCCACCGGGTGGCGTATTCGTGACATCGATCTGGAGCTGCGCAGCGGCGAAATCCTGGGAGTCATCGGTCCCAACGGCGCAGGGAAAAGCACACTCTTTGGCGCGTTATGTGGAGACATACGACCGACCTCAGGCGATATCATACTTGGAGCAACGCCCCTGGCAGCATGGTCGCCCGAGGCGAGGGCTCTTAATCTGGCTGTACTGCCTCAAACCTCGACGTTAAGTTTTGCGTTTACGGTAAGACAAGTTGCAGGTTTCGGCAGACTACCCCATGCAACAGGCCTCCATACCGATACCCGAATCGTCGATACGGTACTTGATCTTTGCGACCTGACCGAGCTTGCGCAACGTCACTATACGACCCTGTCCGGCGGGGAGCGCCAGCGAACCCATTTGGCCCGCATACTCGCGCAGCTATGGCCTGCCACCTCTGACAAGGTGCTCTTACTGGATGAGCCGACATCAGCCCTCGATCCCCATCATCAGCACAGCATCCTGAAGGTGATCAGGCAGATGGCCAATCAAGGGTTAGCCGTAGCCGTCGTGCTGCACGACATGAACCTGGCGGCCCGCTACTGCGACAGGCTGCTTCTGCTCAAGCATGGTCAAATGGAGGGCTTGGGCAGCCCTGAAGAAGTCTTATGTCCCGAGCGCCTCAAGGCAGTGTTTGATCTGGATGTCCTGATTCAGGAGCACCCAGTGCATGGCCATCCGCTGGTGATCTACCTGTAGCCTTGAGCGGAGCCGGCGAAAGGAGTGCCGGCTCGCTATTCGCAGTGTTAGATACCGTCTTTGGCCAGATCCATGGCGAAATAGGTAAAGATCAGATCGGCACCGGCACGCTTGATTGAACCCAGGCTTTCCCGTACCACACGGTGTTCGTCAATCGCCCCGGCGGCGGCCGCAAACTTGATCATGGCGTATTCACCGCTGACCTGATAGGCGCCCAGCGGTAGCCTGGAGGCCTCACGAATGTCTCGAATGATATCCAGGTAGGCGCCAGCAGGCTTCACCATCAGCGCATCCGCGCCTTCCTGCTCATCCATCAGAGATTCACGGATCGCTTCGCGGCGGTTCATGGGATTCATCTGATAGGCATTGCGATTGCCCTTGAGCGCGCTACCACCAGCCTCGCGGAACGGGCCATACATTGCCGATGCAAATTTGGTGGAGTAGGACATGATCGAGGTATTGATAAAGCCTGCCTCATCCAAAGCGCTGCGAATCGCATGCACCTGTCCATCCATGGCTGCCGACGGCGCAATGAAGTCTGCACCGGCCTGAGCCGCAGCAACGGCTTGCTTGCCCAGATTGATCAGCGTGGCATCGTTATCGATGTGGTCATCATGAACGATGCCACAATGACCATGGGTGGTGTACTCGCAGAAACAGGTATCGGACATGACGATCATTTCCGGTACCGCGTCCTTGCAGATACGCGCCATACGTGAAACCAGGCCGTCCTCATGCCATGTATCGCTTCCGTCATGGGACAGGTGATGAGACACGCCAAAGGTCATGACCGACTTGATACCGGCGCGAGCATAACGCTCGATTTCGCTGGCCAGCCTGGATTCGGGGATACGCATGACACCCGGCATGGCTTTGATCGGGACGAAATCATCGATTTCTTCCTCGACGAAGATCGGCAGTACCAGATCATTGAGGCTCAGCTCAGTTTCCTGAAACATCGAGCGAAGCTGATCGGAACGACGAAGACGGCGTGGGCGAGAAAGAGGGAAAGAACTGGGCACTTGAAACCTCGCAATAAACAAAATCTGTAGCAGATTCGACGTCTGACGAGCGGAGGGATGGCCACGGCAATAGGAAGGATTCTGAAAGTCGAGCCGAAGGACTCAGCGGATCGTCATTTCATTAGCATACTACTGAACAGACGTTTTATGTCGCCCCTTCAGCGCGTCACGTTGCCGCGCATCGTTTTCATCGTAGCAAGGTAGATGATGGGCACCACAAGGCCGTGCAGATATCACAAGACGGACGTTCCTCTATTGAACTCGCCCACCCACCACGTTTCAAAGAACGATAGCGAAACGCTTATTTGAACAACAACCCCAGTACTGGAGAACCTTCATGAAAGTGGCAGAATTGACCAAGCATGTGAAGGACGGAGATGTTAAGGAAATCCATTTCGTTTCCATGGAGGGCGGCTCTTTCGTCATACATGCGTTAATGAATAATGAATCCCATCCCGTTGTGAACGATCACGGTGAAACGCTGCATATCGCCTCGGTCGAAGAAGGCCGAAAAATACTGGTTAATCTGAAGGGAGACGTTCAGCTGTTCCTGGTTCAGCCTGCAGTCTACGAAGAGATGGTCGGGCAAGACAGCACGCCCCAGGCTTCCAAGCAGCCCATTCCCCTGCATGGCAACTCGATGGGCCAAAGAAACAACTAGGACTGCTGAGCCTGATGTACTCAGGCTCTGTCGTTCCATCCTAGCGACGGACACCAGCCAAACAGTTCTTTACGGCCTTAGCATCACCTTCTTAAATACACGTATAGGGTTAAATACTCTTCTGGCTGCAATGCAGAAGTTCTAACCCGGACGCCTCATCTGTCAGGTTCATACATCACAGATATTGCTTGCGAAAGCGCTCATACAACTCATGCAGCTCTCGTGTACAGGCGTCTGCATCATCGAGTTGATATAGCTGCGTTCTGGCAGCGTCTACGGCAGCATCATGGAGCTTTCGTGCAAAGACCAGATAGTCCGCACGCTCCATATCACCCGTCTTTTCCAACACATCACCAACCGCTCCGCTGGCGTTGTCCGTAGGCATCTGCGCTCCTTAATTTCACTACTTCACTGAATTAAGACACGCTGATTCTAACCATAGCACTTTGCTATTAAGCAACGTTTACGTGACCTTTACGAACGGATACATTGACGTAAGGCAAGGGATGCTGTGCTTAAACCATAGAGAAGCCTTTGAGTAGGATTGCACCTCACGGCATAGCATGCTCAACATGCCATTAAGCATGAGCTGCGTAGTGCTTCACGCATAATTGTCAGGAAACAGCCCCCGTTCCACTAGTTCAATCAAGATATGAACAACTTTGATGTGCAGCTCTTGAACACGGTCAGCATACCTCCCCCCAGGCGCACAGATTTCTATATCGGCTAGCGCTCCTAGTGGTGAGCCTTGCCGCCCCGTCAGAGCCACCAGCAATATGCCGTTTGCTTTGGCGTATTCCGCCGCAGCTACCACGTTGGCACTTGTTCCGCTCGTACTAAAAGCCAGCAGACAGTCTCCGGCTCGTCCATGTGCCTCCAGATAGCGCGAAAAGACCTGGCTGTAGCCCATATCATTTGCAACGCAGCTCAGGTGGCTAGGATCACTGATTGAAACTGCCGGCAGACCTCTTCTATCTTCACGATAGCGGCCTGACAATTCTTCGGCAAAATGCATGGCATCACACATAGAACCACCATTGCCACAACTAAAGACGCGGCCGCCCTTAGTAAACGTATCAACCAGGAGCTGCCCGGCCTGGGCAATGGCCGAAACCGCAAGCTCATCCCGCATGAACGCGTCTAATGCCGAGCGGGACTCGGTCAGGCTTGCGACAACGTGCTTCTCCATTGTTACCTCTCTTGTCTATCTAAATTGTGTAGTAGTGGCTTCTATAGGAACACAAGAGATCTATCTTGACGGCGCTCCTTTAAAGAGAACTCAAGTAGTAAACCTACCCACATGGGCCATGCATTAAACCGGGGCGTTTAACTTTTTGATCAAGGATGGCATTTCGCTCATATCGCAAAAGACAGCGGAAGCGCCCGCGTCCAGCAACCGCTGTCGATGCCCTGCGTCACAATGAGCGCCGCCTGCAAAACCGAGCACATGCATTCCAGCACGTACTCCAGCGGTTACACCCGCTACGCTATCTTCCAGAAGCAGACACTTCTTCGGGCTGGTCTTCATCCACCCGGCGGCAAACAGAAAAACATCCGGCTCCGGCTTTCCGCGTGCAACTAAGGTTGCACTGACTACATTGGGCATGAACCGCTCATACAGCCCAACCGTCTCCAACCCTAAACGGAGCTTTTCAGGAAAACTGCTCGAAGCGACACAGACTGGCAGATCGATCTGATCCAGGGCCTCCATAAGCCGCGGCATGATCTTGAGCTCTGTTGCATACGACTCAACCGTCCGCGCATTGACACTTTCGCGGTAGCCCTCTGGAATAGGCCTGCCCCATTCGTGCTCGATCTCAGCTCGCATTTCGTGGTCAGGCCGACCCGCGAAGCGTTGAATGACTTGCTCCGTTGTAATGGAATAGCCAAGTTTGGTCAGCTCCTCCGCCGCAATGCGGCACACCAATATTTCGCTATCGATCAGCACTCCATCACAATCAAAAATCAACGCCTCAAATTTCATTCCGCTAAGTCTCCTCTTCATGTTTGGTTCGAGGCTTCAAAGCGCCCCAGGTAAAAGGTTGGACTTCGACTAGCTGGCTTTGTCCTGCTCGACAGGGTGGGAATCGATATAAGTACCCGAGGCTTGCAGACGAAACAGGTTGAACAGCCCTTGTGATGCACTTTTAGCAGGTAGCCCCTTTTGCTCCTGATACGCCTGTAACGGCTCTTCGATACGATGCAGAAAACGATCGATGAACTTCTGTACCGTTGTTACCTCATCAGGGCACGGGGCGCGAAAGCGGGCCAGAATCCGATTGATCGTGTCAGAGTTTGCCTCGAAACGGCTCAGGATGGATTTGGCGGCCCCATCCAGATATGCCGTCACGTCAACATCCCGGACAAAGTCGGCATACTTGGGTTTGGAGCGCAGCAACGCTTCAACCCCATCGCGCATCTCATTGATGACCTCCGAGGCGTAAAGCCGATGGTTATCGGTCTCTTGAATGAACTCGTTGAGCTTGATTTCCGGCCTGCCACCTGTTTCCTGAAAGGCTGTTAGTGCGATAAGCCAATGGGAGCCATTGAGCAGTGAATTTTTGATTTCCTTTTCGATATCCAGATAACGACTGAACTGTATCCGGCTACCCTCGAGAATCTGGGGCAACTGCTCGGTACGGGGACATAGTTCAACTTTTAATGCGCCGTACTCTTCCGCTCGTACCACCAGCGTAGGTTCATTATCGAGTACGGCCTCCTCCAGCTCGACACACACGCGATCCACTAAAGCGGGTACACAGCGAACACACTGGCGAATATCGTCGGAAATCATCCCCTGTAGACTTTCATGATCTAGCACTTCGCAAGCACTTACGGTGTTTTCACAGGCAATAAGATAAATATTGCCTATCGAGCCCTCTTCATCAGTTTTTGCCTTGCAGATCAGATTGAGTGCTTCGATAACCGGGCTATAGTTTTCTGCTGCCAATACGGACGCTGTGACAATGACGCCCTTGGACTTTCCCTCGGAACGATCGAGAATATCCCGAATCGGCCTCTCAATACTCTTATCTTCATAAGTGAAGAAATCGTTGTAGGTTACTCGCTCTCTTGGCTTCATCTCGCCTTCTGGTGTCGCGATGACATATTCTTTTCGAGAGTGGGTGAGAAGGAGCTCATTACGGCGCTCGGGACTAACAGCCGTAGAGCCTGTTGCGCTACCCCCAGAAACGGCACGGTTGAAGAGATAAAGTTCTGAGCCTGGAGCCTGAAAAAAAGGAGCGACCAGACCCAGCCCAAGCCGGCCCGTACCAAAATGAATATGCAGCATGATTATTCTGTACTCCGCTTATACATGAAGATCGTGTTCCAACCCTCCATGGCTACTAGCAGGAATCCATAGATAAATAATTGGCGAGACGCGAACCTATTTAAATAGCCACATAAAGATGCAGCTATTCTTAAATACTGATAACCCTCATAAAATATACTTCAATGACCTTCACACTTTAATATAGTAATGCAACATTATTAATGTCTCGCCTCCTCTTTCTCAGGCAAAGCCATTCCTCTGCTATGGTTTTTTACCATGCACTTAAATCATGATCTGCGTAAATAAAGCAGCACCTGAGAAAAGATATAAATTTACGGCAGGAAAACCAAAAGCTTGTATAGACTCACCGAAAGCGTAACCGTAGCGGAATAACCTCTATTATCATCCCTTTTTCGAAAGGCATTATAAGAACATCCCTCACACTATTCTGATATTAAGAAGTTGTAATAGTTTCACAATACAGACGAACGGACAGCAACAAAAACAATATACAGGTCTAACTTATAGTGCCGCCGGCTCGTTTGTATAACTTATTCGCAGCCAGGTTAACCGTTGCTAAAGGCCGATTACTTTGCTTTTGTACAACATACCAATACCTGTACAGTTTGTATGTAGGTTTATCAAAAACCTACAGTCGTCTATATTCAGGTCTCCACCGCTATGGACCTAGTGCCTAGGCAGCCAATGAATGCAAAAGCAACGGCCCTTCTAGCGGGTCAGTCTCGAAAAAATCGCCTTGAATAAAGTGTGCTCCTTTGTAGCTGTACCTGCCGAATGGTCATCCTGAAAAGAAACCTCTTTACCAGAATACAATCCATATTTATGCAAGAGGTGCGCTCCAAGGGCTCGACACTGCCAATCTAGCTTTTCATGATAACTCCTATGACTGCATCTTTTACTTCGACATTATTCGTAGTTCCTATATTGCCACAGGTTTTGAACTATTGAGCGCACAAACCTAAGGCAATGTATTCACTTTTAAGAGGATTCAGACATGACTGTAAGCGAACTTATCAAAGAACTTGAAAAACTGAATCCTGATCTTTTTATCGTAGCAACCTGTGAAGACCATGAGATCTTGGAGCCTGAGCAGACTATACGTATCTTGGGGCCTATTTCCGTATCCAACGAGTTTGTTGAGATTTACAGAGATGCCAAAGGGAAAACCCGCATAACACATCAAACCATCGGCGAGGCGCAAGAAGTAGCATTTATTAAATTGACGACAACTCTTTAATAAGTAGTTGTATTAATTAATAACCTTATTAACAGGTAAGCCTGTAGTGCAAGGCTTACGCTTAATCTCGGATAATGGTTTACCTGGACGGCTGGATAAACGTTAAGTAAGTGCCTGAGGTTACCAGCATTTACTAGGGTTTGTCTGAAAAGTCGCGTTTGTTAGCCTAATGCCGTTGTGGCAAGCGGAGGCAGACATGACAGGTCGCTA
>NZ_WOEJ01000015.1:0-113672 GCF_019400845.1 Pseudomonas sp. MAG002Y | reverse complement strand
AGCGACCTGTCATGTCTGCCTCCGCTTGCCACAACGGCATTAGGCTAACAAACGCGACTTTTCAGACAAACCCTAGAGAACAGTCAGCTGTTAAGCACTCTGTTGAGTGACTTATGGGTGCCTGCGTTATGCCTCAAGCATGAGCTAGGCCTGATGACTTCAGGCGGTGCCATTGTGAATATTAGTTCTATTAATGGGATAAGGCCCACTCCAGGCGCAGCAGCTTATAGTGCTGCTAAACATGGCCTGGAAGGACTTACGCGCTCGGTAGCCGCTGAAGCTATTGTCAAGGGAATCAGGGTTAACGCTGTCGCACCCGGTGTTACATGGACGCCGCGCTGGCAGGCACGTGTAACCCAGGGCAAAGTTGATAGGACGGAAATTGAGAAAGTTGTTCCTATCCAGCGGTTTGCCAAGCCGGACGAAATTGCGGCGGCTGTGCTTTGGCTGCTTAGCAGTGAAGCTAGCTATGTTGTCGGACACACCCTGATAGTAGACGGCGGTCTATCGCTTAATTAAGTGCAAATGTATGTAATACAGTCTGAATATTACTCTGTTGCTCACTACAAAGTGGTCGTGACCCGTATTACTTCCGAAAAACCTTCGTCATAGCGCGGCGGCTCGAATAAACGGGCCACACTCTCTATGCTCTCGTCTGGCACTCGCTTGTCTAGTTGTCTTGTAAGATTACGCTGCTTTGCTATTTCGATAGGTGTATCTATCCATATAGCAAGCGCCTCGACCCCATATTTACTAGCCACGTCAAGGATAGGCTTCCGATGACGTACGCCGGGCAAGGCCGCGTCAAAACAAACACATGGTGCATAGTTTTGTGCGTAGTCCTTGATCCATTGGGACTTACCTGATCCCTGTAAGCCGCACACTATCAATAAACGTGTACTAGATTTATCTGCGCCTGAAAGAGACTGCTCAAGCGCTTCAAAACTATCGGCCCAAGCTCTTTTACTACGTTCAGGTGTCCAGACGCGACCAGCCTCGGTTTCCAGAAAAAGGTCAGGGTTGATCACTTGTACTGTTTCCAATGACTTCCTCCATCACGACTTCTATACCAGAGCTGTGCGTAGGCGAATGAGCTTATATCAGAGCTTTTGTCTTGTTAATTGATAGGTATGTTCCTGTAATCACTGGGATACACCCTAGTAACAACACAAGAAAAGCTATTATTTAGGTCCTTTCTCACAAGGCCCTAAGCTGTCGATATGCGGATGAATGTGCTTAGATCATTGAAAACTAATTAGAAGGCTAAGCATGGACGTTCTAATGGGGCTGCTAGCTGCTCTGTGTTGGGGCGGTACAGACTTTCTGGTAGGTATCAACGCTAGAGCAGTTGGGGTTAAGAAAGCCGTATTTTTTGGACAGTTGGTAGGCTTCATTATTATGAGCTTGCTTCTGCTATGCCTACCCAAGCTATTAGTTCAAGCAGCTAACGCCTCCTCGGGTGGTTGGGTCGCTGGTTTCATTGCTTCTCTTTTCACAGTCTCAGGCTCTCTTTCTTTATCAAGAGCATTTGCTATTGGAAAAGCATCAATAGTAGCCCCACTAGTCACATCATACGGTGTGGTAACAGCAACGCTGTCCTGGCTTAGCGGTGAAACCCTAAGCACAACCCAGCTAGTCGGCCTTGGGGTCTGCCTGGCCAGTGTCATCCTGGCTACCTTATCGTCCGAGGGTAACGAACATAAAAAGCATACTTCTACGCAGTCTGTACTCTATGCGCTTTTTGCTGCTCTCTTGTATGGATGTAGCTTTTGGCTTCAAGGCAAATACGCGCTACCCGAGCTGGGCGCTACAGCCATGCTATGGCTGGGTTATGCCGTTGGGCTGGCATCGCTGACCGGTATGCTTGTTAAAGGATCGCTGCAGCTTTCCCTGCTTCACATTAAATACTGCTCAAGCCTGTTAGGCGCCAGCTTTCTGAATCTGGGAGGCTTTTCTACTTTTGCACTGGGCGCTACCTATGGATCTATAGCAATCGTCACGGTAATTAGCACCTTATCTGGTGGTGTAGCTGCGATCCTGGGCTTTATTTTCCTGAAGGAGCGTCTGAAACCAATACAGGTAGTAGGTGTTATTGGTGTTCTCGCAGGCGCAGTGGTACTTCATCTAAGCTAACACTTGCTGCCCCAGACATAGCTTCAAGTTGATACGATTTATACCAACTCGCTGGGATAAATTTCATGCATTTGTATGTCGTGCGGCATGGTGAAACGTTGGCCAACGTTCAACAATGCTACCTTGGCTCTCTTGACCCTGAGCTTACTAGTTGGGGACGCCAGCAGGCTCAGGATTTGGCAAATGTTCTACCCCAGGACATCGATGTAATTATCGTTTCTCCGCGTTTAAGAGCTACAGAAACTGCCTGCATTCTTAACGAAAGACTCAAGCTCCCATTGCATGTAATGGAGTGCTTTCGGGAACGTGACGTTGGTGTCTTTGAAGGTTTGACGCAAGCCGAAGCAAGAGGACGTTACCCTGAGCTTTGGGCACAAAACATCACTCGTCTTTGGGAGGCTGGGCCAACTAAAGGTGAATCTATTTACGATGTTGTAAAGCGAGTACGAGACGGGCTGGTGGAACTGGAAATAAACTACGCCTCAAAAACTGTTTTGATTGTCGCGCACGGTTTCGTTGCAAAAACAATCCGCGCGCTAGCGAAAGCGAACTTCTCAGATTTCTTTGACTGGAAGCTTGCCAACGGCAGCATGCTTGCCTTGCCAGACTTTGAAATTTCAATACTAGATACTGATGTTTTGAAAATATCTCTGCCAATTGTTTGATATTAATGCTTTTGTTGCGTCAACAAATTTGAAAGCTACATTTTAAGTAGACACAAGAGACCTGTCTGTCTAACTATTGCCTATAGTTTGCATGGCTGTTCATAGCCTCTAGTCGCTGGGGTATACCTTAATAAGGGCATATGACTATTGACCAGAAAATGGAATTCACTTCAATCTGACGTTTCTCCCCATGTAAACGTTAGAGCCACATGCCTAAACTGCAGACTTTAGATGTTATATTCCGAAACGCTGTTGTTGATGATGCGCTTTGCATCGGCTTGCTCGGAATGCAGGTTTTCCTAGATACGTATGCTACTGAAGGGATACGTGAGGCCATTGCACAGGAAGCACTTGATTCATTTTCTCCTCAAATAATCAAAGAGCTCATCATCGAGCCAGACAACCTTTTTGTTACTGCCAAGATCAATGGCCACCTGGTCGGTTTTGCACATATCACAACAAAAACAAGCCATACGCTTATCCCTGATCCCAACGCCGCAGAACTCAAGCGTCTCTATATTCAGGAGCGATTTACAGGATATGGCATAGGATGGAAGCTTCTTCAGTTTGCAGAAGAACAGGCCCGTCTGCACAAAGTCCAGCAGTTATGGGCAAGCGTTTGGGTTGCCAATCAAAGAGCGCTTGGATTTTATCCAAAGCAGGGCTATTCATATATCGGCTCTCCTACCTATACCTTTCAAGGCGAGACACATGAAAACAGGCTGTTCTCCAAAGCGTTGATTTGAAGAAATAGTGTCGTCAGATCGCTACCCATAGTTGTAGCCGCTGAGGTCTACCCTAATGGGTAAACACTGCCCACGCACTATGTGACTAGCATGGACCGCTCGCTGAGGCTACGTTATCTTGCCGACCTTTCTAAATGGCTATTGCCTGCGTTGAAGGACTGACATGCTGCAGATTCAGAAAAACCGCTTATTTGCCATTTTCATAGGTGCAATGTTTATTGCATTGGACCAATGGGTGAAACTCCTGGCCTTGCAAACACTGCAATCGCAAAGCTTTCGCATCGGCGGTAGCTTTGCATGGATTGATCTCGTTTTAAGTTTCAATCCCGGTGCTTTCTTGAGCCTTGGGGCAGGTTTTAATCCTGATATCAAGCAGCTGATATTTATCGCAGGAGTGGCGGTAGGCGTAATCTTCGCTATCATCTGGGCACTGCTGCACTGGAAGGCTAACCCCACTAAAGCGATAGCTATCTATTTCATTGCTTTAGGCGGAGCTTCCAATCTTTTGGACAGACTGTTTCGCGGCGGTCATGTAGTGGACTACCTCGTTCTTAATCTCAGCTCGCTACATACCGGTGTTTTCAATATTGCTGACATCGCCATCATGGCAGGAGCAGGGTTCCTTTTACTCGAAGAGCTACTGAAGCCTCGTATCCAGTCGAACAAGGCTTGAATGCAAGCTGGGTTATCAATTGACTGTATTCTCTAAATAGGCTGACCAGCGAAGGTGCTAGGCCTCGCTTAGGTCAGCCTTTAACCCTCTAGCACCATTCACCTTATTTCTTTCATCAACTCATGTGGTCGCTGGGATATAACCAATGACCACATGCAATCAGTATTGCGTTTATTAGAACTCGCTCGGCGCTAGAGCCCTGCTCCGTGCAGCTCAACGCTTTGTTCAAAACAATCAGTGATTTGTATCGAATGCTGATCTATCAGATCCAGACGTCATTAGGCGCTGTCCGCTCTCCGCGTTCCTGACCGGTGTTCAAAACACCCCGCGGCTCGATCAGCAATAGCTTTACTTCTTCCTCAGTATACGGTTTGTGCTCAACCCCTTTGGGGACCACATAGAGTTCACCCGCTTTTAGCGTCACGCTGCCGTCCCGAAAGTCAATCCGAAGCGTGCCTTCAAGCACTAGAAAGGTCTCGTCTGTTTCTGGATGAGAATGCCAGATGAAATCTCCCTGGATTCGAACAACCTTGAACTGGTAGCTATTCATCTCAGCGACCACCTTGGGTAACCACTGCTCGCTAACCAGCGACAACTTTTGCAGCAGGTTGATTGACTGGTAGGGCGCTTGAGTTACATCAGTGTTCATGGTGTCGGCTCCTTTGTTTGTGGAACCGTTACGCTAACGGGACTGAACGGATAACTCTTGCACGATCGTGCAGGTTTACCGGCCCAACATGTCTAACCAGCGGGCCGGCGAAAGCCCGTAGCACCGTTTGAAATGGCGAGTCATATGGCTCTGATCGAAAAAACCAGTTGCCAGGGCTGCTTCTACAAGATTAAAACCATCCAGCAGCAACTTTCGACATCTGTCCAACCGCCTAAGCGTCATGTATCGGTACGGGCTTGTGCCATACAGTGCCCGAAAATCCCGGGAAAGACTCCAGCGATCCCGCCCACTGGCATATTCAAGTTCATCCAGTGTGATGCTTGTACCATGACTTGCGTAGATATACTCACGTGCTCGTTCTGCTGCCGGGAAGTCATAGGCTCGCCTGCCCCGACGCCTGTTACCAACGGCGTCCAGCGCCTGCGCCAGGTCGTACAACGCATCCGCTTCCTCAAGCGTCTCGAGAGGGCAGTCCATCGCTTGCATAAAGGCCTCAAGCGCTCTGCAAAGACGCGGGTCGGTTGAAAGGCCCGTTGCAATGAAAGGCAGCGGCTTACCACCTAGAATCTGCTGAATGATCGCAGGCTCGACATAGATCATCCGGTAGCGAAAGCCGGCCTCGGTACCCGCCTCGCCGTCATGCAGCTCATCCGGGTGCAGCACAAGGGTTCCGCCCGGCAGACTATGACGCATGCTCTTCTGGTAGTGAAAGCTCTGCACGCCTGAAAGGGTACGGCCAATGGCATAAGTATCGTGGCGATGGGGCTCATAACCATGGCCGCTGAAGTAGGCCTCGATGCGCTCTATCCGCGAAACGCTATCGCTGCGACGCACCCAGTCCCTGCCTGCCGTCTCTCTAGTCATCCCGAGCTGCCTCGATCAAATCATCCGCATGAGCGTAACGCATCTGCATCATACAGCTATTCCATCGCCTCAGATGTCACGAACGGAGACTATCCATTCAAGCATCGGTGTCACCTTACATGGGGTTTGAAAGTCAGAAACGGATGGTTATGACGTGAGCAACTGCGGCATAAGGGGGTTCTGGAGGCGTGCTCCGGAAATCACCTCCCGAGCTGCTGTTTCCAATCACTCTTTTGAGACTATGGAGCGAGGCGTATGAATGGGATGACAGGTAAGGACTGGAGTATGTTGATTGTCTTGTCAACGTTCTGGGGCTGCTCGTTTCTGTTTATCGGCATAGCGGTCAAGGAGCTGCCGCCGCTCTGCATCGTAGCCTTACGCGTGAGTCTGGCTGCGCTTGCACTACTGGGAATTACCCGACTGCTTCACGTTGCTCTGCCACAGGATCGGACGATCTGGGGCAGTTTTCTGATCATGGGTATGCTCAACAATGTCATCCCTTTCAGCTTGATTGTCTGGGCTCAGACCTCTATAGCAGGTGGTTTGGCTTCAATCCTTAATGCAACCACGCCACTTATGACCATCATCGTGGCTCATTATCTAACAGCAGATGAAAAAGTAACGCCTAGGAAAGCGCTCGGCATTCTGACAGGCTTTATAGGCGTAGCACTTGTGATGGGACCTCAGGCCTCGCAAGGTGCGAACTCCAGTGTTTTGGCTTGTCTGGCAGTACTTGGTGCAGCCTTGTCGTATGCCTTTGCCAGTCTGTTTGGCCGTCGGTTTAGAGCGATGGGGGTAAGTCCCGTTGTGAGCGCAACGGGTCAGGTCATGGCATCTACAACACTACTGGCTCCGATCACGTTGGTGGTTGATCAGCCCTGGACACTTACGATGCCCGGATGGCAGACATGGGTAGCCATAGCAGGACTTGCTATCTTCTCAACTGCGCTGGCTTACGTTTTGTTCTTCAGGCTACTCGCCTCGGCGGGTGCAACTAATCTCATGCTCGTGACGCTTCTTGTCCCGGTTAGTGCATTGCTGCTTGGTTGGTTTGTACTGGATGAGGCACTTGAACCCACTCATTTTGCAGGCATGGCCGTCATTGCTGCGGGTCTTCTCGCACTTGATGGACGCGTGATGAGGCTTATCAAACGCTCGCAACCAACCGTATCGCTTAAATAAGACCTGTCTTGTTTAAAGGCAGAAGCCCTCCTTGTTTCTAGTCCGGCCATAGAGAGAACCCTATGTCATTTCGTATCACGGGCCTTGATCCTGCTCCATTCAAGCATCTCTTCGGATTAAGCGAAGCAGAACTCGCCAGCGCGGGAGCCATGCGATACATCGCCGATCAGACGCCAGGTTTCCCTGATCGGGTAAGTTTGAAAGACGTAGAACCCGGAGAGGCGGTTCTGCTGCTTAACTTCATGCATCAGCCAGCGCAAACGCCGTATCAGGCAAGCCATGCCATCTTTATCAGGGAAGGTATGACAGAGCGTTATGACCATATTGAGGCTGTCCCCGAATCACTAAGACTTCGTCTGCTTTCGGTACGTGGATTTGATGATAAAGGCCTGATGATAGAGGCCGACGTTGTTGAGGGGTGCCAGTTGGAAAGTCTTATTACGCAGCTTTTCATGATCCCGGGTGTTGATTACCTGCACGTTCATTTTGCAAGGCGCGGCTGCTATGCAGCACGGGTGGATAAGGCGTAGAGAGACAGTACACCTGCCTGCTGTTCCTTGTAGCGCCTTGACATTAAAAGACGGAGATTCCCACGGATGGACGCCCATGCCCGAGCACAAGAATGTTCCTGGCCGCGTTAATATCGCATTCATGAGCGACACCGCAGTCACAGCAGGTCAATTCTCTTATACGCAGCCCCTTGACGCCTTTGGCCCGGTCAGTGAGTCATGAGTAGGTACTCAAATCATGAAAGAGCTTGGTTTCATACATAAAGACAGCGTAGCTAGTGAGACCTTCCAAGAGGAAACGGACTCTCTGGATATATCAATGATCGACTTGGGTGCGCATGAAGCTAAAAAATCGAATAAGCAGCACATCAACTATCTTGATATACCGATGATCAGCTATCGGTTACCTGAGCCTGAAGAGCCGAGCAAAGAGCCGTCTTCGTGGTCAAGGCTAAAGCGCATGCTGGGCTACCGGACCTAGGAACTCGTCTCTGGTATGGCGAGGCTCAAAACGTTAATGAAGGGTCTTCAACCCTGACCGCTGGCTGTACAGCCGTGCCTCAGCCTGGCCCAAACTTTCGCCTGTCCTTTGCATGTGCTCGGACAGTTCCTCAGCATCAAATCCAACCTGATCACGCATGGCATGGTTGACGTCAGCCATAACGCGTTCAGCATTACGCGACCACTCGCTGACAAGGTTCTGCGTGTGAGTCATGTCGTCTTTAACCCATGCTCGAGGATCAACACTGTCTGTGGTCAAGAGTCCCAGCGTGCGGCCTACGGCGGGCAGTAGGGTCATATAAAGCGTCACCCAGCAGATGGGCTCCATAGGCTCGGTCGGATCAATCAAGGCGTTATGCAAATATGGCGCCGGGCTCGTATCGTCCAGCTCGTTAGCTATCTCGACAATCAGGTCGACGATTTCCTCTTCCTGGATTTCTAGACTATCCAGCTTGAGCGCCATATGGAGCAGCTGGATCAGCTCAAACAGCGTATTGACTTTGGATTGATTTTCATCAAGTGATATGGCCATAACTTGCCCTGATAGCTCTATAGTGAGAGTGCCAGCTCTGAGTCATAATTAGTCCCAGCTATTAAAGTCAAGAATATTAGTTAACCGTTGTAATGTGAATTCTTCAGTTTTGAGCTTACGTGCCCAGTATTGTTGTCTTTCGGCACGCCTCTCGGCAGGATTGCTCCATTCCACTACATGAATATCTCTGGACCGCCCATGGGCAGCAAGTAGGTTGTTCAAATGGTTGTCGCAGCCAGAGTAGCCAACGATGACGATTCCGCTAGATTCTTCTAGGCAAAGGTTTAAGTAATCCCAGTAAGTCGATAGCACATGTGAGGCACCAATTACAGAGCGTTTATGCCTTACATGCGTTAATACGATGTGGTCAGAACCATTTGCTGAAGTAGGAGTTAGCTCATGCCTCTGCCTTTTGCGTATCGCGCCATATTGATCGTCATAGAACAGAGGAGAGCCATGAAGATGCAAGTAATAGCCAAACGTGTTGCCGAAAGCTCGCTGCATTGCATCCGAATTAAATCCATCCCGCACCATGCCATCTACTAAAGAAGTGGTGTAGTAATTGTTAGTTATCACTTCTTCATCAATGAGAGCGTCATATAGCAACCGATCGTAATTCAGCGTTGCGACGTGTGAGTCAGTCCTTCTGATAAAATTCGCTAAGGGCTGTACGAAATCTCTAGGTAGGGCGCCTTCGTACAAATGCAATCTTGTTGCCACCTTATGTATGTACCTGCTTACTGCCCTAGGAAATTCTTGACCTTCAGATGAAAGCCAATGCACCTCCATGTTTTGAGACTGGCTTACGCTATTAAGTATCTTGCAGGCTGATATAACTTGGTGAAGAGGATCGAGCTGGTCTTCCTGTTCAGGTACTAGGCCCCCACCACCTAAACATTCGCTAATCAGATTTTTTTGAGTATCCGAAAGATCTTCATCATCATCCCATACGTCAGCCATCGCATTCGTGAGCGAGAAATGAGTAGGATCTAGTGCCATTCCAAGTCCATTGCCAAATATTAAAGTTTTCCTAGACATCCCTTATATCCTGATCTTTATATATTCTTTTGAACTGCTATAACGGCTGCTATACCGTCATGGAAATGAATGCAAATAGGCTCATCTGGCATCACATCGTTAGCTGACCTTATAGCCTGTCCATCCTGCCGCTTCACCAGCGCAAACCCCTTGGCCATGATCGCTCTTGGATCAAGAACGGTATAAAGATCCTTGTACCGCTGAAGCGAGGCTTCCTCTTGCTGAAGGCTTCCCTGCGCTGCCAGCTGGTACCGACCGGCCAGTGAGTCAACACAGCGCTGTTCCTCAGCCAGCCGTGCGTCCAGCTGCAATGACAAGGCTTGTCTGACCTGCATGAGTTCTTGCGCGGCATCTGCGGCCTTTCTCTCGGCAAGGTAGGTGTATTGCGTGAGGAGATTGCCTAGACATTGCTCCTCTTCAGCTACAGCTGATGGAAGCTGCGCCAGATACCGCTCCTGATAGTTGTGCAAGCGATCGCTGGCGCTCTGCAGCGATTCGCGCACCATGGACTGCGCCTGGGCCTGCCAGAGCGTCACTTGTCTTTCGTGCCGGTTCAAAAGCTCGTCCACGCCTCGGCGGTAACAGTGGCTTAGCTCAGCCAGTGTGAGGGTCTCGTTGCTTAGCTTTTGCTGGGAGAGGTTCTGATACTGCCCGTGCAGGCTCACGAGACAGGTCTCTTCCCGGCTTAGGGTCTGGTCGATCAGCTGCCTGGCCAGCTCAATGCTTCTACCAAGCTCCTCGGACTCCAGCTGGAGATGGCGCAGGATCGATCCAATGACCTTGGACGGCGTATCGAAACGGGTATGCGCTACCAGATCAAGTACCGTCTCGTCGCGCTCATGGCCGATGCCGGTAAAGACCGGGATAGGCAAGCGGCAGATCAGCTTGGCCAGCCCATAGTGGTTGAGCCATGCCATATCGGCCTTGGCCCCTCCTCCCCGGATCAGACACACCACGTCATAGGGTGCCTTGCCATGTGCTTCGTAGAGCTGGAGAAAGGCCTGCTTGATCGACTCAGGAGCCTTCTCGCCCTGGAATGTGGCGGTGTAGTAGTGAAAGCTTACGAGGCCATGGCGCTCGAGCAGATCCGCTTCGCGCCGGAAGTCACCAAGCCCTGCGGCTTGATCAGGCGAGACAACCGCTATACGCCAGAAGCCTGCTGGCGCTGCGAGCGCCTTTTGCCGATCATGGATGCCCTCTTCCTTTAACCGCGCCAGTATCTGCTCGACCTTGGCGTGCATTTCACCCAGTGTGTAGTTCGGGTCAATGCCATAGACCTGGAGCTGGAAGCCATACTGGGGATGCAGGGTCGCGCAGACCTTGAGCATCACTTTCATGCCGGGCTGCGGTTTTGATCCCGTAACCTGTTCAAAGGCTCTTAGCTGCACATTCGAGACACTGCCAAACATCACAGCCGAACACTTGGCGATTTCCTTGCCATCAGCGCTCTCGATCAGAGTAAACCAGCACGTACCACCATTGCGGACATTGAATTCGCTCAGCTCAGCCACAACCCAGATATGCTCGGCAAAGGAGCGTTTGATCACCCCTTCGATCTGCTTGAGATAGCTGTGTAGCGAGATATGCACCGCTGGTGCTGGCGCGTTCATGTCAGCACTCGGCGGCAGGCGCAGACTGCTTCATCGTCTCGGCTACAGCAAGCCGTGTCCTGGTCAGTCGATCTTCGCAGAACTTGAAGGCCTGGTTCATCTGGGCGGTCAGGGTTTCCAACTCGTCGATGGAGACCTCACCGCGCTGCAGGCGCTCTACATTGGCTTTGATGAAGGACAGATTCTGCTCGTAGGTTGAACGCTGATCGTCAGACATGCGCCATCTCCCCTATTTCCTTGGCTTTGATATTCCGAGCATAGTGCCAGACGATTCTGAAGTGGCAATCCATACCCGATGTCTCACCAATGGCTAGTAGACCAGAGGTTTTGAAAACGTTGCCGTTTATGAGGGTCATAGAGTTTGATCTTCGCTTCAAAATCAATGATATAGCTTCATCAAACAACAAAACGGGGCGCTGTCCAGCGTCCCTCGCGTATGAGCTTCAAGGCGATGTTCATGGCTTTGGCCAAATTGAATTTGGCAAGACTCCCTTTCTCTATCGCTACGGCAATTTCATCTACATATCGCCAAGGATCTGAGTTGAATGCCTTTCGCTGCTTGATTTGCCGATAGATCCAGAACCGAAGCCCCCCGGGCTCGCTTGTTGTTTTGTTATTGTCTTCCTTCGGAATACTTTCTTGGCTCGCAAATCTGCTATCCCCATCAAGTGCAGGCTTGCCACCCTCTTCCGCTTTACTGCTGTGCGCGCAGACTTCGCTATCCGGTGGTGTAACGACTCGGTTTTGCACCTCAGGTTTATACCCATTGACTTCAGACTTACTCACTGCCTGTTTTTGGGAGATATGAGGGTGTCTGGCTCGCGATCGAATAGCATTGAGCCGCTGGGCTAGTTTGCAATCGCGGGCAGATAAATCCCCCTTTTCTTCAACTGTAGTCGACGCAACGTCGACGCATGGTCGTATTACTGTTGATCCTGAAATCTTAACGTCGTCGCCATGTAATTGATCTACTTGTTCGCAGTCATTATTTTTACCAACGTCTACGGCATTAACCTGAATAGGGTTTTCTATAATACTGCTGTCTACGTACCCATCACCTATAGCCACGTCACTTGATTTAGATTCACTTGTTTGATCACGACGTATACCTTTTCGATCGGGTATCTCTTTTGTAATAAGCGCGACGACCTGTGCTGGAGCAGTAGCTCTATAGATGGAAGGTAGCTGTCTTTGGTTTACGTCATATTGCTCATCAATTACTAGATAGCCATTTCTTTGAAGCTGGTTGACGTAACGTCTTACAGAGTCAACTGACTTACCAAGCCTTTTAGCCAAAAAACCTAACGTCAGTTTACGTTTACGCTCGGTCTCTAAAGCGCACAGCTCCCAGAGCGAAAACCATAAAACCTTTGCTCCATCACTTAACGTAGACGTACTGATTACATGGCGCATAAGAGGAGCACTTAATAGCCTAAATTCCTTGTCTTTTAACAAAGCGTCTATAGCTGTAGACGTAGCAGCGAGGGTCATGGACTTTTCTCCGGGCATAAAAAAACCCGCCTGTTGGCGGGTTCTGGGGGAGGACTTTTCTAGCCCCGGACCAGGTGGTATTGGTTTACCTGGCGGGGCGCTGGACGGTCGTTTGGGTGAGCCTGCTATTCGATGTTCATCAAAGGTTGTAGGCCTACAACCTGAATCAGTAGCTGTGGTTGTAGGCCTACAACCCTGATCCGTAATTAAAGAAAAAGGCCTACTACTCTTCGCAAACAAAGAGGTTGTAGGCCTACAACTTATATTGTTGATAATCATTCGCATTTAAAGGCAGCCTTCAGTCGGGCCTCAACTTCTTCTTCTGAAAGGTCTCGGGTAAGGTCTTTCGCTAACGTGACACTCCAGACGCCGCGTTCTGTTCGGCGCATGGAAAATAGTTTATTGCCGGAGGCATCAAGAACAGATTTGGTACCGCTAGGGCAGGGACTTGAGGTGCGTGCAGCCTCAACAGTTCGTGTCAAAGCCTTGTCTGCCATTTTGCCGCTTTGAATCAGTGCGGCGTTGGCAACAATGTGTTCGATATTGGCCTTGTCTTCTGCAAGGCTAAGAATCGCCTTGACCGTTCCTATCCCTACTTTTGCAAATGAGCCTACTGCCGAGGCGATCTCATCTGGGATACGGTTGTAGATCATGATGTTTGAAAGAGTGGCCTTGTTAAGCCCTAGATGAGCGGCGAGGGCTGCTTGGCTAGGGTAAACACCCATATCCAGAGCTTTCTTGTAGCTCAATGCACGCGCCCAGCTGGATATATCTTCACGTCCGGCATTTTCATTGACCATGGCCTGATAGGCACCTTGATCAGTGAGCTTGCGAACGAATGCTTTAACTTTTAGCCCTAACTCCTTACAGGCTGTCCACCGCCGCCGTCCATAGATAAGCTCGTATCGGCCACCTTTTTTAGGCCGTACAAGAATGGGGACGATTTGACCATGCTGGTTGATGCGCAAGGTCAGGTCACTTATGTCACCAAACTCATCTACAGGCCGGTCGTTCAGTTCCCACTCGTCAATAAGCCCAGTGTCGAGCTCAACGATAGTGTCTTCGTTGGCAGCCTGTCTGGATGATTTGTCTTTGGTGGGTTCAGCCGAAACTTGCACTGAAGGGGAGGGCGCTGCCTTCCTTACCTCTTCCTCGAAAAACTCTGCAGCAGTTGGCGCAGAAGTGTACGGGGCAGGTTCTTCCTTGGCTGATACTGGTTCTACCGGAATCTGCTCCGCCGACGTGTCAGCAGGTTGGGTGTCTACGTAGGGTTTCTTTATACGGCCTTGCGCAGCAGCACGCTTTTCCTCACGTTTGCGGTTCAGGTCATTGATAAAATATCCCGCAATTCCAGGTATTGGGTGATCAGTCATCACTCAACTCCCTTGGCCGCTTCGGCCTGTCTATTCCAGAGAAGTTTGAGATCATCGATAATTTCGTTGTTTACGGCGTCTATGATGTCGATGGCTCTCTGATACTGGCGACGGTTGTTCTTGCCTTTTACCTGGTCGTAAACAGAGGACATTTCTGCACTCGCCTTCTCAATTTCAGCCGTCATGCTCACGACATTATTCAGTACGTACTCGCCGTAGAGCTTACGAATGCGATTCTCAACAAGCGCGGAGCCTTTGTTACCGGGATGCTTGGTAATAACGATGCGAAGATAATCAAGACTCTTTTCTAGTGAGGCGAATAGAGACGTCAATGTGGTTGATAGCATTACGAAGGAGGCGTGGTCGTAAGTACTGGGCGGTATCGGAATAAGTACGGCATTGCATGCAGCCATCGCGTTTAAGGAAGCTGCGCCCATATTCGGGCCGCAATCAAGCAGGATGATGTCGTAATCCTCCCGTACCACTTCAAGCGCTCTTGAGAGTCGCTCAGCTGGGACACCAAGCCTGTCTTCATTTTCACGGTCCGTGTAGAGAAACTCTAACGATTGGAGATGAAGATTGGACGGGACGAGGCGGATGCCAGGGAAGTAAGAATCACAAATCACAGACTTGATAAGCTGCGGATCCTTGGTCATCGCATTATTAATGATGTCGTCAGGACCCAGCTCCATATCCGGGATCAACGGGCCAAGATTAAACGTCGTGGAGGCCTGCGGATCGAGGTCTACTACCAGAACGCGTAAGCCATCAATTGCGGCTTTCTGTGCCAAATGCACCGTTGTGGTCGTTTTAGCAACTCCGCCTTTGAAATTGCTGACCGCGAGGATGGCCGCTTGAGATCCAGCGGGCCGCTTGTAGCGAGTGCCATATTTTTCGCGAAAGTAGTTGATGTCATCCAGCGAGTAAACCCATGCCCCCCGGGCATCTTTCTGACGCACGTCCTGATTTAATCGCAGGCTGTTAGGATGACGACCAATCAGTTTGGCGGCTTCGGTAATAGACCAGATACGAGCCTGTTTTTGCTCATCGGGACTAATGATTGAGGTACGAAGAGACTCCAGTTCCTCATTGCCTTCAGCAGAAAACTTGGCAAATAACTGAGCTGCGTTCTCTACACCTAGGACTATCGAGGAAAGAGGCTCTTTTGTGACATCTCTCATGCCGACCCACCGTTGTATGATTGGTTGAATTAAGACGACTGATGATAGACAGAACGGTATTGTTAAGTAAAGTATAGATACTACTTCATTTGCTTACCAATTAATAAAAAATCCAACTACTAAACCCAAACCAGACTTTATAGCCGCTCGGGCTTATCGAGAGCGCTTTAACTGCGTGTGAACTCAAGTTATGGAGGGTTGGTTTACCAAGGGCTAGGACTACCTAGTTTATCTTAGGTATGAAGGTATCTATCCTCGTGGTTGATACCCGCGCGGGTACCAACCACGAGGTTTGGTATCAAATAATTCCTAAAAATCGTCTTGACGAGCCGTAACTCGTCGGGGCGGTCATGCGAAATGGGAAGGTAGAACCGGGTAGAATTGCCTGGGCAACAATTGTGAAAGGAAACTTGATGCGTTTTTATGATGCGATCGTGGCGCTGGCGCTGGTAGCCGAACTCCACGGAACAGACAAGGCAGTGGCAGATGCTGCAAAGCGGTTTTCGAAGGTACTGCCCCGGCGCCATCGTCAGCATATGTACGACATCATGAACAGCCGCTCACCGTTGCGGCACATAAAAATATTTGTGATGACGCTGCCTGAGGATGTCCTAGAGCTGATGGCCCAAACCAACGGCGACGCTGACAAATAGCCCGTTGCGGGCAGGCAAAAAAAAGCCCCTAGTAAGGGGCTAAAGATTCTCTGAACGATGTACCGAACCATTCGCACGAGACCTCGTGGATATTAAGGTTATCGGCGCGTATGCCAGAAGCTTTAACAGTCCTGTTCAGGCCTCTTTCACAGAAGGCGTGAGCACTAACCCTGCTATCCACGCTACCAGCCCTATTGTCAGCGCCAGGCCCGAAAGCCAATACGAGCCAAGACCGACTTCAGCAAGCTGGCTTGCAAACAACGGACTGATGATGCCAATGGAAATGCCCGCTACACCCACTTTGCGTAGGTCCTGAGAAAGTACGATACGCTTGTTTGATGATAGACCCATGAGATGTTGTCCTTTGCAGTCTTCGAGTAAGAATCTCTGTGAGATTATGATGTTGATAGCTCTTTCAGCGGACGTTACGTGAAACAGGGTTATCGTCGGCATGTGACATGCCTAGGGTCAGTCGCTGCGTAACTAAAATCTCTTATTTAGCACAAAGTGCCCGCGCGGGTACCAACCACGAAGTTATGCCGCTTTCCACCTAGAGTAAACTCAGCCCTCCAACGCAATAGAGCCGTGATATCGTTATACCACCACGATGTACATTCTATACATTGAACCTGCTCCTCCTCATCCGCCCGCTCTCTTGAAGGGAAAAGAAAGGAAAAGGGAAGGGAAAAAAGAGGAAAGGGGAGGGGGTGTAAAGGAGGGTCAATGGGTGTGATAGGAGGGATAAGGATAATCAGTGGTGGTATAAATATTATTCGATAAGGTGAGCCATGTACGAAGCTCTGGTAGATGCCTACCGTGAATTGAATCGACGGGTTATCTCCTTTAATGAAGAGTGGCCCAGCTATGTCGTCGATGGCCATGTCTGGACCTTGCCGGTACTAACCGAACACAAGACCCTTGATGTGGTAGAAGTTGAGCACCTGTCAGGCCGCGAAGCGATTAACATGGCCGTGCGTGCGATCAGCTCCTTTAGACTCGATGCCGGTCAGGCGCCAGGCACCGTGATACGGCTGCCCGGCTACTTTCGCCTGGACCGGTCCGTTTTGGATCAGGTGTTAGGAATCAATGCCTGCAAACAGCGCGTACAGGAGGCACTTGAGGCTGAACGACTGGCACAGGGCCTTGCCCCTATGATGCGCTCTAGTGTTTTACGTCGAGCCCTGGGCCACGATATCAATACCTACCAGCTCCTGCGTACCCTGCACGCCTTTGATGGCGGTCCCCGACGGATCTCCTTTAACTGGGCTGGGCATACCGGAGGGACCGAGCGGATCACGGTGGGGCGCATCCGTGAGGATCTAGCAGACAAGGCCCAGCGACGCGCTGACCTGCAGCAAGTCCCGCTGGAACAGACCCCAGAATTCATCGAACTTCGCAGCATCGCGCATCTGGCCGAAAGCGCCGTCCTGATACACCACAAGACCGTCACGCCCCACCCACGCTGCACGCTCTGGTTCAAACCCAAGGGCGAGCGCTGGGATGCCATGATCAAGGCTAACCTACCCGTCTTTGTAGTAGCTGGCGAGAATGTCATTACGGTTACACCGCTCAAGGACTTCAATCGGCAGGCCCGCAGGTCAAGGCGCAGCGATGAAAAGGCTCGGCAAGAGGCCCTGGCCGGGAAAGGCTTGTACATACCAGCGAAAGGGCAGCCACAACAGATAACAGATACTATGTCTGCGGTCCCTTCGACGTATCGACTGGGTGGGATCAACTATCAAATACTATAGGCCTGGTCCAAGCTGTTTCTCGTACATCTGGGAAATGGTGGCTTTTCTGCGGAAGCTTCCTGACCTAGATGAAGGAGCGTATCGAGCGCTCGTTGCGTCTAGCGGTGGTCACCAGCATGGTGGTGGGGAGACCCCAGCAGGGCACGGTAAACAACATGGTGAGATTGCCTCGGACGACCACCATCAGGGCGACAGTGGCGGCTCGGATCACCACGGCTCTAGCGGCTCAGGTGGAGCACCCGGCCAGCCAGGCTCCGGGCATCATGATGGTAAAGAAAGCGATGACCATCATGCGTCAGACCAGCCACAGACGGCGGAAGAAAGCACTGACAATGACCGTGCCGATGCGGAAGGCAAATCTCCTTCAAAAAACCATGTACACGCAGACGGAAAGCAACACGAGCACTAACATCCGGTATGTGTGTGCCTAGTCGGTCCTGACTAGGCTCGTTGAAAGGCGCCTCAGCAAAAGCATAAGGGTCGGCTCTAGGCCATCCTAGTCGACGCAACGGTACCGGAGGGCTCTGCGATTGCTTCCTAAACGTTAGGCCGCAAGGCAAGTAGCTCAAAAAGTTAAGCGGCTTTCGCTCCGGCCGTTCCCCAGTAAGGGCTCCCAGTCGTGGCGACAGGGAGCTTGCCATACCCCACTAATCATCTAGACCAGACTAGCGAAGCCGGCCAGGCAATCTATTGGCTTGTCGCCCCCCAACTGCGCCCGCATAGCTCCCCGGTGCGGTTGGACGAACCTTACAGAATTGTAATGAAGTTGGACGAAACGGGTTAGATAGGAGCCTGTCGTATTTTTTGTGCCTGTTAATACGCTTATGGGTGTGTTCGGCTAGTAGGCACCGGCGACATACAACTTTCGAAACCTGGAGAACGCAATGACAAACTCAATGTTCGCTTCCTGTATCCAAGCTTGTTCGAACTGTGCCCTAGTATGCGAAACGTGCGCCTCTGCGTGCCTTCGTGAGGATGACGTAAAGATGATGGCTCGCTGCATCGAGCTTGACCGCGACTGCGCGGACATTTGTAGGTTGGCCGCCACACTAATGAGCCGCGAAAGTGAGTATGCTAAGGAGTTCTGTGCCCTTTGCGCCAAGATCTGCCGTGCATGCGGAGAGGAATGTGCGAAACATCAAATGGATCACTGCCAAGAGTGCGCGAAGGCATGTATGAACTGCGCTGAGGAATGTGAGCGGATGGCAGGATAACATCCGTAACTCACCGCTCTGGCACAACTAAATTGGGAGTGTCAGAGCCCCTTGAAGAGTAAGAAAAACCATGGTGCGCTTAATGTTCGTGCCTCCATGACATATCGAAAAAGCGCGTACGATACCCGCAACTGCCAAGAGCGAATAAATCCCTGTCCAGCAGCATTTCACTCCAAAGCGAAATACGCTCGTTACGCGCTAGCAACTCTTACTTAGCCACCGATGGTCGCCACCGTAACGGTCTATTATCTTGCTACTGTTTCCCAATTTAGCGCTGAAAACTAATTGAGTGAATTAGCATGAAAGCTCCTGGCAAAAGGCGGTCCTAGAACAACCAAGCGGGCCATGCGACTTTATTTTGCTGGGAAAAAACGAAAATGGTTTTGCGAATATTCCCATCGCAGCGATTGGCTTTGCTGCTAGTACTGCTCGCCGTTCTGCAACTCAGTGGCTGCGCCGTTTCCCCGCGCCTGAAACCAAGCGACCAGCCAAGCGTTGCTGGCAAAACCTTTGTCATCACTGGTGCCTCCAGTGGCTTCGGCCGGGGCGTGGCGCTCAAGCTTGCCGCTCTGCAAGGCGAAGTGGTGCTAGCGGCCCGTCGGACCGACGTGCTCGAAGAACTGGCCGCGCAGATACGCATGGCTGGAGGATCGGCACTGGTGGTGACCACCGACGTGAGCAACCCGAACGAGATACTGGACTTGGCACGAGCCGCCATCGAGCGTTTCGGCAGAATCGACGTTTGGATTAACAACGCTGCGGTCGGAGCGCTGGGTCGTTTCGAGGACGTTCCCGTCGAGGACCATGCGCGGATCGTGGATGTCAATCTTAAGGGCGTGATCTATGGCAGCCACGCAGCCATGCGCCAGTTCAGAGCTCAAGGCTTCGGCACGCTTGTCAACGTGGGCTCAGTCGAGAGCGAGATACCGCTGGCTTATCATGCCTCCTACGCAGCGACCAAAGGTGGCGTCATGAATCTCGGCGCGGCAATCGCTGAGGAGGTTCGCCTGAGCGGTAGCGAGACCATCAATGTCGCCACCGTCATGCCCTGGGCTGTGGACACACCGTTCTGGGAACACGCGGCCAACTACACCGGCGGCACCCCACGCATGGCCGCAATGGATGGACCAGAGCAGGTGGTCGAAGCCATCGCCTGGGTTTCGGTCAACCCGCGCAAACGACTACCGGTAGGCTGGAAAGCCCGGGGTGCGATAATCTCGCATTCACTGTTCCCCTCTCTCTCCGAGCGAGTCGCGGCGAATATCGCGCACCGTTGGCAGATTGAGAAAGCACCACCGGCATCGCCGACGACGGGTTCGCTCAACGAGCCAATGCAATCCGGCACCGGTGTGCATGGCGGTGTACGTGAACGTATGGAGCAGGAAGAAGCTACACGAGCGCAATCTAAATAGTCGGTTGCGTAAAGCTGCCTCGGTGCAGCCACAAGGGCGTTCGCAGCCGGCTCCTCTGTTCTGATGTAGCTCTTTAAGCAGAGCCTGATTCAGCACCGGTAAAACTTAGTTTCGATCCTATTTCTTACAACTGAACCATCCGATCGCCACTCTTCAGGCCCTTATCATGGCCGGCTTATCCCGGCCTTTACCAGCTGAATCATCACAAGGTGTGAGCAGCGATCGATAATCATGATGTTGCTGGGAAATACAAGCCTAGAGGCAACGAGGCGCTTCAAACCTTGTGTCAATTTGCCCTCTCTAGATCAATGATCAGGGACTTCATTTCTGCGATTTCTCGGCGCTGAGCGTCGATGATTTCGTCGGCTAATTTGCGGACGCGAGGATCTGAAATCTGAGCTCGTTCACTTGTCAGGATGGCTATCGAATGGTGGGGGATCATGGCCTTCATGTAGTCCGTGTCGTCTACCGTCGCTTGCCCACGTACAAGCCATAGTGCAATGGCAAAAGCTACTGCACTTCCTGCAAATATCGCTAGATTTACAGACTTACGCTTATACATGTTGAGCATGAATGCGAGCATGACTACTGCCATTACCGCGCCCATCACTAATGCCATCCAAGCGCGAGTCTCGCTCCAAAAAACATGCTCGAACGAGTAAGTATTTAAGTACATCACGCCATACATAATGATCGTAGACGTAGCTACCATCGCTGCAAAGCGCCAGTAAGACATTTGCATAGTTAGACCCCTTTAATGATTGCTGCTGGATCGGCGGCTCAACGTGTTCGCGCAGCCCTGCTTAGAAGTGGCTTTCGAATGCTCTCCTAAAAACGGACAAGCCGAGGATGATGAGGTTTCGATTTTTTGAGAAGCTTACAAAAATGTAACCATCGACCGTTTGAGACCGTCTTAAAGCGCTGTCAGCTGCGCGAATTCTCTGGTGTACTACGGGTGATGTTCCCCTGAAATAATCAATCGCTAATAGCTTATAAGCAGACAATACCAACGTCGCGCTATGGACCACTGCGCGAAAGAGCGGGCCCACTAAGATGGCCTTCGAGCCTTGAGGCCCGACTGCTCGGCATTAGGAAGCCCAGTTATCTTGAGCAATAGAACGCTCGGAAAGAACAATTCAGCACCTAGCATAGGCCACATTTTGTCAGGTGTGACCGCAGGGTTAGTACTCGCACATTAGACGTGTGACGGCTAAGACGGCTGGGTGTAGGTGGCCCCAGGACTGAGCGGCGAGCTTATTTCTGTCCCAAGCCGCACCTTTCGCGGCGCGCAGAACCACTGTCATTTTGAAACAACAGACCTTCGATTCGATCATGTTCCTCCGGTGTTGGCAGAGCAGATGAATCTACATTTCCAATGCTATTCGGCTGACCATTTTCTGGTGGGCCAACTTCAGGGTGGTAAGCGCCACCTGCGTCGAATGCAACCCAGCCGTACCATTCTCGGATGACTTTGGACGGATGGTTGCCCTCCATTGCAACATACCAGTCCGCCAGTCGGAAACGTTTACCCGCAAGTGTTGAGGTAGCCTTTTCGGTTCGAACCAACGCCAGATACAGCGGGTGCGGCAGTTCCTCCACGGCACCGTTTTCATCGAGCAAGAAAGTGAATGAGGCGTGCGACCGCTGCTCTGTGGAAACAGCTCGCTCCTCGTCCTCGCCTAAGGTAAACACCGGAGCAAAGCCGCCGCCCTCTGTTCGGAAGTTGGTCGTCTGGCCTTGGTAGATCCTGGCAGCGTTCCACTGCACCTCGCCAGCATAAGCGTATGCGCGCAGGTCAAACTTCATTGGTCGTACCTGAGGGTCCGCGACAGTCCTGCGCTCGCCAGGAGCCACAAGGGACTGAGCCAGGTAGTTTCCGCCAACGATTTCTTCCCATACACGCTTGGTAAGCTTGTCTCCTCGGTACGCCCCGCGACTACCAAACCCGCTGACGGGCTTGAAGAAGAGGCTACGGCGGTTTTGCCAGAGGTGCTCTGCGTTACCATGCCCGACAGGAACGGTAAGCGGGACGTATTGGGCCAATACGGCTCGGATTTGCTGATCAACGCCAATCTCTTCCAAAAAACGTGCGTTGGTTAGGTCAACCAACCGGCGTTTGTCGGCATAAAGGGCATAGGCCTGAGGGTGCGGCGTTACCGTCACGACATCAGCCAAATAAGCGCGGCGCAGCGCGCTGCAATTGTCACCTTCCAGATAGAAGTCGGTGAGTCGGTTGTAGACGAGATCCACAGGCTTTCCGTCGACCAAGAGGCAATCGTTGTGAAAGGCCAGATCGGCTGGGTCTGCAATTATGCAGTCGATTCCAGCTGACTCGAATAACTGCTGAAAAAGAAGAAACTCCGGATACAGGTATTGGGCTTGCGGGCTTTCATCCAAGATCACCATGCGCTTGAGCGGTCGTTGCTCGCCGCTCGCAGACCATTCCTGGGCGAACATATCCAGAATCGAACGCTCGAAGCCGCCGGGTCCTTCCTGACCTGGCGAAAGCCCGACTACGCTGCTGCAACAACTACGCTGCGCGCGGGCGAGCAATACGTTTAGCATCGCTCCGCCCGCATTTGTGTTTATTTCGATGAGCCCAAGCTTGTCATCATCCAGATGGAAGTCGTAGCCAAAGAAGACGCCGCGCGCGCCCCAAGGATTATGTCGTGCAATAGGAGGTGCAGAATCCAGAGCATGCTCACGCCAATCGGGCGAACTCACGGTCTGCTCGATGGCCTGAATAACCTCATTAACCTGGCGCAGCCGCAAGGATGAAACAAAAACCGGGCGTGCAGCAAACACATGGGGGCAACGTGACTTCAATAGCTCCGACAGCTCTGAATCCCCAAGCTGTTCGGTCAATGCGTTTACGAGCGCAGCTTGATCTAGGCTTACGCAGAAGCACGCTTCGTTGAGCGCTGCGGCTGTCGAACCGCATTTTCTTGATGAGGACGCTTGCACGTGAACCTCCAGAACCAAATATACAGGTTCGAAAGCCTTGGCCTCCTTCGGTTCAGCCGGGCATTTCTATAAGCGTAGAACAGCGTCGTTGCTAGCGCTCTGCCATTAACTAGACATCAGCCTTGGAAGCGTCATTGTGAAAGTCGTGTGCCCCTCAGCTGATTCGCAGGCGATGCGCCCTTTGTGCGCTTCCACGATCGAACGAGTGATAGCCATGCCGAGCCCTGCATTCATGGTGGTTCCTTCGCGCCTTGCGGTATCCACCCTGTAAAACCTGTCGAATATTCGGGTGTGAAGCTCGGCTGGAATAGTTATGCCTCGGTTGGATATGGCTGTAGAAACCGAGTTACCGCTCTGGCTTATTTCAACGCTGATAATGCTGCCTTCCTCTGCATACCGAACTGCGTTCGAGACTATGTTTGAGATGGCCCGTCTTAGCATTGATTTATCGCCATGTACCGACCCATCGCCTGAAAGCGCGATTTCAACTTTTTTGTCCTCGGCTGCGAGCTCGTAATATTCGATAACGCTCGCGGTAATCTCGGCCATGCTGGCATCTTCGGCACTGGGCGTAATCTTCCCGTTGTCCGCTTTGGCGAGGAACAGCATGTCATCGACCATTTTCGACATGCGCCTAAGTTCTTCGAGGGCGGAATACAAGATATCCTTATAGTCAGTATTCTCGCGGTCGCGCAAGAGCGCGACCTCTATTTGAGTAAGCATGCTGTTCAGGGGCGTTCTTAGCTCATGCGCAATGTCCGCTGAGAAACCTGACAACCTGAGGAAAGAGTCATCCAAGCGCGAGAGCATTTCATTGAAGTTGTCTACGAGCTCATGCAGCTCGCCTGGAACTGACTCGGTCGGAATTCTGGTATCCAAACAGTGGGCGGTTACCGTAGAAGAAGTCTTTGACAGTTCGTCTATTGGTTTTAAGCCTTTCCTGATCAGAACCACGCCTAGAGCGCCACTCAGAAGTGCACTGACCACCAGTGTATAAGCGAACCATTGCTGAATCATTTCAAAGAAGTGGACTCGATGCGTTACATCCAAAGCCAGATAGATGACTGTGTCCTGCCCTTCGACCCGTTGGTTTATTTTTCTGGTAATGCCGCTGTACTGGTGGCCATCGAAACTTACTGTCCAGCGTTCCTCTTGGAGGTCCGTGACAAGAGGTAGCAAGCTCTCAGACAGATTGTGATGGGAGTAGACCGTCTTACCGTCTACTACAAGCGCAGTTGCGAAGCCAAAGGAGTGCTCAATAACAGCATCGATCCTTGAAGCGGTCTCAGGCCCGAATGCTGAGCTGTTGAGTAGCGTACGCTCTACTGCAGTGGCCTTTTCATTCAGCACTTGTGCATCTTTGCGTTCGAAATGGAGCTGGCAAAAATAATTGAAGCTGATTGCGGCGGCCATCAGCACAACCGTAACCACGAGCATGAAAGCTATCGCCATTCTGCTCGTCAGTGACACTTTTCCCATCAGTACGGTCCTGGTTAGGCCATCACGCATAAAAAAGCAGGTGGGCGCCCAGAAAAGGTGCCCGACCTGCTTCGATCATGGTTGCTCGCACTCTCGTATCCTAGGAGGCGTCTGGATTTTCCCCATTTTGCGAGTGGCCGGCTTCGGCCGCCTCCATCATTTCACGACACTCTTTCATCATTCCACGCATGTCGCCCATCATTTCCATATGCTTGTCGCCGCTCATCATGCCGGTTTCCGAATGGCTTTGGCCCGCTTTATCTGCCGCTGCGAAACTCAGTCCGCTCGCCAGGGTGATTGCGATTGCTGTAACGGTAACCGCCTTTCGCATGTTATATTTCCAAGTTCAGTGGGTTATTCGCTTTTGCTTAACAAGCTGTTTTCGCCAACGTTAGGCTCCTTGGGCTTGCCGCACTTACCGCTAGACATATGCTTCATGCATACGACCATCATTAACAAGCAGGGCAAGAGAAAGAGCAGGCTTGGCAGCGTTGTTGCCAACGCCGCAGTGCTTTGGTTCAGGAGAATGTAGCCAACTACAGCTGCGGCTAACCCCGTTACGATCGGATTGCGCTGCAGTACGCTTTTAATCTTGGACATCATGCTGCTCATCTAACTATCCCTCGGATATCAAACTTGGCAGATTAGCCGTTGTTCACGCCAACTGGGGTGCTCAAGAACTCTACCGTATGGATCTTCCCGTCAGGGGCCTTTACCGTCATCTCGTACGTTTGCACTTTAGCGCTAGTTCTATAGTTTTGAATAATTCCTGTCGCACCGGTCGCCCCTGCAGGTGCGATGCTCAGTACTTTGCCTTCTTTGACAAGCTCCTGAAGGGTGGGCTTTACTCCTGCCGAGTCATTTAGGCGATTCAGAGTACGTTCGCTTCCGCCTTCGGCCATTGCAAGCGAGGAAGCAACGGTCAGAATAAAAGGAACAATTACTTTGGTTATGCGGTTCATGGTTTTCACCTCTCGGTTAGTTGATGCCTGTAGATTAAAGGCTTACTACTTACAAGAAGCTGTTGCCAAGGTTACAAAGCCGTAATCGCTCATTTTTTGGTACGACCGCCGCGTCTGCGGCGGTCGCTTTCTGCTCTTTACTGCTTTTCGATGCGCGTTATGGTGGAATCCATGCCTTTCGAGGAGAATTCGAATTCGACCTGGTCCCCTTCTTTCAGTGTTTTGAGCTGATTAGGCTTTGCTTTGAAGCCCATCGTCATCGACGGCCAGCCCAACGCTTCGACCGGGCCGTGGGCAATGGTGACGGTTCCGCTCTCGGTGTTTACTTTCTTGACCGTACCTGTGGCTGTAGCGGTCTGTCCCGCCGACTTCTGGTCCATTGGCATGTTCATGCCTTTGTGATCCATCGGCATGCCGTCCATTGGCTCCTTGTCGGCGGCATAGGCGACTGGTACTAGGAAGAGTGTCGCAAGGGTGATGTGCTTGATGTTCATGGATGTTCTCCAGTGGGGTTGGTTGCTTGCTGGGGTGTGACACGCAATTGCCGGCGGCGCATCAGCAGGTAAGCTGCCGGCAGAACGAACAAGGAGAGCAAAGGCGCGGTGATCATGCCGCCTACCATTGGCGCGGCGATGCGGCTCATGATTTCGCTGCCGGTCCCGCTACCCCAAAGGATGGGCAGCAGACCGGCGATGATTACTGCGACAGTCATGGCCTTAGGGCGCACCCGTTGTACGGCGCCTTCGCGGATTGCGTCGAGGAGAGCGCCCTCACTTTGTGCTCCGGCATCAAGGCGCTCGATCCAGGCGTTCTTCAGATACAGCAACATGATCACACCGAACTCTGCGGAAACCCCTGCAAGCGCAATGAAGCCGATACCTGTCGCGACGGAGAGGTTGTACCCCAACAGGTACAGGAACCAGACGCCCCCGGTCAGGGCGAATGGCAGCGTAGCCATGATGAGCAGCGCCTCGCCAAAGCGGGAAAATGTGAGGTAGAGCAAGACAAAAATGATCAGCAGGGTAGCCGGCACGACGAGCTTGAGCTTCGCGTTAGCGCGCTCCATGAATTCGAACTGGCCGGAATAGCTGATGCTCATGCCGGACTCGAGCTGGACACCTTCGCTGATCTTTTCCCTCAGATCGCCAACCGACTGGCGCTAACCAACGCGCGCTTGACGGAGCCGGAGGGCGTTGAACACAACGGATGCTGAGCTGAGGCTCATGGCCAAGGCAGCAATCATCGGGGACAGCAACAGCCCGAAGAACGGATAGAGCAGGCCTGCGGCAATTGGGATGCTCAGCCCGTTGTACATAAAGGCAAACACAAGGTTCTGACGCATATTGCGAACAGTTGCCACCGAAAGCGTCCGTGCACGCAGGATCCCCATCAGGTCACCTTTTACCAGCGTAACTTGAGCACTGTTCATGGCCACGTCAGTGCCCGTGCCCATCGCTATGCCAACATCAGCCCTGGCGAGCGCCGGTGCATCGTTAATCCCGTCGCCTGCCATGGCAACTACCTTACCGAGGGCTTGTAGCTTAACCACCAGCGCTTCCTTGTCCTGCGGCTTTACTTCGCCATGCACGTCCTCGATCGATAGCTCACGAGCAACTGCGCGGGCAGTGGTAAGCCCGTCGCCGGTGGCCATGATGACTTGCACGCCCTCGGCCTGGAGCCGGGCTACAGCTTCTTTGGAGGTTGGCTTGATTGGGTCCGACACGGCCAGCAAGCCGGCAAGGGCTCCATCAACGGCCAGATAAATAATACTGGTCCCGCTCTCGCGTAGTTTTTCTGCCTGATCTTTCAAGGGCTCGACGCTCACGCCCGCATCCTCCATAAGCGCGGTATTGCCAAGCTGCAGCTGCCTGCCTTCCACCAGGCCACGGACTCCGATCCCTGACCCTGACTCGAAGGTCTCTGGCTTCACCAATTGGATACCTTCGCTCCTCGCATGGTCCACGATGGCGTGAGCCAGGGGATGCTCGCTACCCTGATCCAGACTGGCAGACAACCGGATAACTTCCTGAGCATCAAACGGCGTAACGCCTATCGCACGATCAAAGACAGGTCGACCCTCAGTCAAGGTTCCTGTTTTATCGACTATCAGTGTGTCTACCTTTCGCACATTCTCGATGGCACCTGCATCTCGAAAAAGCACGCCACTTCCAGCCGCCTTGCCTGTGGCAACCATGATCGACATAGGCGTTGCCAGGCCGAGTGCGCAGGGACATGCAATGATCAAAACCGCAACTGCATTGATCAGGCCGAATACCCAGCCCTGCTCGGGTCCGAACAGGCCCCATGCAAAGAAGGTCAACAGCGCAATCCCGATGACCGTCAGCACGAAATAACCAGCAACCGTGTCCGCCATTCGCTGCATGGGTGCTTTGGAGCGTTGCGCATTCGCAACCATCTGTACGATTTGTGAAAGCATGGTCCCGGAACCAACCTTAGTGGCTCGCATGACAAGCGAGCCACTCGTGTTCATCGTCGCGCCGATAAGCGAATCGCCTGTTCGCTTCGTCACCGGCACGGGCTCGCCCGTTAGCATGGATTCGTCGACGGCGCTCTCGCCCTCCAATACCTCTCCATCCACCGGTACCTTTTCACCAGGACGAACGCGCAGATGGTCACCCTCGTGAACGTGTGTAAGCGGAATGTCCTCCTCGGATCCATCCTTGGCGATACGGCGAGCGGTTTTAGGCGACAGACCAAGCAGGGACTTGATTGCCGAGGATGTCTGGGAGCGGGCCTTTAATTCAAGCAACTGCCCTAAAAGCGTCAGGGAAATGATGACCGCGGCGGCTTCGTAATAAACGCCTATCCGGCCACCCACCATGAAGGACGCTGGAAATATGCTCGGTAAGACCGTTGCCACGATGCTGTAGATATAGGCAGCCCCCGTGCCCAGACCGATCAATGTCCACATGTTGGGGCTGCGATGTTTGACCGAGGCGAGACCGCGCGAAAAAAATGGCCAGCCTGCCCACAAAACAACTGGGGCCGTGAGGGCAAGTTCAACCCAATTCTGGCTAGCTCCGTGAAACAGCGGAAGTGCATGTCCCGCCATGGCCAGCAATGTCACAGCAACTGTTAACGGCAACGACCACCAGAACCGCCTTGAGAAGTCCTTGAGTTCAGGATTTTCCTCCTCGTCGAGTTCAGGAATCAGCGGTTCCAGTGACATCCCGCAGATAGGGCAATCACCTGGCCCCATTTGGCGGATTTCAGGGTGCATCGGGCAGGTGTACTCGGTCGTTGCATCACCGGCGGGTGCCTTTTGCGCGAACGGCGCGGATGCATGAGACGATGACCCATGAGCCTGCTGTGCAGCGAGATATCGAGCAGGGTCAGAGCGGAACTTGGTCTGGCAACCCTGGCTGCAGAAGCGGAAAGTGCCTCCCTGATAGTGCTCTTGATGCTCGCTGTCCTCTTTCACCTTCATCCCGCAGACGGGGTCTGTGAGTGCTGCAGTATCTTTCGTTTGGTCGGGCTGGTGATGGCACTGCGGAGAAGACATACGGGCACCTTATGGATTGGTTAGCAACGAACGTGGCCTACTGCAGGGACGTTTGTGGTTTTTCCAATGCTTGCAGCGTCTGACAGCCAATATATGCAAAGCGTCCTGACCAAAGGCTGAAGTAACCATTACATTTCTGTCAGGTTCTCCGGTATGTCAGGTCGTATGAATGTTGAAGCGAGCAGCTGGAAAAAGTAGCTCGCGCAAATACCGCTTGCTGGCCTAGCCTATGCCTCCATTGTCCGATGCTCGGCCGCTTTCATTGATGAAATACCGAACCGTGCAAAGCCTAAGCGCAGGTACTCTGTTTTGATAGAAGCCGTAATTTTCGATGTCTATGGCACGCTCCTGCAAATCGGTGAACGACGGCGGCCATTTCGCAAGCTTTTAAAACAGGCACGCAGCCAAGGTCGTCAACCTAGGGCCGATGATGCCAGGACATTGATGACACGAAACGTGGGGCTAGCCGGCGCCGCCAGCCTGTTTGGTACACAGCTAGGTAACGATGAGCTTGCCACTCTGGAGCTTGATCTTTATGCGGAACTGGCCAGCGTACGTCCCTATGATGACGCCCTGCAGGCACTGGAAAGCCTTAGGAGAGCGGGGCTGAAAGTGGCGCTGTGCTCCAACTTGGCTACCCCCTATGCCATACCTGCCAAGTTGCTACTGCCTGAGTTTGACGCCTATGCCTGGAGCTTCGAGGTGGGCGCGATCAAACCGGAGCCAGCGATCTACGAACATCTGCTAAAGCGGTTGGATTGCAAAGCGTCTTCCATTGCAATGATCGGCGATACATTGGAGGCCGATGTGCTCGGTCCCGGTAGGCTGGGAATACATGGCTTCCACCTACAACGCGATGCCATCAGTGGTCCTGAGCGTTTCGCTAGCCTGAGCGAATTTGCAGACCACATTTTGGGGCATGGGCGCTCACGCTAGTTCGCGCATTGGCCGCAGCGGCTTTGATCACCCACTCGTAGAGCTGATTGGTGAGGTGATCCCTTTGCCGGCGATCCTATCCATGGTCAGGAACAGCTGAGTCTTGTCGAAATCGGCCAGAGTGCTCATGCATCATGGTTTGGTGCAAGCTTGATAAGTGGCGCAAGGAGGAGTTGAGCAGTGCGAGCCCAGGAAACAAGCCCCTCAAGATCCGTCTGCAGAGATCCGGCCTCTGCCCAGACACAAGCATTCTCGGCAGGCACCGTAAGGGCGATGCCCTCAACTATCGTCAGAGCCATCGCATGCAATCTCAGCAGCTCGTCGCGAATGGCGGTGGTTCCGCCCAGTTCCAGCAAGCAGGCGTCCAATCGATCAACCAGCCGGAGCAGTTGAGAGGCGTCGAAGCCGTCGCGCAGGTTTTCCAACGCCACCGCATCGACTTCGCCGTACGGTGTAACGCGAAAGGCTGCGGGAGGAACATTCATCATGTGGTTTTCTCGGTATCTAGCTGGCGAGGTGTGATCACCCGCAGCGAGCCGGCAGCTTGTTGGAACACCAAGTCCTTGATCCAGGGCTCCGGTGGCCGGTTGAGCTTGAGGTTGAATTCGCCGAAGCGCTTGACGTTGCTGGTCAGGTAGGGGCTGAGGAAGGACACGTCCTCGTCGGTGAACTGCCAACCCTCTCGGGCCAATTTCTGCAGAATACGCATCATATCCACAGTGTTCTGCAGGATCACCGATGAGGCCACCATGTCGTTGTAGCGCAGACGTTTTTGCTGTTCGTCCGGATCGTTCTCGGCAATCACGTCGCCACCGAACGAAAGCCACTTCGAGAAACCGTTGTAGGACTCGATCTTGTTGGTGTTCGCGGTGACTTCCTGGCGCAACTCGCGGCTGCCGATCCAGTTGAGCAGGAAGATCGTGCGGATCACGCTGCCCAGTGCCTGGGCCGCATGGTAGAGCTTGTTGCGCCGGCTGTAGGAGCCGAGTTTTCGCAGCAGCATAGGCGAGGAGATTTTGCCGGCCTGGATGGACAGCGCGACCTGCATCAGATCTTGCCAATGGGTTTCGATCAAGTGCCAGTCGGCAGTGTCGGTGAACAGGCGGTTGATATGCTTGTACGACGCGCCGCGATCCGTCCGGCACATCACCAGGTCACGCCAGTTGCGGATACGCGGCATCAGGTTGATGCCCAGCAGATGGGTGAAGGCAAAGACTGTCGCCGATTGCCCCTGAGTATCTGAATACACAGTGTCTGCCTCGACACTGAGATCAGCCTTTAGCAGCCCCTCAATTACGTAAATCGCCTCCCAGATGCCAGGTGGGATGAAGTGCTGGAACACAGCGATGTAGTTGTTGGCCACGTGCCGATAGGCCACGGCACCCATCTTGCGGTAGCGGAAGTGATAGCCGGCCAGCAGGTTGTCATCATAGAAGTCGAACTGCGTGCCGTCCGCTGCCACCGCCTTGCCATCGCCCCAGAGCTTGGGCAGATCAAGTTGCAGATAGAGTTCCACCAGCTCGCGGTTAGCCTTGTCCAGCTTCTCCAGTGATAGGTGGCGGCGAGTCGTATAGGACAGCATGTGTGGCGTGACATTACCGGCCAGATGCCGCGCGGCCTGGTTGGGGCCGAGATTGCAGCCCATGGCGAAGATGGTCATCAGATAGCGCTCGGCAGGCTCTTTGAGCTTCGGCTCGTTACCGGACATGGGACCGAAATGCCGCGTGAACTGAATCCAGTGCTCGATGTTGGCCATGATGTCGAGCACATGCCTGGCCGGCATGCGCTGCATAAGCGCCGTCTGTAGTGAAATGGCCGAAGGTGGGATGTCCCGCGCCGTTACTCGGCGCAACACCGGTTCTCCGGCTTCGTTAATCGATACGTCCCCTCGGCAAGATGGGTATTTGTCGTCCAGTTGTTGCGCGGTTTCCTCCAGCTGGGTCTTGAGGGAGCCAACAAACTCCTTGGCCGTGCCTGGCAGCCCGACCTTTTCGCAGTAGGCCGGTAGTCGCTGGAGGCATTCTTCCCAGGGCAGCAACTGCTTGCGGTAGTCGGCGAAGGATTCAGACCCATGTACACACATGTCACCCGATCGCAGCTCGCTGGCCAAGTAGGAGAACACGCAGACTTCTAAATAACGCCGGTTGGTCGGTGGCCCCTCACTGGCAGGACGACGAACGACCTTGACCCAGCGCTCCGACGCAAACGACAAGTCGACGTGCTCGTCGATCCATTCGCGGTGTAGATTCTCGCTGTCTTGGATCAGTTGAAGAGCCTGAACCAGCGATCGATCCTGAGTCGTGGGCTCCAGTTGGAGAAGGTGGCTGAGACGGAACAATAACGAGCGATGGGACTTGAAGTGCTTCCAGATCAGCGGCAGATAGTTATTACCGCCGGTAGCCTGTACTTCGGCGCAAGTCTCACGCAACCGATCCAGATTGCCACCGGGGGAGAGGTATTCCCGAATCAGACTGCCAGCCTCCTGGTCATCCGGTTCTTGAACCAGAATCTGCACCACGCCATCCAGGGTCGCCGCCAACTGCTCCAGCTTCTGGCGTTGCCGCGCCTGGATTTGCTCCAAATCCTCCTTGGCGCGTTTATGGATCGTCGAAATCCGTCGGATGAACATCTCGGCCAGGTGATCCCGGGTCCGCACGCGCATGCGGTAGATCAAGGCCAGCATCAGCGTGTAGCGTTTCGGCAGTGAGCAGTCCTTCAGCTCGGCTACATCCGACGCCGCGGCTTGGGCAGCGAAGTGGCGGATCTTGGTGTCGACTATTCCTCCAAAAATGGCACCCAGATCCCCGAAGCTCTCGAGCCAAGCCAGATGATCGATCAGCACCTCCAAGTGCTTGCGAGATGGCTTCTTGGGCGCCTGCTTCAGCGCATTGAAGTCGCTCTGGCGTCGGCCGAAATCAGTGTCGAGCAGATCCTTTAACTTGTGGATCACCTCGACTGGCGTTCTGGTTACTACGAGGTTGAATATTGCCTCTTGGGATTCGGCATGAATTCGCTCAGCGAGATCATTCAGGGTCGAGTACGCAGGGAGCTCATAATCCTGGCTGATCAGCTCTTCGATTACGGAGTTGATGATGTCGGCGCGTTGGTCAAGCACAAACGACATTGCTTTGGCATGCCGCTCGGCGAGCTCCATGGCATCAGAGCCGTAGAATGCCGTCACACCGAGGCGAGCTCGGATCGCGTTCATGTGGCGATATTGTTGGAACCACTTGTATTCCGCGAGTTTCACCTTGCTACGCTGACCCAACTCTCCGCGAATGAAGTCCACCAGTTGATTAGGTACGTCGGTGATATCAGGAAAATATCGGAGCACCTGAAAGGTTTTGAGGAGAACGGCGAGATTGAGGTGAAAGGGGGCCTTGGACTTGCTTCGTACCCACTTAATCTCATCATCTGAGAACGAAAAATCACGCTGCAGCTCAGCTTTTGAATACGCCTTTGGCAGAGTGGGATACGCCGTACGCTCTAATGAAGCCATAGGAACTCCTTTTCTGAGGAGTCAGAAAAGATAGTCCACGATCAGAGGCTGTGCGGTCGATTTGGTAAATTCTCTTGGCATCAACACGTTACGTGCGAAGTGAGTGAATTTTACTTATATCTCGGCATGACCCCTATGACGGTAGGGACGGGCGCAGCGATGGCAGAGAATGTGAGGCCCAGAGTAGTGATCAGATCGATTGTGCCTATCGCACCCGCATACACCTTGCTTGCGCTGCCTTTAAAACTGTCTGCCCTGTCGCGAATCGCGTCTCTTGCGGTAACTGCGCGTGTCTCTATCGTTAGGGCTGCCCGCTTTGCACTTGCGCTGGCGGTGCCCATTACCCGATCAAGCAATCTTTTCGTGTTGATGTCGTAACTCATCAGTAAGCCCTAATGATTTGGCATGTTCTATCTATGCTACGCGTAGGAAAGTGAGGTCATTCCTCGTGGTTGGTACCCGCGCGGGTACCAACCACGAGGTTTGGGTGCAAAAAAATTGGGTAAGCTGGCTGTTAAAGTCTTCCGGACTTGCATCCCGGAAGACCTGTGAGACGCTGGTTATATCTAGCAGCACTATTCAAGGACACCTTATGGCCTTCACGCCCACCTTCGAGCAGGAACCCATCATTGCTTCCAAGGCAAAAAAGCTGGTGGTCCGTGCCTATGCTGGTACAGGCAAGACGTCGACACTGGTAGCCTTTGCCAGGGCCAATCCCAGTGAGCAGATGCTTTATCTGGCCTACAACCGCGCTATTCGTGATGAAGCTACCAAGAAGTTTCCCCGTAATGTCACATGCAAAACCACGCACCAGATGGCCTTTACCGGCTATGGGAAAACACTCCAGCACAAGCTCAAGGGCAATCTGCGGCCCGTTGAAGTAGCCCGTGACTATGAGTGCAACTATCAGGTCGCTGCCGCCGCCATTGCTACCGTTTCCTGCTACATGAACAGCGCCGATCAATTCATTACGCAGGCGCACTACCGGCGTGCACAAGAGATGAAGTCGAAAAAGTCCAAAAAGAAGGACGATCCGCGGCTGGCCAGCGCTGCAATCAAAGTGGCCGAAGCGTTATGGAATGAGATGCAGGACCCGTACAGCAAGCAAATTGCGGTGCACGATGTGTATCTGAAGCAGTACCAGCTCTCCCGTCCGGATCTGTCTGCCCAGTACAGCGTGATTCTCTTTGACGAAGGGCAGGACAGCAACGAGCTGACTACCGATATCGTGTTCAGCCAGACCAAGGCGCGTGTCATTACAGTGGGCGATGAGCACCAGCAGATCTATCAGTTCCGGGGCGCTATTGATGCATTGAGTCATCCCCAGCTGCACGACGCCGAGCAACTGCGCCTGACCAACAGCTTTCGCTTTGGTCCCAATGTCGCGGCTATGGCAAACGTACTCTTACGTTATAAAGGTGAGGATGTACCGCTTGTGGGACTGGGAGGGGAGGACCGCATTGTGGTCTCGTCCGAGTTCAAGCTAAGCGATTCCAAGCCGCCCTTTGCCTTTATTGCGCGTACGGTAATGGGCGTGATTGAAGCTGCACTGTTCTTCTCTTCTCGTGGCTTGAGCATTGAGTTAGTCGGCGGTTTTGACGCCTACGACTTCAAGGGCATCCTGGATGTGTACTGGCTTTCAAAGGACGAACCGCAAAACATCCAGAACAAGCGCCTGCTTGAAGACTACCCGGATTACACCGCTTACCAGATAGTGGCGCAGGAAGCCCGTGACGTTGAGATGCTGCGAGCGGTGAAGGTCGTGGACAGTTACCCCAATCTTCCTGACAACCTTGCCATTCTCAAGAGCCAGCTCGTGAAGGGTGGACAGCAGGCGCAAATGGTCATAACCACAGCGCACAAGAGCAAGGGCCTGGAATGGGATCAGGTTTATCTGTGCGACGACTTTCCTGACCTCACGGACGATGAGATTCCCATGCAGGAGATGCTAGGGGAGGTGAACCTGCAATATGTGGCGCTGACGCGGGCCAAGAAGCTGCTGGTGATCACGCCTACACTTTTGAATCTGGTAAAACTGGTCAAGACCGGTTTTCGCCTGACGGATCTATACCGTTCAAAATCACTGAGCGCCTAGTGTGGTGAATCACAAGTACGTTTAATTAGTTTCTACGAAAAGCTCGTGCTGCTCTACCTACCGAAGCCAGGATTTCACCAGCGCTCCTACTCCAGCGGAAGGGCCTCGGGTTCTGGTTGTAAGTCGCCAGGTAATGGTTAATAGACTGCTCAAGATCGCTTACGCTGGTATGTGATTGCCGCTTGATCCATCTCTGGCTAAGGGTCGAGAAGAAACGTTCTACCAGGTTTAGCCAGGAAGCCGAGGTTGGGGTGAAATGCACCTGATAACGAGGGTGTTCGGCCAGCCAGGCCTTTACCTGATCGGTTTTATGCACCGCATAGTTGTCCATGATCAAGTGAACCGGTAGGTCCGTACAGATCTCTTCATCAATAGCCTTCAAAAACTCCACAAACTCAGCGCTACGATGACGACGCTTGAGACGCCCGATCACTTCGCCTGTGGCAACATCCAGCGCAGCAAACAATGACGTTGTGCCAAAGCGCTGATAGTCATGTGTTCGAGTTACCGGATGGCCTGGTGCCAAAGGCAGACCTGGCTGGGTTCGATCCAGGGCCTGGATCTGGCTTTTCTCATCAATACACAGCACCAGAGCCTTATCCGGTGGGTTCAGGTATAGCCCAACGATGTCATGAACTTTATCGACGAAGGCCGGATCGGTTGAGAGTTTGAACGTCTGCTCAAGGTGAGGCTTAAGGCCAAAGGCTCGCCAGATACGTTGCACACTGGCCATGGAAATATCGGTAGCCTTGCTCATGCGACGCGAACTCCAGTGGCTGGCATCCTCAGGCTTGGTTTGCCGGACCCGATCAACAACCTCCTGAACCTTCTCGTCACTGATACTGCGGGGTCGCCCAGATCTGGGCTCATCATTAAGCCCCTCAAGTCCCCATTGTGAGAAGCGAAGACGCCACCGCGATACGGTCTGAGCAGTAATACCCAGGCGCCTGGCAATCAATGAGCCGGGTTCACCGCTAGCGCAAGACAGGATGATTTCAGCGCGTAGTTTTGAATCCGCAGGACCTTTACGCTGAGCCCTTCGACGGCTGAGCTCGGCATGTTCTTGCCTGGTCAGTGTGATCTGTACAGCAGGACGGCCTGTTCTCATCGCATGCCTCCTTGAGTCAGTTTTGAATACTCACTCTGCAGACCATACTTATTCTTGGTAGTTGTGATTCACCACACTAGGAAAACATAATGTTTCAAGCCCTGCTCGCCGATATATCCATGCTGGCCGTACTCACCGCTGCCATTGTTGGAATAGTTGCGACCTTTGCAGCTGTCTGGAAGCTGGTAGAAACCCTACGCCTCCTTTTGCCTACTATCTTGCTGGCGCTCGGCATGGGAGGCTTCTGGGCCTCTCGCCATTTCTATGAGCTGCACTCGCATGCAAAAGCGCTCTCTGCCGGACAGGAAACCTGGATCGTCTACGTCTGGCTGTTGGGCTTTATCTTCATGGTCTTGTGCTTGTCCCTTCCATTCTGGACAAGAAAAGACATCAAAGACCATTGAGCGCCTGTTGAGGTGGGTATGCCCGATATCACCGGTGCTGTGCTGATAGGCGTAGTGTTAGCAAAGCTGGCCGCCACCCGGCGTCCCGTCTGGGTAGCCGCGTTGGTGGCATCCGTGTTCTTTAGCTGTACGTTTTCCTATTTAATGTATGGGCTGCATGTTGGGATTGAGCGCGGAGAAAGCTGGGTCGCCTATGCTATCGCCAGTATCGTGTTGTCTGTAGTGATAGTCCTGTCCCGCATGCTCAGTTTTGATCGCACTTTTAGCCATTAGTAAGTTGGGACAACAGCGCACCTCATCACCTACCACTGGTCGACTTCCTCTTAAACGTGCCCGCGCGGGCATCAACCACGGACATAGCCATGTCCAGCCTGGTTCTAATATCCAAGTCTCAATCCATTGAGGTCGAGACCATGACTAGGCAACGTGTTTTCCTTCTTATCAGCAAATCCCCAATGCTTTTGTTTGCTCTTTTTGTTTTGATCAACTGTCTCAGTATGGCCTTCTTGAAGAACCACCTTGAGATAGTGCCAAGCTCCATTCTCATAACCTATGTCATAGTCTGGCTCGCACTGCAAAAGACTCCTTGGCAATTGCCAAGTCTTTACCAGCTCTCTACCCGTGTATGGCAGCGTCTGAGGTTAGTGTTCCGCCGAAAATGACCCACCTTTTGTCTGCTTAGCAAATTATTTGCACCTAAACCTCGTGGTTGATACCCGCGCGGGTACCAACCACGAGGCTTGGCCAGTGGGCTTGCATCGTAGTATCGACGTACCGCCACTACGACGCTTACGCCATGAAACGACACGCCTTTGTCCCTGTTCTTTTGCTGGCCAGTGTGGTTGCTTCCAATGCTCCGGCCGACACCACCGACCCTCACTCTTTTTGGTCACAAAAGGAGCGTGGCTGGTTCTTTTACGAAGACCCTCCCGAGCCACCAGAGGAAGCACCAGCGCCTCCGCCTCCTGAACCTCAATCCCAGACGGTACAGACCATAACCGAGGCGCCAGCACAGGCAGCCCCGGCACCTCCGCAAGCCTTTAGTGCGGAATGGTTCAGAAAGAACCTGCCCAAGTACAAGGACGCCGCCTGGGATAACCCCACGGTCGAGAATGTACGGGCATTCATGATGCTCCAGCGCTACGCCATGGATCGTAGCTCCCAGTTCGCGGACGTTACTCAGCTGGCGGTGCAGGGTGATCCCCTGCTGGATGAAAACGCCCGCCGTCCCAATGCGACCTACGCGGCGCAGGCATTGGACAAGCAGGCAGGGGAGGCCAAGGCGCAGGTGCTTGATGAGCTGGCGCAAAAGGTCGGCGTGTTTTTCTTCTACGCCTCTGATTGTGACCTGTGCGAAACACAGGTTCCGGTTCTACGCATGCTGGAAAGCCGTTTTACCGTGACGCCTGTTTCTCTAGATGGCAAGGACCTGCCCGGTAGTCCTTTTCCAACCTTCAAGCCTGACGCTGGCCATGCCCGGCTGCTGGGGGTGCGCCAGCTCCCGGCGATTTATCTGGCCAGTCCTAACGGTGACTTTGCGCCTATCGCTCAGGGCGCGCTGGCGCTCGGTGACATCGAGCATCGTATTACCCTGGCGGCGGCCAGCAAGGGCTGGATTGACCAGCGCACGCTTAATCGCACCCGACCCTTGCGCAACCTTGATGACAACCTGAGCGAGCTGCTCCCCGCTGGTTTAGTCGAGGGCGATGAGAGCGGTTTTATTCCCCCTTCCGAACTGCTTCAGCACATAGACCAATCCCTTGGCCGCGCCCCCGTGGGCGGAGGAGAACTTCAATGAAAAAAACGCTCACCTCGGCAGCGCTGGCGCTATGTCTAGCTGCTGGCGCCACGCTGCCTGTTGCCTCCCAAGCCGGTGGCCTGCAGGACCAGATGGACAACCTCTTCAATCAGATGACCAACACCACCGATCCGGGCGTGTTCGAGACCCAGACGCGGGGTGCACTGGCTGGCGGGCGCTATATCGCCAAGAGTCCAATCATGAACACCAACTTTGCCAACCTCCAGATTCCGAGCTGGAAGGCTGGCTGCGGCGGGGTGGATCTGTTTGGTGGATCGTTCTCCTTTATCAACGCGGACCAGTTCGTCCAGCTCCTGCGAAGTGTGGCAGCCAACGCGACCGGCTATGCCTTCCAGCTGGCGCTATCCAATGTCTTTCCGGACGGCGCTGAACTGCTCTCCGAGCTTCAATCCCGCATCCAGAACCTCAACCAGATGATGGGCAACTCCTGCCAGCTGGCGCAGGGCGTTGTGAATGACTCGGTAGGGGCCATGGGGTTCAAGCTGGACAACGACGTGCGTACCAGCGCCACCATTACCGGGGCCATGACGGACTACTTTGCGACCTGGAGCGAAACCGATGGTGTCAGCTCTCGCGCCTCGCTCAAGCAGTCCAACCCGGCCGAGTATGAAAAGCAGATGGGCAATATTGTCTGGAAGGAGCTCCGGCGTAACCGGGTCGACCTGTGGTTTGCCACCACTACAAGCGGCACCAGTGGCTCACTGGATACCGACCTGCTTGAAGCCATCATGTCCATGACCGGCACGGTAATCGTAGGGGAGGGCAGTGATGACGACACCAACATCGCTCGCTCCCTGCCGGGCAACCTTGTCAAACTCAGGGATCTCATTGAAGGCGGGACCGTTAAGGTATACGACTGCGGCGGCGATACCGAGAACTGTGCCATCAGCAGCACCAGCCCCACCAAGACCATCACTCTGACCGGCCTCAGAAGCAAGATCAAGGAGGCCTATCTGGGCAATGGCTCAACCTCGGACGGCCTGATCATGAAGTACGCGACCGGCACCGAGGGTATGGCTGCCACCACGCAGGAGCAGGCGGTGTCGGCCAATGCTGGCTCAGCCGGTTCTATGCTCAGTCGCCTTTCCACCGTAAGCAGCCTGACTGCGCGCGAGTTTGCTGAGGAATCAGCCGGGGCCATGGCGCTCTCCATGATTCGTGATGCTGCACGTCGCATGATCACAACGGCCTACACGGCGGTTGCCACCAGTCAGAGTTCCCACGCCAACCTTGCCCGCGAGCAGCTGCGTGACTCTCTCGCTGAGCTTGACCGTGAAGCCGATGCGCTACGCGGTGACTACGGCGATCTTGGCCAGATGCTGGCGCGTTCCGAGACCACGCTGGGCCTGGTCGAGAAGAGCGGTTATGCGATGCAGGAACAGGTAACGATCACCGGTGGGGGGCAGAAATAATGTTTGAATTCGACTTGTACTCAATTGGCGATAGTGCCTTTCTGGAACAGATTCTCAACGCTGTAGCGATGATCTCCGGGGAGGACGACTTCATTCAGATCGTCTCGATCGGGATGGTGCTGGGAATGCTGGTGATGGGGTGGCAGGCATTAACGTCTGGCGGAAAAAACGGTGTTGATTTTCAGCAGCCTCTGGTCGCGGTAATGATCTGGATGCTCCTCTTTGCTCCCAAGGGAACGATTGTTATCGAGGATGCCTATACCGGTGCCGTGCGACCGGTAGACAATGTCCCCCTGATGGTGGGACTCGTTAGCCTCAGCTCAAAGTTCGGTTACGGCCTGACCCGAATGGCGGAGGCGTTCAATCCCATTGTTCCGGGCATAACCGAGACCTACTTTGCCGATGCGCTCAAGAGCATCAATGATGTACGTCGCAAGGTCTCTGAGCCCAAGGTGTTTCAGGCGATTAATGAGGCCCTGGGCGATCAGTCAGTTGCCAACATGCAAAGCGGGACAAGCACGGGCACGGTCAACTTTCGCCGCTCCTGGTACAACTACATCAAGGAATGTACGCTCAAGGGTATCGATACCAACCGCTATACCCTCGATGCGCTGCTGACACAGCCCGCCATGGAGGCCATGCAATACAAGTCCAGCATCCACCACACCCTGCTGTTCCTGGACGCTGGCAACCCTCTGGGCACGACCATGACCTGCTCGGCGGCCTATACGCTGCTTATCCAGCGCACCAACGAAGCGTTTGCCACGGATAAGGTCAAGCTGGCCCTGGCAGAATCCGCGGGGATCAAGCTCTATGAGGATGACGATCTCTACAACAAGCTTTCCAACAACTTTGGCTCGCTGGCCACTGCAGGTGCGGCGACAGTAGACGCTCAGAAGTACGTCATGGCCGCGGTACTGGATAACGTCTATCTACAGGCCGCTCAGGGCCGTTATCAGGACATGCGCGACTTTTCCAGCGCAATGATGATTGGACAGGCCTTGATGCAGCGAAACACGCAGTGGGCAGCTGAGCAGTCCATGTTTATAAGTATGGTCCGACCCATGATGTCGCTGATTGAGGGTCTGATGTATTCCATTGTGCCCATCATGGCCTTCCTGATGGTGATCGGTAGACTCGGCCAATCACTGGTCGGCAAGTACCTGCTGATGCTGGTCTGGATCCAGCTGTGGATGCCAGTGCTCTCCATTATCAATCTCTACCTGTATATGGTGTCCACGTCCCAACTGGAAGCACTGGCCGGTACAGGCAGTGGTACGCCAATCGCGCTGGACTCCTTTATAGGCCTGTACAAAACGGACGAGATCCTGGGCAACTGGCTGGCAACTGGCGGGATGCTGGCCGCGGCCACACCGGTACTGACCATGATGCTGATTACGGGGTCGACGTTTGCGTGGACTTCGCTTACCCAGCGCATGAACGGCGCGGACCACATCAACGAGAAGATCACGACGCCCGATGCGGTCAGCAATGGTCCGGCCCTGAACAACCTGGCCATGAACAGCAACACCAACGTAGGTGGGACCGCAGGAACCGGCGCCGACAGCCTGCTCCCGAATCTTGCTTTTGATGCAAGGCTCAGCAGCGCAGCCTCTTCGGCGCAAAGCTATGCCAACGACAAGCGCGAGCAGTTTACCCGCACGCTTTCCAATTCGTTTACCGATAACGTCTCGCAGCAGCAGATGACCTCGCTTTCAGAGCAGATCGGTCGCACGGTGATGAGCAGCAATAGCAGTGAGGCGCAGGCAATCCGGAGCGCCGCGGCTAGTTACATGCAAGATCACAATATTGCAGCTTCACAAACTGCATCAGTAACGGGAATATTTGCTTTACAGGCTTCTGGCGCAGGAAATCTAGGTATTGAATTGGGCAAAAAAGGGCCTGGTGTAACAGGAGCAGCTGCTACGACTGGTCAGATGACAGACTCAGATAGCAATCAAGTCCAGTTCAGTAAAGCGGACGGTGACAAGTACCTGAAGCAGGCCGGCTTTAGTGAAAGCAGCCGGGCGGCGCTGAGCGACGCACTAAGCCATGGCATCAGCAGTATGAGTACCCAGACTCTGTCTCACGCACTTGGATCTGAACGCGCTCGCTCACTGCAAAATGCCGCTTCCGAGGCGGTAAGTGCCAATGAGACCTATGCTCGTACCTCTTCCATGGCTGAGAGCTTTGGGTCGAATACCGGACTAACCATCAATGATCTGGCCAACCAGATGTCGCAAAACGACGGTGCAGCTCGAATGCTCACTGAGTTTGCCCAGTACCACCCTGAGCTTCGCTCCAAGGTCAGCAAGCTGATGGATAGGTACACTTCCAATGATGGCCCCTATCGTATGGATGAGCGCAAGGCCCGGGTAGCTGCCTCTCTTGTGCTTATGACGGACGAAAGGACTTTTGGCAACGATAACAGCACTTATCTCTCATCCATGAGTACTGTTGCCAAGGCAACAGGCATGACGCTGGGCCGAGATCTGCAAGGGGCCCCGGAAATGTCTCATGAGGCTAATGCTGGCCTGGTCGACAGAGCGGCAGGTATTCCGGGTGGCGTACGAGAAGAAGCCGAGGGAATACAAGGCCCCGCTATGGTTAATCGAGATCAGGCGGCTGCTGGCGCAGCCGCAGGTCCCAGCTACACCCAGGGTATGGGAAGACTCAATGGCAATAGCGGCCCCGTAGGCCAACATCACGAGGCAGGCCTCTCCGAAGCGCGCTCACAAGGTTCTAGTTGGGGTAGTGAATTACAAACTGGCCGGATGAAGAATGCAGCCGAAAGCGTGCTTCAGGCTCCTGAACCACCAGCGGCATATACAACGATGGGCACGTCTCAAACCACCGAAGCATTGGCCAATACAGCAGTAGCTTCCGCTACAGGTATGGCAAAAGACATGACCCAGAAGGCCATCCAGTGGCTGAGTGGGATGGATGACCAAGAACTTAAGCAGTTTAGTGACGCCGCCCAATCTGGCGAGGATCTGTCTCGCTTCCAAATGCCTGACGGGCTGCAAGGGGCCGGATTAAAGCTCAGCGGCCTGCTAGCAAAGGGGATGATGGGCGGTGAGGTAAGTGGGAATATGTCTAACGAGGAAGCAGCTGCTGTGTATGCGGGGCAACTGGCCGAGGCTTCGAAAGGGGAAGGAAGTCGCGTAGAAGAAGGTGCACTAAATCGTTCTGGAGAGGCGATGAGGGAACGTATGTATGAGACTGCATTAAAGGATGGGGTATCTGAACCGATGGCCAATCATTACGCTGACCGGTTCACCACTGCCAATCAGGCGATTCAGCTTTCTGAGCAGTTAGGCAATATTCCTCTTCCTAGCCCCGTATTAAAGGCTGCTGGTTTTGTTGGTCAAAGATTGGATGATGTCAACAATGGACAACTTAGAGCGGAGCGTATAGCTGAGGACAAGCAGTCAATAGCAACCGCAAGAGGACACGAAAGATTTGAGGATCTCCCTCGGGAAGATCAAGAGCTGTTCAGTAAAGCGCTTGATCGATCCTATGACAGCATTGAAGCCGCGGCTACTAACAGAGAGCTTGCTTCCAGTCTGTTACAACATCCTGCAAGGCTTGCTAGAAGCTTTCACCCACAAGACATTGCAGAATAATGAAGTTAAGCCCGCCAAGCGCGGGCTTTTTAAGGATTAGGGGGAGTCTCAACAAAATTTGGGTCAGCTGCATGCAAGACCTTGGATCTTAAGTGCTCGAGGTGAGCAGATGTCTGTCGCTGTAACCATTCGTACTCATCGACCTCTTCATCACGGTAGATGTGTTGTTGCGTCCGCTGAGCTCGTCGCTCTGCAAAAGCCTGCTCTTTTTCTCTGATCATTTTTACGAGCGCTGAGATCAAGAAAAAGGGCACAGCAGTGACTAACCACACCACTGATGCCATCAGCACAGCGTCATGCTTTGAAAACCATACCGCCCCAATGACTGCTGCAGTTGAAATGAGTCCAAAGATCAACTTGGCAATCCTTCCTCCTAAAGCTGCCCTTACGCCCCACAAAGCCAGGAAACTGGTTGGTGGTAATGCACACAGGCCAAAGAGGGCGAGGTTGGTAATGCGATACCCATCGCCTACCATCGTCCCGATAGCGACCCACACACCTGCGATCACCAAAAACACCAGCTGAGCCAGCAGCCACGTACTGATAAATCCAAGCTTTCGACCTGGCTTTTGTTCCGCATCGATCTGTGTCATGACCGCAGCCCTGAGGATGACATCGTTAAGGTTGGTGTCTGCGTGAAAATGATTTCATCCAGACAGTTGCTCAATCCATAAAAAGTAGTCTACATTTCATTCTTGAGGTAGCTGGCCTCTTTAAAGAAGCAGCCCATTTAGCGTCAATATTATTTCTGTACCCAGCTCGTAGTCTCTACCAGCTTATGCTTTATGCAAATGTTCAAACGAATGTTTGCTATTCACTCGCGCAATATCGCTCCGATCTCAGTGAGTTTGCCCTCACTCTGATATCGGCCTGATATTGGCTATCTCTATTACATAGACTCCCGCAAGTTGTACCTGCCCGTTTGTCTATAGGGATTGATTACAGAAAACCAATGAGCGCAATATTCGGACTCGCAGCCGAATAGTCTTCTCTGCGCAAGATTTAGCGTCACTCTGAATGCGGCACTTGCATAATGGAATTTTTGTGGAAAATGGATATGTAGTTCAGACAAAGCTAAAACTTAGCAAGCGGGGAAGATATGAAAAAGGTTGCACTATTGGCATTCGCCCTCGGAGCGCTTTCCGTAACTCATGCTCATGCAGATCTTGATAATTCACTGTTTGGTGAAATAGCAAGAGAGCATGACTTGCCTGTCAATCTGCTCTACTCTGTTGCACTTGCGGAGTCGGCCTATTCTTCTTCGGAAGGTATAAGCCCGTGGCCGTATACCATACGAACTGCAACCAAAGCGTATTATGCAAAAACGTTGGAAGAAGCAGAGCATCTCCTGACTGACCTTTTAAGAAGTGCAAGATCAGTTGATGTTGGAATCATGCAGGTAAACCTGTACTGGAATTCCGATCGCATAAATGATCCGAAGTCGTTGTTAAGTGCTGAAAATGGCTTGAGAACAGGTGCATCCATACTAAGCGAGAGAATCAGATCTGCTCCTGGTGACTTGGAACTGGGTATCGGTAGGTACCACAACATAAAAAACGAAGTACTGGCCAGAAACTACGGTTCAAGAGTACTGGCTATATGCAAGAACATATCCTACGTCATAGGTGGAGTTTGCGAGCAATGAGCAGTTTCAATAACTACGAAAGTGGTTTTGCTAATGTAAGTTGTAAGGACACGGCAGATCTTAATTGTGACGTCTGGTCCTATTTATATCGCAGCGCCATGGATGGATGCGCGGAGACGCGCAAAGAGTTCAAGATCCAGACTAAAGAATATTCATGGCTGGCCCAATTGGCTCAGCAAAATATCAGGTTACTTGCTGATCCAGTGGTATTGCATTTTACCTGTAGCCATGAAATTACAGATTTTAAAAAAATATTACCTGTTGCGAGCCCGCAACCGAGTGCAACTCTTAATGAGTTTCAGGACCTGGCATACAGGTTCTGGCTATCGGTAAAACTTTGCTCACACCGGCAAAGTATCGGAGTGACCCGTATTCGGTATGGAGTAAAGAAGGAACATATCGAATATGTCAGAAAGCTATCTGATGCCCAGATCCGGCATCTGGTTGCGCATACCACAGCCGGCAAACTTGAACTCAGGTTTGACTCACAATTGATTAACGGCATCGGTAGAGCAGATCTATCTAAAGAGGCGTTGAGCCGAATCCAACTTCAGTGCTTTAACTCTTCCCTGGAAATCTGACATGACTGACAACAAAGGCGATAACTCAAACACCACTCACTATCAAAGTATGGCAGCCGGGCGCAAACTGGCTCTTGCCAGAACTATGCTGATGCGAAAGTTTGTGACTCGCTTTATTGAGCTTGAGACGTCGCTCAGCAAAAAGACCCTGCGTAAACTACGGGATGAGCTTGGACTTCCGCTCGAAGATCGCAAGGGAAAGCTTCAAAAGGGTGTGCAAACCATCATCAAGAACTCAACGGAGCGCAAAAACGCTGCGTTTTTTATTCTTCCTTACGCCGCTTTGAATGGCAAGAAGTGCGGAGAATTTGATGTCTATGATGTTATAGACGCCTATGATATTTATCTGGCCTCTATCAACTGGCACTACAATCAGTCCGAAAAACTACCACGCATCCTTACCATAAACGAGGCTTATTCCCTGGCGCTTGCCTACATCGCCCGGGAGGTTTCCCTGGAGGTTTGCCCCGATTGTGGAACCCCGTTTGTTGTCTTCTACAACACGTCCGTGACGAGCTCCAGCTGCCCTAACGATATCGCCCGTAAAAGGCTGCATGACACGGTTATGGACGAGCGAACTCCGGTCTGGCTAAAGATGAAAAAGGGACCGGTCTACGCGCCAGCTCTAGATGTCTCCCCAAGGATGTAGTCACGGTCTGAGCACATGAGAAGGGAGGGATAGGCCTCCCTTCTCATAGCAGGTAGACGGTGACAACGGCATGCATGGATAGCTGTCGAGGTAGCCAGGGGGATACAGCTTGACCATGACTGGATACCAGCGCAGGACCTAACACACATGTATGTTGGATAGTGATCCATTAGAAGTGGTGCTGTCGTCAGACTGGATACCTAGGCACGCTTAAGCCCACGTGTATGTTGGATACCACGTCATCAAAGGGATGCGTCTTTCCAAGGCTGGATACCTCAATTTGGATTAACGCACATGTATGTTGGATACCTTGAAGCAACCCAGTTGAGGACGATCTTTATAAGACCCGGTTTTCGACGATCAGGTATCCCATAAGATAAGAACGAGATAACAGTGGTTTGGGTATCCACACGCCAATGCGCTGTATCCCTCTACAAAAAATGTACCTGCTTACGCCTCACGAACCGTGACCCTCAAGATCATTGATTGCCATGTCAAATAGCGAGGTTCCAACGATGACAAAGCACTACACAACGGCCGAGCTTCAAGAGCTGGCGTGGGGTGATACACGCATTGCGGATCTGAATCTTAATGCAGGGGACATCCTTGAGTTGACCGAGCAGGCGGTGGCGGGGCTCGAGGAGCAGATTGAGCGACTTAATGCCCTCAACATTCTTCAGGCCAAGGAAACCTGCGAGTACTTCTGGACCGTTGCCAGGCGCGAACAGGAGCGAAACAATCAGTTTCCTAAAATGGGGTCACGCGTACGTGTACTGAAAAACACTTTAACCATTATCTGGTATTACAGTCCCTTCTCCCTAAAACTGGGGCAGGCTAGTAAAAAGCTCTGGGTAAGTAAACATATTTCCAAACCTGCCGGAAAGACTCGATATAGCAATGCCTCCCTTTCCAAGTGCTATCCATGGGAAAAGGAGAATATCGAAGAGGCAGAAAACGATTATGAGATCATGCGCCGCCGACAACTGCTGATTACCGAGGCAAGAAGTCGGATCAAGAAACTCAAGGAACTTACAGCCGCTCTTGTGCCATCCTGAACCTATCTAATTGTTTAGTCGACTGGTAGGAGCCTGATATGGTTCACAGCCGTCACGCGCAATTCTTGGAACTGCAACTCTGCGATCTTGAGTACATCCGGGATCTGGATTGTGATGGCTCTTCTGCCTGCGTGCAGTATTTATCAAGGAAGGCAAACTATTCCTTCCAGCTAATGCAGGGCCAGTGTGTTCAGGTAAGGACAGGCCATATCGTTATTCCTCACTATTGGATAGAACTCTCTCCAACCTTTTGTGCTTATCTTGAACACCCTCAGGATGAACTGGTTACCGACTCTAATCTGCGGAAGTGGTTATTTGAGGATGAAAGCGTGCCGCATGGTGTGTTTGCAAAAACCGCGAGCCGGATATTAACCATATTGGAAAGTGTAAAGAGTCAGACTTCGGCCTGGACTTCTGGGATCTGAACTCAATGACAGATGGTCGACTTTCCCGGATGCAGACTGATATCTAGCGAACCTAATAATCTGACCAGCGGCTCCAATTCTATTTCAGGACAAGGTTTTTCCTTAATTGTCCTGCCGGACTTGCATTCTGAGATTTCCCTGTACCATGAAAGTAGGTTTACTTTCGGAGGGACTTGTTATGCACGTTGCAGCTAAAAACTTGCTTGAGGCACTACCTACTCGCAAAAGATATGTAATCAACCATCTTCTTTCTACGCTTGAGCTGGATGAACTAAGAGCGCTGGTCTCGTATTTCAATGGGCATAGTCAGAAGGGTGTTGATGATACGGCGCGTATTTCCTTGCTGTGTGCTTACTCGTCGCATTTATCCGGCAGCTTTCCTACTTTCTCATTTGTCCAGTCCCATCTTGCCAATGGCCGCCCAGATATAGTTGAACTCAAGCCACGACACAAACTTACCCGATCACTGCTTGATATGACGGGGCACCCAGTTGATTGTCTTGATACGGCTGTCTTTCAATCGCTACTTGAACTCCTGCCTAATGGCTGGCTGGTCGCAATTCCTGTCCAACAGGGATACAAAGCCAATGTTTTTTCCTTCCCAATCTATTCGCCAGTGGCTGGCAAGGAAGACATTCATGCGGTTTCAAAATAAATCGATTATCCCATCGCTTATGTTTGCCTTAACCGCTTTAACCTGTGGTACGGTTTATTGGCTGGATATAAGTCGATCATTTTCTGATCTCTTCCTGGCCTGCTCACTGTTTAATTGCGTTGTAATGGGAGCATGGGGTTTTCTTCAGGGCAAACAGCTGGGCGCTGATCTTGGCAGGTGCTGTCAGAAAGGTATTGGAAGTTCAATTAGCGGATTACTGGGAACGGGCGCAGCAGGATATGCGATGGGATGCTATCTGATTCTTGTTATTAATATTCTGCCAAGGCTTTGCGACGCATTTCTCACGACCTGAACGCTTGTAATTATTTGTTACATTTGCTTAGCGCCTAGAACACATAGTTTGGTAAGTGTGGTCACGAGTAATTACGCCAATGTCTGTTCTTTATGTATAGCAAAGTTACATCAAAGCGCCACCATATATTAAAACGGAGGTTTTAAAATGAGTGACAAGAATTCGAACAAACTTGTAGTCATTGCGCTTGCTGTAACGTGCGCAACAGTTGCGGGCGGTATGTTTTATCAGTCTCACCAGACGCAAAAGAGAATGGATGAACTGGCGCAAACCGTACAGTCAGCTACCTCGCCCGAGCGCTTGCAGGCCTCGATCGAGACCACTCTGGCGGATATCCGTATCCGTGAAGCCGATCAGGCGCGCCAGCAGATGTTTGAGGGCTATCAGGCGGCGTCTGACAGCCTGGAAGGGCGCAAGGCAGGCCAGCACATCTATGGCAGCACCAAGGCCCGTTTTACGCTGGTGGAATTCGCTGACACGCAGTGTGGCTACTGCAAGCGCTTTCATGAAACGCCCAAGCAGATTGTGGACTCATCAGGCGGTACCGTGAACTGGGAATACAAGAACATGCCTATCCTCTCATCCACCTCACAGGTGCAGGCCCATGCCCTGGAATGTGTCTCCGAGGTAAAGGGCAATCAGGCGTTCTGGGTGATGCTGGATCAGCTCTACAAGCAGCCCGGGCAAGAGGTAGACCTCAATGGCCTGGCAACCAAACTGGGAGCAGGTCCACAGGCCTTCAAGCAGTGCATGACCGAGCGCCGGCACATGGACAAGCTCCAGCAGTCAGTGGCGCTGGCCAAGAGCAACGGCGCCAATGGCACGCCGGCCACCTTTGTCGTGGATAACAAGACCGGGCAGCGCATCCTGTTGGGTGGGGCACAGCCCATGGAAGCCTTCCTTTCGGTGATGCGTCGTCTGCAGATGCAGGACGAGGAGGGGGCCAAGGATCCAAACGCGACGGGTGCAGTTCAGCCTGTGCCATCGACCGCGTCAGCGGGCTGATTCTTGGCTGATCACCCCGGAGGTGAGCCGACCTTAGCCGTCGGCTTCGCCTGCAACATGCCAGCGACACATTCTGTGTGTATTCACCAAGTCCAGAAGTTTCCGACTGGGTACGATCCTGTGTCGGAAGAACGTCTGCTTCTGTTCATGTTTATGGACAAAGAACCGGCCCTGTAGAGCATCACAGTGCAAACAGCCATTGGCCAGATAAGATGCCTTGGCCTTGGCGCTATACCGAACACGGATAGGCCCGATATGCACTGCAGCAGGATGTCGATAAAGCAGCTCGAGCAAAAGATCTTCCTGTCCAGCCAGCTCCTCAAGGCTGACTATGCATGGCCTTGCGTTGTCTGAACGAGGTACAAGCTGAAAGTAGCTGACCACGCCCGTCCATTTGCCGCAGCGCCAGCATTGGTCTCGCCCTCCAAAGACTTCGACATTGACCTCGGCACCTGGTCTTAGAAGGCCATACCAAAATCTTTTCGTAAACGCAGCCTCAATGACCTGCTCAATGGGCAGCTGCTCTTCCCAGTCCTCTCTCCGGCTACGTCTGCGCTGGCCATATCGCGTGGATTGATCGTGCGCCAGCAAGGCCAAGAAATTACCATCCGCCAGCTCGTCCACGCATACAGCCGGAAACGCTTTCGAAATGGGAAAGTTTGCCTGATGCATCAGCCACAGGCCACGTACATCGGACTCAAGATAGCGCTGTTGTCGGTATAGGCTCGTCTCGTCAACTTGGGAAGACCACTGCACCTCTACAGCCACCCTTCGTGTACCTTTTGTTGCCAGTACATCAGCGACCCAAGGTTCTCCGCTGGGCGTCTCGCCATCTACTTCTGTAGCAGCAGTCCATCCATGTTTTCGGATGAGCTTAACAACAAGCGCCTTGAGCCGCAGGTGTTGCTCGGATTCGGGAGCTGAGGTGCAGTCGCCCTGTTTCTTGTGCGCAAAGAACTGAGTGCCACGTCTGGATGTTTTAAGTATGGCGTCAGCACCGCAACAGGGCATGACCAACCTGGCCGCCTTGGTTGTGGCTTTTAGCATCGCCCACTCCACTGGGCTCAGATCGAACGCCTGTATGCTTTCGCCCGACTGATTGAGAGCTCTGAGTGGCATGATTAGAGATTGATTAATTGGGCATGATGCCTATTCTGCTCCTCTGATCACGACATATGTTCCTGCGATCAGGCCCAGTAGGCCACCCGTGAGTCCAGCGTTCTGCCAGGTCGCCAGAGAGCCTTCGACAGGATAGACATTGGAGACGACAAGGCCGATAAGGCCGAGCGCTGTAGCAAGCACAGCCGCAAAGCCGAGTACGAAACGGATATTGCCTGCAACCTCGACCCGACGTTCAAGCTCAAGACAGCGAGCCACCTCCTCAGCTGTAGCTGCATCAGCCGCCCACTTGGCGCGAAGCGCCTTAAGCTCCCGGTTCATGATGGCTCCCCTAAGCCTGAAGTCTACCAATCGTATAGTGGAAGATCGGGGTGAACTACACCTGCCGGCTCCAGCATAACCCACATGGGAAAATTGCGATCCTGAAGCCAGTGCCTAAGATCAATTAGGCAACGAGGGATCTCTTTCTCAAGGTCAACATCCCCAAGCTCCAGGATCATGCCTGTTTGATAGGTTGCACATAGGCACCATGGGTTATCATCACCCTCGCTCAAGAGACGGCTGGCTGTGACATCATCCAGATGATGATTTGAGATGACAGGCATGGAAATGATATCCAGCGAACGGTCAGTAGTGCTCATTTGTACTCCTTTAGGTCTTAACATCCTTGATGTCGAGGATGTATAGGATGTGCATCTCTGATTAGCGCACCTTCTTTTTTCCCACGACTTTTCCATTATGCAAGGGCGAGCCGTCTATGAAGGGAACGAGGCGTCATTTGCACAAAGCACTGATGTTTCTCGTCGCGGTTATGACACTAGAGGCACAGGACGGTGGGCACTGTGTATTAAGCAGGCAGGCCAGGAGCGCTATGCATAGAGCGGCGCTGCTGGTACATGTTGTCTTGTTGGCAAGGGCCTTAAATCAGGCAGCGCCGAGTTCAGTGGCGCGGTGAACGACAGACTTACTATACCGTTCTCGGCATACACCGAGACCTGGCATTCCTTGCCTCATGAAACACATGTCTTTTGTGGTATCCACATGATGGATCTATACTTCATTTGACGATATATTTACGTCATCTGACGTAGACGAGATCGACCACTATGAACATCACAACCACCGAGCGGCGTCTGCCTAAAAAGACTGAAGTATCTTCTGCCATGTTCTGGGATTTTAGTATTCAACGTGATGCCTTGAATGAGTCCGAACGGCTTGTTCAAATCAAGGCGGGCTTTCCTGCGGTGCTTGGCCGAGCCATGAGCCAGACCTTTGGTGTTTCAGAGGAAATCATTGCAGGTGTGCTGGGCCTTTCGCTTTCTACATTTGAGCGACGAATGCGGGAAAAAAAGCCTCTTGATACGGTAGCGTCGGAGCGGCTGGATCGAATAGCGGCTATTTCCCACCAGGCCGAAGAGATCTTTGGCAGCAGAGAGGTGGCTGCACAGTGGATGGCACGGCCCAACCAGGCGCTTGGTAATGCAACGCCGATTGTGCTTTGCGAGACGGAAATTGGTGCCATGCAGGTTCGTCGTGTGCTAAATGCCCTTGAGTGGGGCGGTGTGGCCTGATGCGTGCGTGGAGAGTAGCAAAAGAAAGACGTGCAACGGACCTAACAGGAATGGGGGCAGCTATTGCCGGTGGCAGATGGAACCACCCGCGTACCCCTGCCGTGTATATGGGGCTTACACCGGCCATTTGTAGCCTGGAAACTTTTGTTCATATCAATGGCGAGCCTGTAGAAGGGATGAAAATCACGGAGTTTGAGCTGCCTGAAGACAAAGGTCTGTATCTCGAACTTGAGAACGAATTACTGCCCACTGGCTGGAATAGCATCCCCTATGATCGCCCCAGCATGGACTTTGGTACTCGCTGGCTGCAAAGCCGCTCACACCTGGGATTGATTGTTCCTTCGGCTATCTTGCCATTGGAGCGTAACGTGGTGATAAATCCATTTCACCCAGAGGCACGCCTGATCAAAGTATTAGAAGTCTATAACTTCACCTTTGACCCTCGTATGTTCGAGAGACAAGGAACGCCCCAATAGCTTCGTTAAGCACTGCCTTAAGCAGTGATAGAGGCAGCGAACCTGCCTGGCTGTGTACGGAAGGCCTTAACGACTAGACTCCCAATACGCCTATTGCTGTAGCCGACATGCAGGGTAGGCTTTTCGCCTATTGCCAGGTGCATTTTCCGCTTTCATCTGGATAGGTCTGCTTTGACAGATCAATAGTTTTCCCTGTGCGCTCACTCGTATAGTTAAAGCTGTAGATCAAGACACCCTGGGTAACCTGGGCGGTAATGGTGCCGTTCAAAATCTCAAGCCAGGTATGTTGAAATTCCCAGGGACGATCTTCAACTTGACCTTCGCGCCCGTTATCCATCAATGGGATCTACTAAGAATTTTTGTAACCGATGAGCCGATTAAATTGTATAATCGGCTCATCTAAAGAGCCGATTGAGTAGTGTATTTGGCTCGTCGTACCGAGGCACCTATATGCAGTCCCTGAACTGGATCTGGCAGCAACCGGAGTGGCCCGCTTTCACCTGGCAGGAAAACGATCTGGTTCAGCTTTTACGAGCCTGCAACCAGGCGCAAGGACGATTGCTTGGTATGTCCTCTACAGTCGAAAACTACACCGGGCTTCAAAACAATCTGGATACCTTACTGCACAATATCGTGACTTCTTCGGCGATAGAGGGGGAGCAAATCAATGTAGGCTCGGTACGCTCATCTCTTGCACGTCGCCTGGGCCTTGCCGATACCGGTAAACCCAGCTCACGCAGTGAAGGCCTGGCTGAGTTGTTGCTCGATGCCACAGGCAATAGGGCCCAGCCCCTTACACTGGCTCGACTGTACCAGTGGCACCGATGGCTTTTTCCCGAGGACGCGTTATTTTGGGGTGTACATATTCGTATTGGTGCACTGCGTGGTGACGAACCGATGCAGGTGGTCTCGGGCCGGCTCGACCAGCCGACCGTGCATTTTGAAGCGCCGCCCCGGGCAGGTCTTGAACACCAGATGGACCTTTTTATTGACTGGTTCGAGCGTAGTCGTCAGGAGCCGGGCCTTGATCCGTTGCTGCGCGCTGGCATAGCCCATTTCTGGTTTGTAACCCTGCATCCCTTCGACGATGGCAATGGCCGGCTTACCCGTGCGCTTACCGATCTGGCGCTTGCCCAGGGTGAGCAGCAGTCAATCCGTTTATACACCATGTCGGCAAGCATTCTTGATAACCGTAATGAGTACTACAGGATCCTTGAATCCAGCCAGAAGGGTACGCTGGACATCACCGCTTGGCTGGCGTGGTTCCTGCAAACGCTCCTGCAAAGCCTGGAACAGGCAATGGCGCGCATTGATCGTGTGCTGGCAAAGGCCCGGTTCTGGCACAGCCACCGCACCGATGAACTATCGACCGAGCAGATAAAGGTGCTTAATCGGTTGCTTGATGGTGGTACGCGTGGATTCGAGGAGGGCATTAGTGCGGCTCAATACAAGGCCGTGGCGCAGGTCTCCAAGGCTACGGCCACGCGCCACTTGAGCGATCTCCTGAGCAGGGGCTGTATTGTTCGTTTGCCTGGCGGCGGGCGCAGCACGCGCTATGTGATTGCTCCAGTAAACACTGTTCTGCCCAGTCAGCCCGATAGCTGATCATCCTCTGGTTAAAAGACTGACCTCAATTAGCGTTATGATTTTCTGACCTAAGCTTGTCCCTGTCTGGTCAGCGGTATTTTCGAATGCAGACAGCAGGTACGTTTCTGGCCGTCTCTACTCCATTTCATCCTGATGAGCCAACCTGAAATTGATAAGAGCGTTCTTCGGTAGCTCAGTCAAGCCATCCCTGTAATAGCGCACAACTTATGCTTTATGCGCTTTGCTAGTGCATACGATGCGTTACATCGGTGTACCCAAATACCCGCTACGCGCTAGATAGTACTGCGTCCATGCTGCTTTAGGTTACCTCATGAACACTGGCACAAAGCCTGCTATGTAGAAATTCAAACTTGTATACAAGAATGAACTCTATGAGTGCTTATGCGATTAACCAGCTGACTCGGCGTTACTTAACGGGTGAGACAACCCCTAGTCAAACCGTACGCGCCTTATCTGCTGCAATCCTGGCGGGAGAGCGACCAGAGACATGGATCTATCGCGTCTCGCCCGAGCAGCTCCTGGCACGAGCCTTTGAGCTTGAGCAACAGGCAAGTCGGTTGGGAGAAGCACTTTGGGAAACGCTGCCCCTTTACGGTATCCCCTTTGCGGTAAAAGACAATATTGACGTAGCAGGGCTTCCCACCACGGCCGCCTGTCCCGAGTTCAGCTATGAGGCCCAGAACAATGCCTCTGTCGTGCAGCGTCTGTTAGATGCAGGCGCCATCCTGGTAGGCAAGACCAACCTTGACCAGTTCGCGACAGGCCTGGTGGGCGTCCGTTCGCCCTATGGCATTGTTCGCAACGCAGTTGATGAAGATTATGTATCCGGTGGGTCCAGCTCGGGCTCGGCTGTAGCCGTTGCGCTGGGATACGTCGCGTTTGCCCTGGGGACCGACACGGCTGGCTCTGGACGAATACCGGCAGGATTCAATGCAATAGTAGGCCTCAAGCCAAGCCTTGGGTTGCTCAGTAGCCGAGGACTGGTACCTGCCTGCCGCAGCATCGATAGTATTTCAATTTTTGCTGCCGATGCGGCCAGTGCCTGGCAGGTCGCAAGGATAGTGGCTCATTACGATCCTGAGGATGCCTTCTCTCGATCAGTGCCGATGCGGCCCATCCAGCGTCGGCAGCGCAGGGTCGCCGTGCCGGCCGAGCTTGAGTTCTTTGGTGATAACCAGGCGGCAGAAGCCTTTGCCCAGAGTCTTGAGCGGTTGCGCCAGGACCCAAGTGTTACGCTGTCTACGGTTCCTTTCGATGTGTTTACAGAGGCTGCAGCGCTGCTCTACCAAGGGCCTTGGGTCGCCGAAAGGCGCGCTGCGGTAGGGCAGTTGTACACAGATCAGCCAGACGTCATTCATCCTGTGGTAAGAGCCATATTGGCTGAAGCGGGCCGTTATTCGGCTGTTGATACCTTTAACGCTCTGTATCGTTTGAAAGAGTTAACACACCAGGCTAAACAACTTTTGGCCGGCATTGATCTACTGCTTGTTCCTACGGCGCCCTGCTTGCCGACCATAGAACAAGTCTTGGCTGATCCATTCCAGAGCAATACCCGCCTGGGTTATTACACCAACTTTGTCAATCTCATGGACATGGCGGCCTTTGCCTTACCCGCTGTGCCTAGGCAGGACGGCTTGCCCGCCGGGATTACATTGATTGGTCCGGCAGGCTCCGATCATTACCTGGCCGAAACGGCCGCAAGCTGGCAGCCCCTCTTTGGTGGTGAAAATCAGAGCGATGAAATAGCCCTGGCCCCCCTGGACAGTACCGAGCCCAGCATTGACGTTGCGGTAGTCGGTGCTCACCTCTGGGGACAGCCGCTTAATTGGCAACTGCTTGAAAGCGGGGCGCGGCGTGTGGCGTGTACCACGACCAGTGTGGATTATCGTCTCTATGCACTAGCCAATACCGAGCCGGCCAAGCCCGGCCTTGTCAGAGTCACCGAGCAAGGCGTCGCCATTGAGCTTGAGGTGTGGACCATGCCGCTACGCCATTTCGGCGCCTTTGTCGCCGCTATTCCTGCTCCACTAGGCATCGGCTCGGTAGAACTGGTGGATGGGCGCTGGGTGAAAGGCTTTATCTGCGAGCCGGTAGGCTTGGTCGGCGCAGAAGATATCTCCCGATTCAACGGCTGGCGCGCGTACCGCGCATCGCTTTGATCTCTTTCTCTTAAGGATACCGCCATGAACTCATTTGACCGTCGCGACTTCATCAAGCTGGCCGGACTGATCGGTCTTAGTGCCGCGCTGCCCCTCAGCTTGGCTCGGGCCGCAGACAAGCCACTGATTGTTGGCTTCATCTACGTGGGTGCCCGGGACGATTTCGGTTACAACCAGGCGCATGCCCAGGCCGCAGCCATCATCAAGACGCTGCCCAACGTGAAGGTGATCGAAGAGGAGAACGTACCTGAGACCGTCGCGGTACAAAAATCGATGGAGGCAATGATTCGCCAGGACGGTGCCACGCTGATTTTTCCTACCTCCTTTGGCTATTTCGATCCGCATGTCGTCAAGGTCGCCAAGAAGTACCCAGATGTCCGGTTCGCCCATTGCGGCGGGCTCTGGCAGGAAGGCAAGGATCCGGTGAATGCTGGCAGCTTCTTCGGCTATATCGATGAAGGTCAATACCTGAACGGCGTTGTGTCGGGCCATATGAGCCAGTCTAAGAAGCTTGGCTTTGTTGCAGCCAAACCAGTGCCTCAGGTGTTGCGTAACCTTAATGCCTTTACCTTGGGTGCGCGCTCGGTGGACCCAAGCATTACGGTGACGGTGATCTTTACTGGTGATTGGTCGCTACCGGTCAAGGAAGCCGAGGCGACCAACAGTCTTATCGACCAAGGATGCGATGTACTGACCTGTCACGTGGACGGACCCAAGGTCATTGTGGAAACCGCTGAAAAGCGTGGCGCAATGACCTGCGGCTATCATGCCAGTCAGGCAGCCCTGGCGCCGAAGGGCTACCTCACCGGTGCCGAATGGAACTGGGAAACACCTTACCGTGCCCATGTCGAGGCGGCGCAAAGCGGCAAGTCGATGATCAACTTCATGCGCGGCGGCCTCAAGGAAGGCTTCGTAAAGACCTCAGCGTACGGTCCCAAGGTGAGCGAAGCAGCCAAACAGCAAGCCGATACCATCAAGGGGCAAATGCTCGAAGGAGGATTTGTAATCTTTAAGGGTCCCATCAAGGACAACAGGGGCAACGTCGTGATTGCGGACGGTACCAGTCAACGTCAGACCGATGTCGTGCTCGAGCGCATGAGTTATCTGGTCGAAGGCGTCCAGGGTCAGATCTGAGGCTTGTTATATGAGTAGCCTTGATAACAAGGTACGAAGCCTGGCGGCCAAGGCACTGCCAGGCCTGCCCACGCTGCTTGCTGTACTGGCGTCTTGTGTGCTGTTCCTGTTGTTTCTCGCCGTGCAGAACAAGCCGGCGCTGGAGGCGGGGGCCCTGGTGATTGAAGGCGCGTTCGGCTCTTCCTTCGCCTGGGAAAATACACTCCAGCGAGCTGCGCCCCTGATGCTGACCTCGCTTTGCGTCGCACTGCCGGCCCGGGCCGGGCTGATCATCATCGGCGGGGAAGGGGCGCTGGTACTTGGTGGCCTGGCCGCTGCGGTACTACCGCTGTGGCTGCCGGCGCTGCCCTCCATGCTGATGCTAGCGCTGATGGGGCTGGCGGCCATGCTGGTCGGCGGCCTGTGGATCGGCCTCTCCGGCTGGATGCGTCAGAAGCGTGGTCTCAACGAGACGATTGGCAGCCTGCTGCTTTCCTATATCGGCATTGCACTGTTCCGGCAGTTGGTCGAAGGACCGTTGCGCGATCCGGGCAGTCTGAACAAGCCCTCGACCGTACCGCTCGATGATACTTATCTCATCGGCACCGTCAGCGACGCCTTCGCGGTGCATTGGGGGCTTGTGGCGGGTGTTATCGCCTGCCTGTTGGCTTACATCCTGTTGCGCCACAGCGTCAGCGGATTTTCATTAGGCATCGTGGGCGGCAATGTTCGAACTGCTCGTATGCTTGGCCTGCCGGTTGACCGTCTGGTCTTGATGACCTGCCTGCTGGGTGGTGCGGCCGCGGGTCTGGCAGGTATGTTCGAGGTTGCGGCCGTACAGGGTAGCGCGAACGCCGCGCTGATCGCCGGTTATGGCACTAGTGGAATCCTGGTTGCCTTTGCCGCCCGGCATAACCCAGTTGCGATCATCGTGTGCGCAACACTATTGGGTGGTGTGGAAGCGAGCGGCAGCCTGCTACAGCGCCGCCTGGATCTGCCCGATGCGACCACGCTGATTCTCGAGGGCATTCTGTTTACTAACTTGCTGGCCTGGGAAGCCTTGAGCAAACGCATCACGGGTTGGCGCCTGCGACTGCTTGAGAAATCGGCGTCCTCGGCCGCAGGAGTGCCCAGCCATGGCTAATATTGATTGGCTGACATTCCTGCTGGCTCTGCTGGCAGGTGCCGTCCGGGTAGGAACGCCGTTCCTGTTCGTCAGCCTAGGTGAATGCCTGACCGAAAAGGGCGGGCGTATCAACCTGGGTCTGGAAGGAATTCTGGTGGCCGGCGCCATGACTGGTTATGCCGTGTCCTATCTCTCTGGCTCACCCTGGCTGGGCGTACTGGCAGCCGGCAGTACCGGCTTGGCCCTGGGACTCCTGCACGGCATTGTCTGCTCGCTGCCCAGGGTCAACGATATCGCCTTTGGTATCGCCCTCATTCTGCTCGGAACGGGCCTTGCCTTCTTTCTTGGCAAAGCCTTCATCCAACCGCAGGCACCCATGCTGCCTTCGTTTTCGCTGGGGCAATGGAGTGCCGATGAACGGGTGCGCTCGGCGCTCAATATCAACGTGCTGTTTTTCTTGGGCGTTGCCCTCGCCATCTTGCTGCACTGGGGGCTGCGCAGTACACGCTGGGGCCTGATGCTGCGCCTGGTCGGTGATCATGTAGAGTCGGCCCAGGCCCTTGGCTACCGCCCAATCAAGGTACGCATCTGGGCAACGTCCATAGGCGGCTTTCTTGCGGGCGTCGGCGGGGCCTATCTGTCACTGTACTACCCGGGAAGCTGGAACGAGGGGCTCTCTAGTGGCCAGGGACTGATGGCCGTTGCCCTGGTGATCTTTGCCCGCTGGCAACCCCTGAACTGCCTTTGGGCCTCGTTGCTATTTGGTGCTGCCGGTGCCATCGGCCCCGCCCTGCAGGCGGTGGGTATCAATACAGGGTATTACCTGTTTGCCGCCGCACCTTATGCCCTAACACTGCTAGTGATGTTTATCACCTGCCAACCTAACCGCACCCTGACTGGCGCCCCTGGCGAACTCAGTCTCACCCGATAGAGGTTAATGCTCATGTCCAGTGGACTTGGTGGTTTGAATAAGTCGCCTAATGGTGTCGTGATCGGTCTGGCTCAACTGTCGCTGCCGGATCCGCATACCCGTGAAGCGCTGTGGACGCAGACCCAAAGGGTCGTGGAAATGGTCGGTAAAGCCCGGCGCGGCATGCCTAGCATGGATCTGATCGTCTTCCCGGAGTACTCCCTGCACGGGCTGTCCATGGATACCTCGCCCGAAATCCTGTGCTCTCTAGATGGTCCGGAAGTGGCCGCGCTGCGCCAGGCCTGCGTAGACAATAGGATCTGGGGCTGCTTTTCCATCATGGAGGCCAATCCCAGGGGCAATCCGTTCAACAGTGGAATCATTGTCGACGACACCGGTGAGATCCGCCTGTATTACCGCAAAATGCATCCGTGGGTGCCGGTTGAACCCTGGGAGCCGGGCGACCAGGGAATTCCTGTCTGTGAAGGTCCCCGTGGCAGCAGGCTGGCACTGATCATCTGTCACGACGGCATGTTCCCAGAAATGGCACGTGAGTGCGCCTATAAGGGGGCCGAAATCATGATCCGGACTGCCGGTTATACCGCACCGATTCGCCATGCCTGGCAGATTACCAATCAGGCGAATGCCTTCTGCAACTTAATGCAAACCGCCAGTGTGTGTATGTGCGGCTCCGATGGCACATTCGATTCGATGGGCGAAGCCATGTTCGTCGATTTTGACGGCGGCATCATGAACCAGGGAGGTGGGCGCGCCGACGAGATCGTCTGCTGCGAAATGCGTCCGGACCTGGTGCGTGAAGCCCGCCTGCACTGGGGCGTAGAAAACAACATCTATCAGTTTGGCCATCGCGGCTATTCTGCCGTCAAGGGTGGCGCGCAGGATTGCCCCTACACCTATATGCATGACCTGGCGGCGGGCCGTTACCGGCTGCCCTGGGAGAGTGAAGTCATCCACACCGATGGGACCTCCTGCGGGCTTCCCGCCCCGGAACGCCTATTCACCCCCTCTACCCAGGAATGATCCCATGAATCTACGTCATCTCGCCTCAGCGCCTTATCCCTGGCCCTATGACGGTCGGCTCGATCCGGCCAACACCGCCCTGGTGATCATCGACATGCAAACCGACTTCTGTGGTGTCGGCGGCTATGTCGATACCATGGGGTATGACCTTTCGCTGACCCGCGCACCGATTGAACCCATAAAGCGCGTCCTCGAGGTCATGCGGGCACAGGGATTTCCCATCATCCATACCCGCGAAGGCCACCGCCCCGATCTAGCCGATTTGCCCGCCAACAAGCGCTGGCGGTCGCAGCGTATCGGCGCCGGCATTGGCGATGACGGACCCTGTGGACGCATTCTGGTACGCGGCGAGCCGGGATGGGAGATCATTCCGGAGCTGGCACCGCTGCCAGGCGAGATCATCATCGATAAGCCCGGCAAGGGATCCTTCTATGCGACGGATCTTGAGCTCGTCTTGCGTAACCACGGAATCGACAACTTGGTTCTTACAGGGATCACGACCGATGTCTGTGTCCATACCACCATGCGCGAGGGTAACGACCGTGGCTTCGAGTGCATCCTCCTCGAGGACTGCTGCGGTGCAACGGATCACGGCAACCATTTGGCAGCGCTTAACATGATCAAGATGCAGGGCGGGGTCTTTGGCGCTGTCGGCAATTCGTCGATGCTACTCGATGTGCTGGGACGGGCCTGATCCATGCGTGCCCTGAGCATGGAAATTATCGGTGCCGGCAAATCCTTTGGCAGCTTGCGCGCCCTGGCGGACGTATCGCTTAAGGTCAGGGCGGGAAGCGTGCATGCCCTGCTGGGCGAAAACGGTGCCGGCAAGAGCACCCTGGTCAAGGGAATTGTCGGTTACGGTCCGCTCGATGAGGGCGCGATTGTCGTGAACGACCGAGAGCGGCAGATTCGCACGCCCATAGACTCCCATGCGCTGGGGATCGGGATGGTCTACCAGCACTTTACCGTGGCGCCGGGACTCAGCGTCGCGGAGAACCTGGTGCTGTCACGGAACGACCTGGGTTGGCGTATCGACTGGTCGCAGGAGCGTGAGCGTCTCGCGGTCTTCATGGCACGTATGCCGTTCCGGCTCGATCTGGACCGTCCCGTTAGCAGCCTGGCAGCCGGCGAAAAACAAAAGCTCGAAATTCTCAAGCAGCTGTATTTGGAACGGCACTTCATCATTCTCGATGAGCCGACATCAGTGCTGACGCCACAGGAGGCCGATGAGGTGCTGGGGCTCATGCATGACATGGCACACCGGGGCGAGATCTCGGTGTTGATGATTACCCATAAATTTCGTGAAGTAACCGCCTTTGCCGATGATGTGACGGTGCTGCGAAAAGGCCGCCTGGTCGGTAGCACCGCTGTTTCTGCGACGTCACCTGAGTCGCTGGCGATATGGATGATGGGTGAGGCGGATACCCGTACGGTTGCGCTTGAGCGACCTGCCGTAGCAAACAGCGCTCCGCGATTGGAGGTCCAAAAGCTCGATGTGCCGGGTGACAAGGGTACACTTGCGGTCAGCGGGCTTTCGCTGGCCGTACGGCCGGGAGAAATCGTAGGAATCGCGGGGATTTCCGGCAATGGTCAACGTGAGCTTACTGAAGCCTTGCTCGGTCAGCGCAAGGCCAGCGGGGGTGAAGTCCGCGTAAACGGTAATCCCTATCGTGCTAGCCGCCGCGAGATGCAGCACATGCATGTTTACAGTCTGCCGGAAGAGCCGCTGCGCAATGCGTGCATTGCCAACATGAGCGTGGCGGAGAATCTGGCCCTGCGCAACTTTGACCAGGCGCCACTGTGCCGTCAGGGCTGGCGCATCGACCGCCGAGCGATTCGTACACAGGCCAAGGCTCTTATCGAGCGCTTCCAGGTACGTCCAGCTGATCCCGAACGCCCCATCGGTACGCTTTCCGGTGGTAATGTTCAGCGCGCCGTACTCGCCCGCGAACTGACCGAGGGTGTATCGGTACTGATCGTATCCAACCCGGTTTTTGGGCTGGATTTCGCCTCGGCTGCCTTGATTCACAGACGGATCGTCGAGGCCCGAAATGCAGGCGCGGCGGTCCTGCTGTTAAGCGAGGACCTGGATGAACTACTTGAGCTGTCTGATCGCATCCTGGTGATGCACGACGGGCATATTGGGTTCGAGACCGATATAGCCCAGGCAGACAGGACCGTATTGGGACACTACATGGCCGGCGGCAATGCCCAGACGGAGGCTATATGATTCGGGTTACGGCTAATCCTAATGATTTCAGCTTCGAGCCGGCCAATACCGCGCTGGTCGTAATCGACATGCAGCGTGACTTCATCGAGCAGGGTGGTTTTGGTGCTGCGCTGGGCAATGACGTGACGCCACTGAAGGCGATCGTTCCGGCTGTTCGGCGCCTGCTCGAACTGGCTCGTCAACAGAGCATGTTGGCTATCCATACTCGAGAGTCACATCTTCCAGACTTGTCCGATTGCCCGGATGCCAAATACGCACACGGCCTGCCAGGCTTGCGTATTGGCGATCCAGGTCCGATGGGGCGTATTTTGGTACGTGGCGAACCCGGAAACCAGATCGTTGCCGATGTCGCACCGGCCGAAGGCGAGTGGGTGATCGATAAACCCGGCAAGGGCATGTTTTACGCGACCGGCCTGCATGAACGTCTTCAGGCACGTGGCATCAGCCATCTGCTATTTGCCGGTGTTACCACTGAAGTGTGTGTTCAAACCAGCATGCGTGAGGCCAATGACCGCGGGTATCGCTGCCTGTTGATTGAAGAGGCGACAGAAAGCTATTTCCCCGCATTCAAGCGATCCACGCTGGAAATGATCGTCGCTCAGGGGGGCATTGTCGGCCGTACTGCACATCTGACGGCCCTGGAGGCCGCTCTGCAAGAGGATAGACCATGACTTCGGTTTCCGTAATCAACCTCCCTAGCGTAGTGGCTTCGGTGACGGCTGCCTTCAAAGACTATGAACGTGCGCTGGTCGCCAATGAACTGGAAACGCTTGATGCGTATTTCTGGGAGTCCCCATATACCGTGCGCTTCGGCGTTGCCGAAAATCTTTATGGCAGTCAGGCTATTGCCGATTATCGGCGGGTCTGCCAACCGGTAGGGCCAGGCAGGCGCTTGTATAATACCGTCATCACAACCTTTGGTGAGAGCTGCGCTACGGTCAGCACCGAATTCAGTGATGGCGTTACCTTGCATGTGGGGCGCCAGATGCAAACATGGATGCGGCTCGACGGAGCCTGGAAGGTCGTAGCAGCCCACGTCAGTATTGATCTAGGTACATTGGAATCCCGCGGATAGCTTATGACCCAGTTCCAAAGTAACGCACTGGCTGAGCAGATCTATATCAGAATCAAGCAGGAGATTTTTGATTTCTATCTGCTCCCTCATGATCGCTTCACTGAGACTCAGCTAGCCGAGCGCTATCAGGTGTCGCGAACACCGGTACGCGACGCTCTCTATAGGCTCCAGCGTGAAGGGTATCTTGATGTAGAGTTTCGTCGTGGCTGGATGGTCAAGCCATTGGATTTTACTCGTATCGATGAGCTGTATGATCTGCGTATCGTGCTGGAGTCCGCGGCAGTAGAGCGCCTTTGCAGCCTGCCTGATTTAACGGAGTTACTGGAAGATCTCTGGCAGGTATGGACTGTCCCGGTAGACAGACGTCAGTCTGACATGCAGACAGTGGCTGGACTTGATGAAGCCTTTCACAATGGCTTGGTTGCGGCAGCCGGCAACCGTGAAATGCTGCGATTACACCGAGAGGTCACGGAACATATACGCATCGTTCGCCGTCTGGACTTCACTCAGCGTGCCCGCATTGAAGAGACTTACAATGAGCACGCCAGTATTCTTAGGGTATTGCTCTCCCGTAAACGGGATGAAGCGTTGCGAATGCTGCGCGCGCATATCGAGCAGAGCAAGATTGAGGTCCGCAAGTTGAGTCTTTCGATGCTTGCAGAGGCACGGCGTCGATACGACAATCCATCCGCCGCGCTTGCAAAATAAAGCACAGACATAGAGGTGTCATGCTCTCACCTCCTGCTAGCCTCTGCTGTATGCTTCATAGCGCCGACCAAAGTAACGAAAGACGAGTTAGTACGCTGTTTCTACTGCTTTCCTTGACATCCATCGCCTCTGGCCCCGCCTTTACGGTGTCAGAGCCTTTAATTCACGTGGGACGGGGTAATGATGCCCGTCAAAAGTCAGCGTATATCGGTGCTGGGCTGTTTTCTCATCCTCAGGCATACACGTATTTGATGTGCCCATGACCTCACGATAGGTAGAGATGTGCTGGGTCACAGCCAATGAATGCAGCCCATGTGATGTTGCGCTTCCCAAGGCAAGCGTAGCGACCGATTCCTCATATCTTCCCTTGCAAACAGCGTCTGTTTCGCCAGAAAAAGATTCGACCAACAGATCCTCCAATACAGGCTCAAGTCCGCTTTTTCCCGCGATGTAAAGTGTCAGGGATGTCTGTGAAAAGGGATACCCACCCGAGTTGTTATGGCGGCCAATTCTCAAGCCAAAGGCGAGTACGTCGTCGTTGAGCTTATAGGGTGCTGTATCAAATGTGAGCTTGCCAACCTGGATAGCATCGTAGCCGAGACGATCCTCTTCCAGGCGGCGGGCAATTACCCTGGACGTGGCCGTGTCCACCAGCAGCAGTTCTAGATCTTCACTGCCAACCTGGTCGTCGCCATCGCGATTTAGCCCCGCGGCAACAAGGGTGATCCCTGGCCGGGCTGGCCACACCTTGCAGGTTGAAAGCTCAAGATCGGCCTTGTGGTCAGGTCCATAGACCTGCTCAAGAATTTCGTTTACCGAGCAGTCCTGAGCCAGGGCGGCAGGTGAGAGGACAAGAGTCAGGGCAGCGGCCATCCAGGCACGTGGCATAAAAAATCCTTTTTGATGGTATCGGGTACGGTGATCACGCCTTTGGCATCAGGGGCCTTGGGCAGACAGGAGCCCTAGTAACAGGCGCAGCCGTCTTAGCCTTCGATCAGCTCTTCGCGAATGATAGAGATGTCCTGCGGCGCCTCGATCAGGACGCGGGCCTTGCCGTTCTGGGCATGGGTAATCGAGAGCATGATGCCCTCATGGCGCAGGGCATCAAGCACCTGGGCTTCATCACACTCGGGGTCAAGCAGAAGAATGATGTTTTCGCCTTCCTGGCGAGTTAGAACGAGTCCCATGCTGGCTTCCTTGCTGGGGTATTGAGAAACGCGGTGGTGATATCCTGGCAGCGCCTGTAGACAGGATGAGCTATCCCGACAATCCGGCGCAGCCGTACCGCATACTCGATATAGCATACGAGGTCTTAAGCAGAGACAACAACAGGATTTTCCTGAAGGCTCTGTAAGCCCTTGGCTACTGCTGCGGGCTTCGGAGCGCTCCCATAGAAAAAGCCCCGCTGGGCGGGGCTTTTCGGACAGCACAAAGATCAGCTGTTCACGGCATCCTTCAGGCCCTTGCCGGGCTTGAAGGTGGGATTCTTGCTGGCTGCGATATCGATTTCCTGTCCGGTCTGCGGGTTGCGTCCCTTGCGCGCCGCACGTTCGCTGACCTGAAAGGTGCCAAACCCCACCAGCGCCACCGTCTCTCCTTTAGTCAGCTCGCCGCTGATCACTTCAACCAGTGAGTTCAGGGCTTTTTCTGCCATGCCCTTGTTCAGGTCTGCCTTTTCGGAGATGGCCTGGATCAGTTCGGATTTGTTCATGTGTGTACCGTAAAGATAAGAAACGGACCCCCATGATAGCCTGAGCGCAGGACATGTACTAATCCGCTCTAGGCTGGGGCTACAGATAGCCGCGCTCGGCCAGTGAGACACAGCCCTCGTTTGCCACGACAATGTGATCAAGTATCCGGACACCGACCAAGGCCAGTGCACGGTTTAGCTCAGCGGTAAGGTCGCACTCGCTGGGCTCGGGATCACCTGAGGGATGGTTATGCACGAGGATCACGGCTGCGGCGTTGTGTACAAGCGCTGCTTTGACAACCTCCCTGGGCGGCACCGCGACATGGTCAATCGTCCCGGTAAACAGCTTGCGGTAGGCGATTGAACGATGCCGGCTGTCCAGGAAAACTGTGGCAAACACCTCGTGCTCATAGTCAGCCAACAGGGTTTGCAGATAAGGGAAAACCTCTCGGGTCCCGGTGAAGGGCAACCCCCGACAGAAGCGCCGACACGCCAGAGCTCTGGCCATCTGCAGGATATCCTGCTCGGTAACAGGCCCGTCAATAACATACGTCCCGTGCGTCTCACCGGCTTTGAACTTTTGATGGGTACTCATAGGTGTGAAGCGCCTCGATCAGTCGCAGGTTATAAATCCAGCGTCTCATCGAAATCGGGTGATGCAAGAGACCAGCCGTCGGGCAATCGAAAATGAATACATCAGACATATTCACAGACGAAGACGCGTGAAACACAACCCGTTCCTCACAACTACTTCGCGAGAGTAAAGGCCCGCCATGCGACAGGGAGGCGCTCTAGATCAATGGTTTGAAATTGCCGAGATTCGGGATAGCGGTCTGGAAGAAGACCTGACCCGGCAATTTGTTGTGGGGCCTACATTTGATAACGAGCCTGAAGTACAACGAATCAGTGCTCTGGCAGTACCCGTCGTGTTTCATGAGCAGGCTGACTTGTTACCCGCTCAGGTGGAAGAGGTCAGCTACAACAAATGTCTGGCTTATCCTCTAGCATCACATAAAGAGCCTTAGCCGACAGGTCTTTTTTCTAGCCAGGCGCCTATAGGTCTCGGTCAGTGCCTGCGGGTCTATATCCAAGCGCCAGAGCGGGTTGCTAAGTGTCAGCATGCGTGACCATTTTGCAGGCCCGTCCTTGCTTAACAGCCCTAGCAGATCGTGAGCGGCTGATAAGGGCGCTGCCTTTAAGGTTCGATCCAGTTTAAGCATCTTTGAGTAAGCAAACGGGATGTCCCGATTGATCCATTAAAGCTAGATGTATGTGTACTGCGTTTATTGCAGGAAATCACACCAGGGTTCTTGCCCGCAAAGCCCTTCTTAAGGCTCAAACCTTTTTGAGTCCTATGCCTACTCGTAACAGGCCTAAGAGCTTTATGAAGAAATTATGGAAGTCGGATGAGTTGGCTCAAGAGGTGAGTGAGAGTATTTCTGCCGTTGGAGGAAGCTTGCAAGCAACAGCAAGATCTGGTCCGACTGCAGTGGTCGAGCTGGAATGATTTAAACGAAAGGACCTAGCCTGAACAGCTCAGCCTAGGTCCTGACTATCTACTCGCCTGTCCCAGAGTTGTCTGCAGGTGAATGTTTCATCCCCAACCGCCGCCTAACACCTTGTACAGGGTAACGCGGTTGTTTTGTTCCGAAAGCTTTAGAGAGATAAGTGTCTGCTGTGCCGAATATAGCGAGCGTTGAGCATCAAGCACACTCAAGAAACTTTCTGAGCCTTGCTGATACAACGCCTGAGCCAAATCCAGACTTCGTTGATTGGCGTCAGTGTAGGCTTGTTGAGCATCGAGACGCTCATTGATGTGTCCACGTACGGCAAGGGCATCCGCAACCTCTTTAAACGCCGTCTGCAGGGTGCTTTCGTACTGGGCTATTTCAATCTGCTTTTCAACCTTTGCTGCCTCAAGGCTGGCCCGGTTAGCGCCAGCGTTGAAAATGGGTAAATTGAGGCTTGGCGCAAAGCTCCAGGTACGACTGGAACCCTTGAACAAATTGGAAAGCTCAGTGCTGGCGGTACCCGTAGCAGCGGTCAAGGTCAGGCTTGGAAAAAATGCAGCCCTGGCGGCACCGATATCAGCGTTGGCAGCTTTGAGGGTGTGTTCGGCCGCCAGCACATCAGGGCGGCGTTGCAGCATAGTCGAGGGCAGCCCCGTGGGGACTTGCACCAGCAAGGCTATAGATCTGGCCTGATCATCAGGTAACAGGCTATCAGGCACTGACGCACCTACCAGCAGATTAAGTGCATTGATAGATTGCTCAACTTCACTCTGGTAGTTTGCTACATCAGCTCTGGCAGTTTCCACGGTAGAGCGCGCCTGGGCCAGCTCTAGCCCTGAGGAGCCACCCAAGGAATGACTGCGCTCAACCAGCGAGTAGGTCTTTTGCTGACTGGTGTAGGTTTGCTGGGCTAGCGCTAACAGTTGCTGGTTAGAGGCCAGGGTCAACCAAGCACTGGCAACTTCAGCCACTAAGCTGATCTGGGTACTACGACGGGTTTCTTCAGTGGCAAGATACGTTTGCAGCGCTGCGTCCTTAAGGTTGTTCAGGCGGCCAAACACGTCGATTTCGTAACTGCTAAAGCCAAGTTCTACCGTGTAGGTATTGCTAACGCCGCTACTGGTCGAACCGCTAGAGCTACCAGAGCTACCATGCTCGCGGGTACCAGTAGCACTGGACGAGACCGATGGAAAAAGGTCAGCGCGAGTGATGCGGTATTCAGCGCGAGCTTTTTGTATGTCCAATGCGGCAATACGCAAGTCGCGGTTATTTGATAGAGCGAGCCTTACCGTATTGCGTAACCGAGCGTCGGTGAAAAACTGCTCCCAGCCGATATCGGCTGGAAGTTGCTCGGAGACAGCAGCAGGAGCCGGCCACTGGCTTGGTATTGGAGCCTCGGGTGTTTGATAGTCCGGGGCCAGGTTGACGCAACCTACCAGGCATGTCATCAAGACCATGGGCAATAAAGGACGCAGCATCATGCTTCTCCTACAGGAGCAGTAGGGTTGGTGCGACGATGCGCGATAAGGCGCTGCACCAGAACAAAAAATAACGGAATAAAAAACAAGCCCAATGCAGTTGCAGTGACCATACCGCCCAGGACCCCCGTCCCAATAGCCTGACGGCCACCCGAGCCGGCACCGGTGCTCAGAGCCAACGGCAGCACGCCAAGCATGAAAGCCAGAGAAGTCATTAATACTGGTCGCAGACGTAGACGCACCGCTTCTAGCGTGGCGTGGATCAGGGGTTGACCACGGTCATAGCTTTCCTTGGCAAACTCTACGATAAGGATTGCGTTTTTTGCCGCCAGGCCAATAGTAGTGAGCAGCCCCACCTGAAAATACACATCATTGGAAAGGCCGCGCAGACTGGTCAGCAACAGGGCACCCATTACACCAAGCGGAACCACCAGCATGACCGAGAGCGGAATCGACCAACTCTCGTACAATGCTGCCAGGCAAAGGAACACAAACAGAATGGAGATTGCGTAAAGGAGTGGCGCTTGATTGCCAGCAATTCGCTCCTGATATGATGAGCCGGTCCACTCATAACCAATCCCCTCAGGCAATTGCGCCATGATCTGCTCAACTGCCAACATGGCATCACCCGAGCTTACGCCCTTGGCAGGCTCACCCACCAACTCAAACGAGCCAAAGCCGTTATAGCGCTCAAGTAGGGGAGAGGCCTTACTCCAGCCTGTTGAGATAAAGGCTGCCATGGGTACCATTTGCTCCTGGTCGTTACGCACGTACCAGTCCCTCACGTCCTGGGGCAGCATGCGGTAGGCACTGTCGCCTTGCAGGTAAACCTTCTTGACACGCCCACTATCAAGAAAATCGTTGACATAGCTGCCGCCAATTACGGTGGCCAAGGTATCGTTGATATCACTTGCAGAGATGCCTAAGGCGCCTGCTTTGCGGTCGTCGATTTTCACCTGGAAGGTTGGTGTGTCCTCAAGGCCTTGAGCCCGTACGTTGGCTAGACGTGGATCTTTATTAGCCAGGGCTATGAATTTATTTCGGGCCTCCAGTAGTGTGGCGTGACCAAGGCCGGCCAGATCTTGCAGCTGCACATCAAAGCCCGAGCTTTGCCCTAGGCCCTGAATAGCTGGTGGCGCCATGATAAAGATGTCGGCGTCACGAATACTGGCAAGGGCCTGAGTCGCATGGCGGGCAACGGCGCTGGCGCTGTGCTCAGCCCCAGCACGCTCGCTCCAGTCCTTGAGTTTGATAAAGCCGCGGCCTGAGTTTTGCGCATTTCCCCCGTTGCCCATCCCCCGAATCGTCATTGCTGCATCCACTTCAGGCTGCTTGAGCAGGTAGGCCTGAACGTCCTTCATCACCTCCTGTAAACGCTCATCGGTAGCTCCTACGGGAAGGGTTACCTGCGCCATAAGCATGCCTTGGTCTTCATCGGGCAGAAACGAGGTAGGCAAGCGGACAAACAATACGGCCATGCCACCCAGAATCAATGCATAGACCAAAAGGCTCCTGGTCGGCCTGCCAAGTACCAGGCCGACACTGCGCTGATAGGTGTTAGCCAATTGGTCAAAAGTCTGATTGAACCAGCCAAAGAACCCCTTTTTGGCTTGGTCATTATGTTGGGAGGGCTTTAACAATGTCGCGCACAAGGCTGGCGTAAGGCTGAGCGCTACCAGTACCGAGAGCACCATCGAAGCGACCATGGTCACCGAGAACTGGCGGTAGATTACGCCTGTCGACCCGCTAAAAAATGCCATCGGCACGAACACGGCCGATAATACTACCGCGATACCAATCAGCGCGCTGCTGATCTCGCCCATGGATTTAAGTGTTGCCTCTTTGGGCGAAAGCCCCTCATCAACAATGATGCGCTCGACGTTTTCCACGACTACAATCGCGTCGTCGACCAACAAGCCAATCGCGAGCACCATACCAAACATAGTTAATGTATTGATGGAATAACCCAGAATCGCCAGGATGCCAAACGTGCCGAGTAGGACCACAGGTACTGCGATGGCTGGGATCAGGGTGGCGCGCCAGTTTTGCAAAAACACGAACATGATCAGCACGACCAGCCCGATCGCTTCGAATAGCGTTTTGGCTACCTCTTCGATCGAAATCTTTACGAACGGTGCGGTGTTATAGCTGATCTCGGCTTTAAGCTTTAATCTGCTGGGAAAGAAGGGTTGCAACTCGGCCATTTTGGCCTGTACGGCTTCCGCTACGTCAATAGCGTTTGCACCTGTAGCCAGGCTGACCGCGATACCACCGGAGGGACGTCCGTTGTGCTCAGCGATGACATCATAACTTTCACTGCCTAGTTCAATCCGGGCTACATCACCCAAGGTCACAACTGAACCATCGCTTGCGTACTTGACCACCACATCGCGAAACTGCTGTGCAGTCTGTAATTTACTGCGTGTCGTAATGGTTGCGTTTAGCTGCTGCCCTTTGACCGCAGGCAAGGCGCCGAGCTGGCCGGCGGAGGTATCAGTATTTTGTGCCTCAAGTGCGCTGCTTATGTCCGAAGGCATCAGCGAGTACTGCTTGAGCCTATCTGGGTTAAGCCAGATTCGCATGGCATAGCTTGAACCGAGCGAGGTTACATCGCCAACCCCGCTTACGCGGCTGATTTGGTCGTACAGGGTACTAGCAACAAAGTCACTGATATCGGTGGCAGTAACCTCTGGATTGTCTGACACCAGAGACAGGATGATCAGGAAGTCGCTAGCCGTATTACGAATCTCGATACCTTGCTGCTGTACTGATTCGGGCAGGCGCGATTTGGCTTGCTCGACCTTTGTCTGGACCTGCATTTGCGCAGTGTTAACGTCAACCCCGGCTTTGAAGGTTAGGGTCAGGGAAGCCGTGCCGTCGGAGCTACTGGTGGAGGACATATACATGAGGCCTTCCAGCCCAGTCATCTGCTGCTCAAGCACTTGAGTGACCGAGTCCTCCATTGTCTTGGCAGAGGCGCCAGTATACGTTGCGCTAAGTTTGACCTGCGGTGGGGCGATGTTGGGATATTGAGCCAGGGGAAGCTGGAAGATGGCCAGCGCGCCGCCAAGCATGATCATTATAGCAATAACCCAGGCAAAGACTGGGCGGTTAACAAAGAATGCAGCCACGTCGTCTCCTTACTGTGCCGAAGCGGTTTGCGTGGCAGGCACGTCAACGGGTTTAGCTTTGACCTGATCGCCAATCTGGATCTTTTGCAAGCCTTCGACGATCAGTTGGTCGCCTGCCCCCAGGCCGCTGCTTACCCACCACTGATTGCCAACGGCTTCTACAAGCGCTAACTGACGTTGTTCGACCTTGCCGTCGACTACTACCAGGGCTGTTGCGTCCCCCCGAGCGTCGCGGGTAACCGCTTGTTGCGGTATCAGAAGAGCATCTTGTTGTACCGCCTCTTGGATTCGCGCCTTGACATACATGCCTGGCAGCAAAAGACCGTCCGGGTTGGGTACTTCAGCACGAAGTGTGACGCTTCCAGTCCCTTCGTCTACTGTCAGGCCGCGAACAGTAAGGGTACCTGGATGCTCATAGAGGCTGCCATCTTCCAGGATCAATTGAATGGTTGTTGCATCCCTGGCATCACTTGCAGACAGCAGACCCTTGGCCAAATCACGCTTGAGGCGTAGCAACTGTGCGCTGGTTTGAGTGACATCCACATAGATGGGATCTAGTTGTTGCACGGTGGTCAATGCCGTATCTTGAGCAGCGGTCACCAATGCACCGGGTGTAACCGTGGAGGCAGAAGTACGTCCTGCGATTGGAGCGGTGATGCGGGTATAATCCAGATTGATCTGAGCCGTTTTCACAGCGGCCTGGGCTGACTGTAACGTCGCGCGGGCTTGCAAAAGAGCTTCCTGCGCCGACTCATTGTCCTCGGCGCTGATCGCGTCAATCTTTATCAGCTGTTCATCACGCTTGGCTTTGAGCTCTGCAGCCCGCAACGTAGCCTTGGCTGAGGCAACCGAAGCCCGGGCTTCGGCCAGGGCGGCCCGATAGCTTTGCGGGTCAATCTGATACAGCGCTTGTCCAGCCTTAACCGCTTCGCCTTCTTTGAACAGCCGCTGCTGGATGATGCCGCCCACCTGAGGGCGAATTTGCGCGGCCATATAGGCACTGGTTCGGCCTGGCAGCTCCAGGCTGACGGCTTGGGCAGAGACTTTGACGGTGTAGGTGCCGACCTCTGTGGACGGCTTGGAGGGTTTGGGTTGGTCTTCGCCTGAACAACTGGCAAGCATGCCACTAAGTAGCAAAAGCATGGCCAGAACAGCGAGGCGGTTGGCAGGAAAGAGCATAGAGCTAGACTCCGGTAAACGTTATCAGCCTCCAAGGTTGCGCTGCAAATTTGCAGCAAATATGGAGAATGGCCTTTCAGGCTTGCCAGCGGTCGGCATAAAGGACCACATTGGGTGCTTCTGACGCCACCGCCTATATCTGTCATCCATGAAAATAAGCCTCTCCACTAAAGTCTTTCTCGCTGTGCTGACCCTTTGTGCCGCTACGGTGCTTGCGATGGGGGTGGCTGCCTATCTGAGTTTCACCCAGGGCTTTCTTGGCTATCTCAATGAGCAGGCGGTACAGCGTATGGAAAGCAATTTGCCGCGTCTTCAAGAAGCGTACGCCCAGCATGGCGACTGGTCTTTTCTTCAGGAGAGACAAGAGGAATGGTTCAACCTGTTGCGCCCCGAAGGGCTAGCGGAGGGTGAGCGGCCTACCTCACCGCCGGTATCGGATCTTACGGGTGCCTTTCTGCGCGTTACCCTACTAAGCGCAGAAAAGCAGTACATCGCAGGTTATCGACAATTTAGTACCCCATCGATCCTGCGCGCCGTACGCCAGGGTAATGAAGCTGTCGGCTGGCTGGCCGTCACACCTTTCGAAAGCGTCAGCGCCGCAGGTGATCAGCGTTTTCAAAAGCGTCAGATCCGCTCTGGGATCGTGATTGGGACATTTTGCCTATTACTGTCGGCCTTGATCGCCTGGTGGGTGACTCGTGGGTTACTGCAACCTATAAAACGCGTCGCAGCAGCGACCCATCGTCTTGCCGCTGGCGATTACAACGCACAGGTGGTGATAACCTCTAATGACGAGGTGGCCCAATTGGCTGCGGACTTCAATAAGATGGCCAGCACCCTGGCAAACAACGAGCGTCAACGGCGTGATTTTATGGCGGATATCTCTCATGAGCTGCGTACCCCCTTGGCAATATTACGTGGGGAGCTAGAAGCCATTGAGGACGGTATCCGCCCAATCAACGACAACACCGTGCGCTCACTTCAGGCTGAAGTGCTGTCGTTGAACAAACTGGTGGATGACGTACACGAGTTATCCATTGCTCAGGTGGGTGGGCTCAATTATCAACGTCAGCCAGTTGATCTGGCGCTGTTGCTTTCAGGCGTAGCCCAGACGTTTGAGCCGCGCCTGGAAGAGCATGGCTTGCATCTGTATACGCAGTGGCATAAATCGCTATGGGTGCATGGGGATGAGCGCCGACTAAATCAATTGCTCTATAACCTGTTAGAAAACAGCCTGCGCTACACCAGCCCTGGTGGCGAAGTACACTTGCGCGGGATACTTGAAGGTGATCATGTACGTATCGATTGTGAAGATACTGCTCCTGGTGTGCCTGAAAAAGATTACGATCGGCTGTTCGAGCGTTTCTACCGAGTAGAGCATTCACGCAACCGTAGCAGTGGCGGTGCCGGTCTCGGTTTGGCTATCTGCCAGGCAATTGCTGAGGCTCATCATGGCCATCTAACGGCGCAGGCCTCGCCAAAAGGTGGTGTATGGATGAGACTGTACCTTCCCTTGACGACCGCCGATTGCCAGGCGTAGAGGTTTTATGAGGTGTAAGCACATTCTTCTGGTCGAAGATGAACCCAAACTGGCAGCGCTCCTGAAAGACTACCTGCAGGCTGCCTCGTACAAGGTGAGTGAGTTCGCTAATGGCCTGGATGTTTTGCCTGCCTTCAAAGCAGAGCATTACGATTTAGTATTGCTCGACATTATGTTGCCTGGCCGGGATGGTTTAGATCTTTGTCGTGATATTCGGCAAATTAGTCAAGTGCCTATAATCATGGTCACGGCTCGTGTGGATGAGATTGACCGCTTGTTAGGCCTGGAGCTAGGAGCCGATGATTATATCTGTAAGCCTTTTAGCCCGCGTGAGGTCGTGGCCCGAGTTAAGGCTGTGCTACGTCGCGTAGGAGCAGTGGCTCAAAGCACCGGACTAACCATTGATCTGCAAGGCTATCAAGCTAGTTATAACGGGAAAGCACTTGATCTTACTGCTGTGGAATTTAGATTGATAAGTGCCCTGGCCAAGCTTCCGGGGCGCGTAATGTCCCGAGATCAGTTGATGAATCATCTCTATAATGACCATCGCTTGGTTACCGATCGAACGGTAGACAGTCACGTGCGAAATGTACGTAAGAAGCTGGAGAAGGTAGCGCCGGGGCTTGAGTTTATCCGCTCAATTTATGGTGCAGGTTACTGTCTTGAAGAGAAGCCGTTACTAATCAACGACTCAACTGAATGAGTTTTATAGGCTAAAAGATCTTTGAAGGGCTGTCAGTTCGAAGGAGACGTACAGCTTTGTCCCAGCTCTGCAGATTGGGTGACCGAGCGAGGCTTGAAAATTTGCAAAGGTCAAAGCCGTGGAGTATTGGTGACGCTGTCCAAGCTGGAGTAGTCCATTCAGCATGGCCGCCCTTGCTTAACGATACGGTGCCGAGTCCTAACAGATAGTGAACAGCTGACGAGGGCGCAGCGTCGAGCGAGACGCGGTTCAGGGCGTGGTCAAGCTCAAGGGACAGAAACAGCTCAAGGCCTTCCTCGTCGATGGCGAACTCGTCGGTAGTCACGACATCGGTCACAGGCTTACCCTGGTGCGTCACAGTGAGCGATTCAGCGCCAGCCACCGCATGATCAAGACTACGCAGCCCGTCGAAAAGAGAGCCGTAAAATTCGTCGCACAGGAAGGCCTCGGCGCGAAAGGCGACATCCTTCTCGGTCCATGTGGGCAGGTTCGAGATATCGGGTAGCGGATAGCGTGCGTCCTGCTCGTAGATCTCCAGATAGGTCCGCAACGCCATAAACGGCTCGTGATAGCCATAGCGGCCCCACAACATGTCGATTGCCACGATCTGGCGCATGGAAAGAACTGTGAAGCGTGGTTTGATACCCAGCTGGCGCGCGCTTTCCTCTTCCTGAATCTGAATGGTAAGGATCAGGCGCAGGAGCTCAAGCGTATACGCAGGGCTGTAGGCATTGGGACTGATCTTGATGCGGCCGGTACGCTCGTCTACCTGCCGGCTTAGCCAGCAACGGGCAGAGGGATCGAAGTGGCGGGCCTTCATGTACGAGCGCAGGTCATGGAGCGGCTTGAACCAGCTGTACTGGCCGCCTTGCTTGGCAATCATGTTTTCGGCTGAGGCATCGCTGGTAACACGCAGGCACGTCCAGCAGCCCGTTCTGGCGCCGCAACCGGGACGGCGGCGTGCATCGGCACCGCTCAAGTAGGAAAGAACCATGCAATCACCGCCGTTCATATCTCTATAAACCTCGACCAGCGCATCAAAATTGTCGTAGCAGCGGATCTGCCCTGAGCGCACCTGGCCCAGATAGGCAAAGATGTCGTCGGTGGTGAAGTCGGCGATAGGGGACAGCACCCAGTTTTCACCACCCTCGCTGGCCGCAAGGTTTACTGGGACAATGGCATCCTCGTTTCGCTCGGCCATTCTACGTGCGCGCTCAGCGCTCTCGTCGCGTCTAACCTAATCTAGGTCAAGGGAAAAAAGTGTTACGTCCTTGTGAGCAGAGGACAAACCGGAGGTAACACTCTTGGAGTCTATTGGATAGAGACGGAGGATAATATCTCTTTCCAACAGCAGTAGTGTTACATCCTGCAGGTAGGCAATCAGACAATGCCTGTTGAAAAGGCAAGGAGCGGTTAAGAAGGGCTGGGGGTAAAACCTTATTTCTGTGGGTACTGCGCGACAATCTGCTCAGCGCCTTGCTTGGTCAGACCAAGCACTTGATACGGCTGTTGCTGATCCCCGTACTCCATACCAGGCGAACCGACTACCATGCCCGGAACCGCCATTCCAGCCAGATCACTACGTTTAGCCAGTTCTTTTACCTGCTCTGCCGGCACATGACCTTCAGCAAACTTTCCATTCACGACAGCTGTATGGCAGGACGCCAGGTGCGGCGTTACGCCTAAACGCTCCTTAACCGCACTCATATTGGTTTCGACATGGTCATGCACCTCAAAGCCATTGGCTTGCATGTGCTTGACCCAGTTTTTGCAACAGCCACAGTTAGCATCGCGATAAACATCAATACTTAGCTGTTCTTCTGCATGGCTAAAGGACTGAAATAAAGGAAGCGCGATGCTAGCGACCACCATCAGGTTCGCTAAACGGACACGTGTGTTTTTCATGATACTGCTCCGGTTGATTTTCATGAGCCCATAGCGAGAAGCTACTCCATGGCCATTTCTATCTCAGGACTCAAGGTACCCAACCAGGCAACCAGTCCAAGGATCAAAATGGCAGCGCCTATTTCCATAAAAAGACTACGACGCAGGGCTGTTACAGCCTGTTGATGCTGATAATGCTGAATGGAACGCTCAAGCAAAGGGCTCAGGCGAAAGCGATTGGCAGCTGCAAGTACCAGCATCAAGGCGAACAAGGCCAGCTTTGCAAGAAGAAGTTGTCCATAGAGGCTGGATAACAGGCCATCAAGCGTAGGGCCAACGATGAGTCCATAGTTGATTACCCCCGTTATCGAGAGCGTTACGACAATAACGGTTCCGGTGGTAGCAAAGCCGTTCAACACGCGACTAAGCAGATGCATATGCTCAGACGCTACAAGGCTTCCTGGGCGTAGTAGCAGGCCAAAGGCCGCCAATGCTCCTAGCCAGGCACCTGCTCCAACAAGATGGAAGATGTCGCTCGTAAAGTGAACATAGCGACGGGTGCCTTCATCCATTGCGCCATGTCCCGCCCAGGCAAGTGTAGCCAGGGCTACTGCCCCAAACAGGCTAACAAGCCCAAGGCACGCCAACGGCCAGCGCCTAAGTAGTAGGGCTGCCAGCAAGGCCAGGACCAGCGCGGCGATTCTGATAATCCAGGTAAAACCGACATCAGTACCTGTGATGATCATTTCAAATACATGCCGCTCCAGCTCCATGAACTGCGAGACGCCGCTCATGGACTTCGCCAGGACCAGCATGGCAAGCAAGGACAGCATGATTCCAAGTACTGCTGTCCCTGTAATGAGCGACCCGAACCGTAACGCTGTACCAGCTAGGCGCTCCCCTCCACGCAAGGCATAAAGACTAAAAAGGGGTAAGCCAAACAGCAGCATGAGGTCAGCGTAGAGCGCAAACCGAACAGCAATATTGATCCAGTCGCCCATGGCATCACTTCACTTTGAAAACAACACTACCCGTGATGGGATGGGTGTCAGAAGACACTGCGCGCCAGTCAACCTTGTAGGTGCCTGCCACCAAAGGCTTTGCCGGGGTAATAACCATAACCTGGGGATCATTACTGCCAGAGACTTTGGCCTCTATATTCATGGGCGGATGCTTCATGCCTGGCATTTCAGTCATGGTGAGTTTTGCACCTGAAAACTGGGTAGAAAGCTTTTCCGAAAATTTGAGCTCTATGTTCGCAGGGGAGGACACCTCGGCATTGGCTGCCGGGGTTGATGCAACAAGCTCAGGGTGAGCCTGGGCCAGGCTGCTCAGCAGCAAGCCAGACGTCATCGCTACACTGCCAAAAAGGGTACGTACAGACATGCAAGGCTCCTTACAGATAGGACTGTATAGTGAGTTAAAGACACTGTTTTCTGGAACAACTTAAGTGATCGCTCAATCGCTAAACAGGCGATACCGAACCGCTAGAACCACATACGGACACCTGCGACAAAGCGAGCTTCGCTCCTGTCCTCGCCTTCCTCTCGGGCATAGTCGGCCGTGTTTCCATAGGTACGGTTCCACGTCACGCCAATGTAGGGCGCAAACTCCCGGCGGATTTCATAACGAAGCCTGATTCCGATCTCAGTATCAGAGAGACCTGAGCCGATACCGCGGGCAGGATCGTTTTTTCCGTAGAAATTGGCTTCGGCAGTTGGTTGAAGTATCAGGCGGTTGGTCAGCAATATGTCGTAATCGCCTTCGAGGCGGGCGGCGGTCTGTCCATTTTCACCAATGAAAGCCGTGGCCTCTGCTTCAAAGTTATAGAGAGCCATTCCCTGTATGCCAAAAGCAGCCCACGTCTGTGGAGAGCCAGGTTTGAAATCCTGCCGGATACCACCTACTACATCCCACCAGGGACCAATAGCATGGCCCCATAAGGCCTGTACTTCTGCTTCTTCCGTTTTGCCATTGGTTCGCTCACCTTCAGAGCGAATCCATAAGCGATCAATATCACCGCCTATCCAGCCTTGAGCATCCCAGCTTAGGGCGTTGCCTTCATCAGCATCCTGCCACTCAAGCTGATCGAGCAGCAAAAAGGTATTAAGAGCCTTATCGTGTACAGCGTGGCCATCAGAGTCGATGAAGACTGCTGCGCGATCAGCGTCTGTTAACTCAGGAATAGGCGTGCGGCTCTGAGTCACTTTCTCCTGTCCCATAGTCTGCATCTGACTATGATCCATACCTTGCATCTGGCTATGATCCATACCCTGCATCTGGCTATGATCCATACCCTGCATCTGGCTATGGTCCATACCTTGCATCTGGCTATGGTCCATACCCTGCATCTGGCTATGGTCCATACCTTCCATCTGGCTATGGTCCATACCCTGCATTTGGCTGTGATCCATGCCCTGCATCTGAGCTTCTGCCGCCAAGGCTACAGGTATCTGCGCAGCGCCCAGCATTACAGAGAGGGCGCCGGCCAGCGTGTTCTTTGATCCAATCAGGTGCGACATATCGATATCCTCATTCTTCCACACGGACTTCACGGAACATGCCCATTTCCATGTGGTACAGGAGGTGGCAGTGATAGGCCCATCGCCCGAGGGCATCTGCTGTCACACGATAGCTGCGCCTTGATCCAGGAGGCATATCGATGGTGTGTTTACGCACCATGAAGTTACCGCTCTCATCTTCCAAGTCGCTCCACATTCCATGAAGGTGGATGGGATGCGTCATCATGGTGTCGTTCACCAATACGATCCTTACACGCTCACCATATTTGAGGCGAACAGGCTCTGCGTCCGAGAACTTCACACCGTTAAAGGACCAGGCAAATTTTTCCATGTGTCCGGTAAGATGCAGTTCGATTGTCCGGCTGGGATCACGGCCATCTGGATCCGGAAAGGTGCTTCTGAGATCGGCATAGGTCAGAACACGACGGCCATTGTTTCGAAGTCCCAGACCTGGGTCGTCGAGTTTTGGGCTGGTGCTCATTGCCTGCATGTCCACGAGGGGATTGTTTTGCTCGGAAGCGGGATGGGACTGCATAGCTCCCATTCCAGCCATACCGCCCATTGAGGACATGCCCTGCATTTGGCTATGGTCCATGCCTTGCATTTGGCTGTGATCCATTGCCTGCATCTGCCCACCGTCCATACCGGTCATGCCCTGCATGGAGTCATGGTTCATACCCTGCATCTGACTATGATCCATACCCTGCATGGATTGGCGGCCACTCATGGTAGACATGCCCTGCATTGAATCCTGGGTCATGCCCTGCATTTGGCTATGATCCATTCCCCCCATACTTCCATGGTCCATCCCACCCATCCCCATATCATCCATGGTGACAAGAGGGCGAGGATCAAGAGGGGGGACGGGCGCTGATAAACCCTCACTAACCGCCAGGGTGCCTCGGGCAAAACCAGTGCGGTCCATGGACTGAGCAAAAAGGGTATAGGCCTCCTGGGTAGGCTCAACAATCACGTCGTAGGTCTCGGCGACAGCAATTCTTAGCTCATCAACGGAAACCGGATTCACATAAAGCCCATCAGCAGCCACAACCGTCATCTTTAGGCCCGGAATCCGAAGATCAAAGTACGTCATGGACGAGCCATTTATGAACCGTAGTCGTAAACGCTCACCCGGTCGGAAGACACCTGTCCAGTTATCATCCGGCGCTTTGCCGTTTAGCAAGTAGGTGTAGGTATAACCACTGACGTCGGCCAGATCCGTGGGGTTCATCTTCATCTCGGCCCACATCTTGCGATCAGCCATGGTTGCAGACCAACCTTTCTCACTGACGTCGTTGATGAAGTCGCCTACGGTGCGCTTGTTAAAGTTGTAGTAGTCCGCCTGCTTCTTGAGCTTTTTCATCAAGCGGACAGGATCCTCGTCGGTCCAGTCGGTCAGCATCACCACATAGTCACGATCGTAGATAAAAGGCTCAGGGTCCTTGGCATCAATGACCAACGGCCCATATACCCCTGACTGCTCCTGGAAACCGGAATGACTGTGATACCAGTAGGTACCGTTCTGCTTGACCTTGAACGTGTAGACATACATGCCATCGGGCTCGATGCCATGAAAACTAAGCCCTGGTACGCCGTCCATATTGGCCGGCAGAATAATGCCGTGCCAGTGGATAGAGGTTGTATCCTTCAAACGGTTTCGGACTCGAAGCGTTACCGTATCACCCTCACGCCAACGCAGCAGAGGGCCTGGCAGCCCGCCATTGATGGTCATGGCAGGTTTTGATTTACCGGCGATATTGACTGGCGTCTCTCCGATCAGGAGGTCAAACTCAGTACCGGTCAATACATTCTGCATGCCAGGACTTGTGATCGCCCAGACTGGATTACGCCACAAGCCCAGTCCACCCAGGATGCCTCCGGCGGCTATACCCTTTACGAACGTTCGCCTTGAAGTTTTGGATTGCATGCCGTGTGTCCAATCAGTCATTGAGTCAGAGCCGTTATGAAAGGAAGGTGTAAAGGGCAAGACAGACATCACCAGCCCTTATGTCAACGCTTACCAGCCTACAAGCGCGACGAAAATGCCATATTTGAGTAAGCCGCATGATTACATTTCTGTAAGGTTGGCCTGCTCAAGCGCTTAGCAGTGCGAGTGCTTCCTGGTCTCCTTATCCTCCGCGACTATGGTGGCTGCTTTGGACTCCTGAGTTTGCATGGTAGCGACCGATGCTTCACGGGCCTGAGCCATACGGTCAAAGACACGATCACCACCACTTTCGGCCATAGCCAAAGAGGAGAGCATCAGTGCAGAAGCAATAAATAATGATTTAACAGCGTTCATTTTCAGTACCTTCATGTGATTAAGTGTTCCCTGTTCGCCTCTAGGTAATCGCAGGGAAAGCGTTAAGCTCGGGATAACCTTAATCACTCAAGCCTGTCGGCAGGATGAAGTGAAAATTACAGTTTAGTCAGCTGTGGGAAAACGCTGGGCGTCCCTGTCAAGAGCTCAATAGGATTGCTTTGAGCGGCCTGCAGACCTTGCTGTAACAAACATTGACACTAGACGAGCAACCTGACTGCAACCTTAGCGGCACATTACATTTCTGTAAGGTTCTCGTCAGCTCCACTACGCTAGAGGCACAATCCTCTTTTCTACCTGGGGTACTGTCGTATGAAAATCCTTATTGCTGAGGACGAACCCAAGATAGGAATGTACTTACAGCGAGGACTAGGCGAGGCAGGCTTTACCGTTGACCGCGTGACCTCTGGTACCGAGGCACTCCAGCAGGCGCTGGGCGAGGCTTATGATCTATTGATTCTGGACATCATGATGCCTGGTCTTGATGGCTGGGAGGTACTCAAGGTACTGCGCGCGGCCGGCAAAACTGTACCAGTGCTTTACCTGACGGCTCGGGATCAGGTTGAAGACCGAGTCAAGGGACTTGAACTGGGCGCAGATGACTATTTGATCAAACCGTTTGCCTTTTCCGAATTACTTGCGCGTGTCAGAACACTGTTACGTCGGAGTACTGGCGCACCTACCCAGACCCTGATGAGCATTGCCGACCTTGAGGTCGACCTTATGAAACGCAGGGCATTTCGGGGTGGAAAACGCATCGATCTGACGTCCAAAGAATTTGCGCTGCTTGAGCTTCTCTTGCGTAGACGGGGTGAGGTCCTGCCTAAATCGCTGATTGCATCCCAGGTCTGGGACATGAATTTTGATAGCGATACAAATGTCATCGAGGTAGCCGTGCGGCGTCTACGGGCAAAGATTGACGACGGCTTTGACGTCAAGCTTATTCATACCTCACGAGGTATGGGCTATATGCTTGAAGGGCCGGAAGAAGACAATGAGTAGGCAGCCCTCATTAACAGCCCGCATCAGCTTGATGTTTATGCTGGTCGTTGCAATAGTCCTTACTGCAGCTGGGCTCATTTTCACCCACCTCAGCCATAAGCACTTCCAGATGATGGATCAGATGGCTCTGGAGGAGAAACTGCACGCCGCTGAAAATACGCTTAAGACCTTATCGAGCGTGGCAGATATCGGGCTTCTACACCCTCAACTAAAAGCCCTTTTAAGCGCTCATGAGGAGCTCGTGGCCGTTATCCAGGATCATGCTGGAAATGAGCTGTTTGCAAGCTCAAGCCAGCGAACTATTCCCGCACAATTCAGCTCAGAAAAAGCAGGGCAAATCTGGGAATGGCATAATCAGGAGCATATGTTTCGTGGCCTTACCGATCATGTCACCCTACCAGAAGAGCCCCCCCTCACCATTATGGTTGCGCTTGATGTAACCATGCACATGACCTTTTTTGAGTCCTTGCAAAAGTGGTTCTGGATCGGATTGGTGTGCAGTGCGCTGATTAGCGCCGCATTGGGCTGGGTAGTTGTACGCAAAGGACTTCGACCGATTGGACAGGTAGCCAGGGTTGCAGCATCTGTATCAGCCAAATCGTTAAAGGCACGCATTCCCCTGGCGCCTGTTCCGTATGAGTTGCAGGAGTTGGTGTCATCGTTCAATGCCATGCTTGATAGATTGGATGACTCATTTGTTCGACTGTCCAACTTCTCCGCTGATATCGCACACGAGCTACGTACGCCTGTAGCGAATCTAACAACGCATACCGAGGTTATCCTTTCCCGCAAGCGTAATATCGAAGACTATGAGGAAAATCTCTACTCAAATCTTGATGACCTCAAGCGCATGGCTCGCATGATTGATGACATGCTGTTCCTGGCCAAAGCGGATAATGGATTGATCATTCCTGCCCGGCAGAACGTAGATCTACGCGAAACGGCGGAAAAGCTTGCGGAGTACTATCAGCTGCTTGCCGATGAAAAGGACATCAAGTTGATCGTTGAGGGCTATGGTTCAATCAAAGGGGATATCCTGATGATCCATAGGGCTATCTCAAACCTGCTCTCAAACGCGCTGCGCTATACCCCTGAGAGAGAAACTATCAAGGTAGAGGTCAGGGAAGATAATGCCTACGTGGTTCTGACGGTAAAAAACCCGGGCCCAGCCATTGCCCCCGAACACCTCGACAAGCTGTTTGATCGGTTCTACCGGGCAGACCCTGCACGGCGAGAGGGTAGTCCACATAATGCAGGTCTAGGACTCGCGATTACCCGTTCCATTATTGAGGCTCATCATGGACGTGCAGGATGTACCTCGGCAGGGGGAGTGACCCAGTTTTTCTTCGAGTTTCCAAAAGCTGTAGAGTGCACATACTCAAAGACACATTTGGCGCAATAATTTTGCAAAACGCATAGAGCGATTAAGTCTGGTCTTGGAAGCATTGTGGGTTGTCTGAGATTTGGCTAACATCTGAGAGTGAATGTATTTATAAGGTTTTGCCTACTCTTGGTGCTTAGTCTAACGCTTCCCATGGCCGGGACGGCGGGCGCGGCATTTGTAGCTGAACCTTGCCCCATGCAGCAGCTGCACAAGGACATGTCGAAAGGCATAATAGAAGATAGCTGCTTTGATAAAGAAAAAAGTTTTCATAGCGGCAGCAAAATCTGCAAAACAGGTGAGCAGTGCCAAGCCAATAGTGCAATTCAAGTCACTTCTCTGAAAATCTTTCCTCCTCTAGAGTCACTGGTTATTCACCAGCCTCTTGCTGAGTTTATTCCATACCCTAGCCTTGATACGGTCTGGCGACCTCCCCGCGTCTAATTCCTGATTTGTCCTAAGCTTATCTTGCGCCTCGATGGTCGCAGGGATGTCTATGCACGCATGCATGGCGTGCCAGAACATGACGGAATTGTGCAATGATTTTTCAATGTAATCATAACGGGCGCCTGTCTTGGGGCGTTCTAGCTGTGACGTTTATGGCTGTGCCGAGGTTGGCTCCGGCATTAACCCTTGATGAAGCCTTACGATTGGCTGAGCATGAGGCGCCTTCGATGAGCGCCAGGCGGGCGGACATCGAAGCGGCTCGCAGCGCCGCCATCCCGGCTGGTGAGTTACCGGACCCCAGGCTTTCTCTCGGCCTGCAGAACGTACCTGTCGAGGGCCAGGACCGGTACAGTCTTAATCGAGACTCCATGACCATGCAAATGGTTGGCATCATGCAAGAGGTGTCTAATAGTGATAAGCGCCGCGCACGCGTCGAAGCCGCCCAGGCTGAAATACTTCAGGCAGAGGCAGAGCAACAGGTAGAACGGCTTAGTGTCAGGGTAGAAACCGCCCTGGCCTGGATAGAGGCCCGAGCGATCGAGCAGAAACTGGCGCTCTTTGGGAGTCTCTACAATGAAAACCGCCTCTTTGGCAAAGCGGTGCAGGCTACCATTGCAGGCAATGCAGGAATGGCGGCTGATAGCGTCATCCCTAGACAGGAAGCTGCCACTCTAGCGGAAGAGGAGGATGAGCTACATCGCGCTCTAACGCAGGCACGCGCTGCACTGCGCCGCTGGGTTGGACCCGCCGCAGACGAACCGCTATCAGGAAATCTGCCCCTATGGCCTGTTGATACGCATCATTTCAAACATAATCTCAGGCAGCACCCTAATGTAGCCGTTTTCGGGCCCAGAACCAGCGTAGCAGAGGCTGAAATACAGGAAGCTGTTGCTGAAAAAAAGCCTGACTGGAGCTGGCAGGTAGATTATCAGCATCGCGGTCGCGAGTACGGTGACATGGTCAGCCTTCAGGTCAGTTTTGACTTGCCGCTATTTACCACTTCCCGACAGGATCCCAAGATTGCAGCCAAACGGTCGCAGCTCATTCAACTTGAAGCCGAGCGCGAGGCCATATTGCGCGAGCATGCGCAGATGTTGGAGAGCGACCTGGCTGAATATGAGCGCCTCCATAATTCCCTTGAGCGTAGCCAGAAAACCTTTGTTCCTCTAGCCAAGGAGAAGGTGGATCTTGCCATGGCAAGCTATCGCGCCGGAAAAGGCGATTTGGCCGCCGTGGTCGAGGCGCGCCGTGATCTGATTCAGGCTCGTCTCAAGCTTATCGATATTACCCAGCTGCAAGCGTTGACCAGTGCTCGTCTGCATTTTGCGTACGGAGCACATTCAAATGACTAAACGAATCCTTATAGGGTCATTGTTCGTGTTGATGATTGCTGTGCTTGCCGGCCTTCTGGGCTATTGGCTAGGCAAGCCATCGCCTGCCCCCAATCTGCCTGTGGATCAAAATCAGCCTTCCTCTGTAACCGCTGATCAATCTGAAAAAAAGGTGCTGTATTGGTACGACCCTATGTACCCCCAGCAAAAGTTTGATAAGCCTGGTAAATCGCCATTCATGGATATGGAGCTCCAGCCGCGCTATGCCGATGAGAGTGGAAATAGCGCTGCCGTTACAATAGACCCAGGCATTACGCAAAACCTTGGAATGCGCGTCTCTCCTGTGACTCGGGAGTCTCTCGCTCAAACCTTAAGTGCGTCGGGAGCGCTGACCTATGATGAGCGGGACGTAGCAGTTTTGCAGACACGCAGCGGCGGGTTTGTGGAGCGGGTATATGACCTTGCCCCTGAAGATATTATTAAGAAGGGCGCACCGTTAGCTGACCTGTTGGTACCGGAGTGGGCTGCTGTGCAGGAGGAGTATCTTGCACTTCGGGCATTGAACGAGCCAGCATTGTTGGCAGCGGCTCGCCAGCGGATGCGTCTTGCCGGTATGCCGCAAGTACTGATTGAACAGGTTACGCGTAGCGGCAAGGCCAGTCCTGTATGGACGATTACCAGTCCAATTGAGGGGGTACTTGAAACCCTAGATATACGTCAGGGAATGACGCTTGCTGGCGGTGCGCTCGTTGCCCGGATCAATGGTATCAGCAGTATCTGGCTTGAAGTAGCCGTACCTGAGGCGCAAATTTCTGCTCTGTCTGCTGGACAACCCGTTCAAGCACACTTACCTGCCTATCCAAGTGATGTACTTAACGGCACGATCAAGGCGATTCTGCCGCAAGCTAACCCTGAAAGCCGAACGGTGCGGGTTCGAGTAGAGTTGCCTAACCCACAACAACGTCTACGACCCGGCATGACGGCTGAAGTCATCCTCAGCAGCGATCAGTACGATGCCTTGGTCATACCCGCCGAAGCGGTGATCCGTACTGGCAAACGAGCAATAGTCATGCTTGCTGAGAACGCTGGCCAGTACCGCCCCGTAGAAGTCAGGGTAGGCCGTGAAATAGCAGACAAAGTCGAGATCCTACAAGGTCTGGAAGAGGGCCAGCAGGTTGTTGCCTCGGGACAGTTTCTGCTGGATTCTGAAGCTAGTTTACGCGGACTCACCGCTCAGCCGCTTGAGCCGTCAGCCAGCGCCTCCAAGCCCGCCCTGCATGAAGCTGAAGGCACCATTATTGAGCTTGGTGACGACATGATTACCCTCTCTCATGGGCCTTTCATAACACTTGGCATGCCTGGAATGACCATGGGCTTTCCACTGGCAGACAAATCCCTTGCCGCCAACCTCAAGACAGGTGATCAGGTCCGGTTTGCAGTACGCCAGACGGATGATGGCCTACTGATCGAGCGTATTGAGCGCCTGGGAGGTCAGCCATGATTGCTACAGTCATCCAGTGGTCTGTCGGCAATCGATTCCTGATCCTCCTGGCGACACTGTTTGCGGTGGTATGGGGCATTTGGTCAGTGAAGAACACGGCCGTTGATGCACTGCCTGATCTTTCCGACGTACAGGTCATCATCCGTACGCCCTATCCCGGGCAGGCGCCCCAGATCGTTGAAAATCAGGTTACCTATCCGCTGACCACTACCATGCTGTCGGTTCCTGGAGCCAGGACGGTACGGGGCTACTCTTTCTTTGGCGACAGTTACGTCTACATACTGTTTGAGGACGGCACCGATCTTTATTGGGCCCGCTCGCGAGTTCTGGAGTATCTCAGCCAGGTGCAGGGGCGTTTACCCGCCGCGGCAAAGCCTGCGCTGGGGCCGGATGCTACAGGCGTAGGCTGGATTTTTCAGTATGCCCTGGTTGACCGCAGCGGAGGACATGACCTGGCCCAGCTACGATCACTACAGGACTGGTTTCTCCGCTATGAGTTGAAGACATTACCCAATGTGGCGGAAGTCGCACCGATTGGTGGGATGGTCAAGCAGTACCAGATTGTGCTGGACCCTATTCGTATGGCTAATCGAGGCGTGACTCAGCAACAGATCGCTGAAGCTATCAACAAGGCCAACCAGGAGACGGGGGGAAGTGTGCTTGAGCTGGCTGAGACCGAGTTCATGGTTCGAGCCTCGGGCTACCTGCAGACCCTAAACGACTTTCGTGCTGTTCCTTTGCGGTTGGATACCAGTGGTGTTCCTGTAACCTTAGGTGATGTCGCCCATATTCAGCTAGGCCCGGAGATGCGGCGTGGTATTGCCGAACTTGATGGCGAGGGTGAAGTAGTGGGAGGCGTGGTGATTCTCCGTAGTGGCAAAAATGCTCGGGATACGATTGCCGCCGTCCAGGCAAAACTGGACAACCTCAAGCAAAGCCTTCCGGAGGGCGTTGATATCGTTACGACGTATGATCGCAGCAAGCTCATTGATCGTGCTGTAGAAAACTTAAGCTTCAAACTGATCGAAGAGTTTGTCGTTGTGGCGCTGATTTGCGCCTTGTTTCTCTGGCACTTGCGTTCCTCATTTGTAGCCATCGTGTCACTGCCTGTAGGGGTGCTAATTGCCTTTATCATCATGCAGCGACAGGGGGTTAACGCTAATATCATGTCTCTTGGCGGAATTGCCATTGCGATTGGCGCAATGGTCGACGCCGCGATTGTCATGATAGAAAATGCTCACAAGCACATCGAAGCCTGGCATAGACACTATCCTGACAGGCCGCTTAAGGGTAATGAGCACTGGAAAGTAATCACTCAGGCCGCGATTGAGGTAGGGCCAGCGCTTTTCTTCAGTCTGCTGATCATTACTCTTTCGTTTATACCGGTTTTTACCCTGGAAGCTCAGGAGGGCCGTTTATTCGGTCCGCTGGCCTTTACTAAAACCTATGCCATGGCGGCAGCGGCAGGCCTTTCGGTTACGCTGGTTCCTGTACTGATGGGCTACTGGATCCGCGGCAAGATACCTGAAGAGCATCGTAACCCACTCAACAGGTTACTCATCCGCCTCTATCAGCCCGTATTGGATACCGTGCTACGTTGGCCCAAAATAACGCTTCTGGTAGCACTCCTGGTTTTTCTTACCGGCATTTGGCCTGCTACCCGCTTGGGAGGAGAATTCCTGCCACCGTTGGATGAAGGCGATCTGCTCTACATGCCCACAGCGCTGCCAGGGCTTTCAGCGCAAAAGGCAAGCGAGCTCCTGCAGCAGACCGACCGCTTAATCAAAACCGTGCCGGAAGTGGCACATGTATTTGGCAAGGCTGGACGTGCTGATACGGCAACAGACTCAGCGCCACTTGAGATGTTTGAGACAACTATTCAATTCAAGCCCAGGAATGAATGGCGAGCAGGCATGACCACCGAGAAGCTTATCGAGGAGCTGGACCATACGGTGCAGGTGCCTGGGGTAGCTAATCTCTGGATTCCACCTATCCGTAACCGAATAGATATGCTGGCCACTGGGATCAAGAGTCCAATCGGCGTAAAGGTCTATGGAACGGATATTGCGCAGATCGATAAGGTGACTCAATCAGTTGAGCGTATCGCCAAAACAGTACCAGGCGTTACGTCAGCGCTGGCTGAGCGCCTGTCGGGTGGACGCTATATCGATGTGGATATCGATCGTAGCGCTGCCGCCCGCTATGGTCTGAATATCGCTGACGTACAAGCTATCGTAGCCGGTGCCATTGGCGGTGAGACCATTGGAGAGACGGTCGAGGGCCTGGCACGCTATCCGATCAATCTACGCTATGGGCGTGAATGGCGAGACTCTCTGACAGCGCTGCAGCAGTTGCCTATTTACACTCCTCAAGGTAGTCAGATCACTTTGGGGACCGTGGCATCGGTCAAAGTCAGCGACGGGCCACCCATGCTGAAAAGCGAAAACGCTCGTTTGACTGGTTGGGTATATATAGATGTTCGCGGTCGCGATATGGCGTCAGTTGTAGCTGACTTGAGTCAGAAGATCGAAGCTGAGGTCAAGCTGAGCCCAGGGATGAGCGTTAGCTATTCTGGACAGTTTGAGTTCATGGAGAGGGCTAATGCACGGCTCAAGCTTGTGGTGCCTGCCACGCTTTTGATCATCTTTGTTCTCCTATATTTTATCTTCAATCGTTTTAATGAAGCACTTCTTATCATGGTCACGCTTCCCTTTGCTCTTACTGGAGGTGTCTGGTTTCTTTATGTACTGGATTATCACCTTTCAATTGCAACAGGGATTGGTTTTATTGCTCTGGCCGGAGTTTCGGCGGAGTTTGGTGTAATCATGCTGCTTTATCTGAGAAATGCATGGCATGAACGGTTAGAAGCAGGCCATAACCATGAGCGTGCGCTGGTTGAGGCTATTCGTGAGGGTGCTGTACAGCGTGTACGTCCTAAAGCAATGACCGTTGCGGTGATCATTGCCGGCCTTCTGCCCATTCTCTGGGGAACCGGTACCGGAGGAGAGATCATGAGCCGCATCGCCGCACCAATGGTAGGCGGTATGATCAGTGCGCCCTTGCTTTCCTTGTTCGTCCTGCCAGCAGCCTACCTTCTGATGCGCCGTCGACAGTTTCGCGATTCCTTCAAAACAGATAACCCCCCTGGAGAACACTCATGAAAATCGCAAGTATCGTTTTCGCCTCATTGCTTGTTTCACCTGCGCTATTTGCTGCGGAAAAACAGTCCATGGAGGGTATGCCGATGGATCATAAGGGCATGGACATGCCGATGGATCAAAAGGCGACCACAAAGACGGGCAAGGCTACTGGTGTTGTCAAAAAGGTTGATACTGAGAAGGGGTCCGTGACGATTGCTCATGGGCCGGTCGAAGCATTGGGCTGGCCATCCATGACAATGGGCTTTAAAGCCGAGGCCACCCAGTTACAAGGTCTCAAGCAGGGCGACAAGGTAAAATTTGAGTTTGCCTCCACGGGAATGGACTCAACCATTACCCGTATTGAAAAGCAGTAACTGAAAGGGCCACCGTTCACGGTGGCCCTCTGACATGGCTGTTATTTAACTAAACGCTTGCAGCAAAAACTCTTAGTTGCACCTAATAATAGGGGTGTGTATGAATGCTGCTTCTGGTTGGGTAAGGGTAAATGTCAGAGAGCATTAGCGGTTGACTTGGCACCCTCTAGATCAGCCAGCCCTTCATACATATAGCTCATTGGCTTAACCATGCTCTGGTAGCTGTTCTCAAGCCTGGCTATTCGAAAACCGCTGTCCCTGAGCAGTTCATCAATGGAACGATCCAGATGGCATCCGCCTACAAAACGGCTCCACATGGGCGTCAGCTTCTGCTGCCAGCGAGCAACGCCTGGATCCGACGCCAAACCATGTTCGCAAAAGGCGAAATACCCATCAGGTTTGAGTACTCGACGAATCTCATGGAGAGCCATGCGGATATCTGGAACGCTACATAGTGTCCAGGAGCAAAGTGCAGTATCTATGCTCCGATCAGGCAAAGGAATATGCTCAGCCGTGCAATGCAGGATCTCGATGGGAAAAGGCGCATGCGATACGTCCTTCTGACCCAGCTTTAACATATTGGCGTCAGGCTCAAGCGCATAGAGCCGCTCAACCTGATCCGGGATGTAGAAGGGCAGATTGCGTCCTGAACCAAAGCCAATTTCCAGTGCTACCCCCTTGGCCTGAATCGCTAAACGCCTTCGGTAGGCGTCAAGGCGCCGGGAGTTCATTACTGAATGAATCAGACAGGGTAATACGCACTGGTCGTATACTTTCATAGCTCAGCTTCCACACCCAGGAGCGATGGCTCTACCGATCAAGATTAGCTATTTCCTTTTATCAGGAAAGGGATAGCAAAGGGTATTCCCAGCCAATTTACTCAGGCCATCCCTGGCGCCGAGTGTTAAGTATGTAGGCCAAGGCCCATAATTATTGTTTAAAAGCAGTGCTGAGCGTTAAACCAGCTGGGTCTCATGAGGGGCCAGTCCTTGCTCTACCTGAAGCGTACAGTGATGAATTGAATACCTGTCCTTGAGCGTATGCATTGTCTCATTCATGAAGGTATCTCCCGGATAGCCATTGGGCATCACCAAATGCACCGTTAGGGCGTTTTCTGTAGTACTCATCCCCCAAATATGAAGGTCGTGTATGTCTTTCACGCCGTTTAGCTGCAGGAGGTAGGTCTCGATCTCATTACGATCAACGTTGTTGGGTACAGCATTAAGTGCAAGATCTACAGAGTCACGCAATAGTGACCAAGTGCTGATTATGATGATGGCTACAATGATCAGGCTCAGGATGGGGTCGATCCAGTGTGCGCCGGTAAAGTAGATAGCGACACCTGCAAGGACCACGCCGAGTGAGACGCCTGCATCAGCTGCCATATGAAGAAATGCGCCTTTGACATTAAGATCACTTTTGCTGCCCTTGATGAAAAGAAGCGCTGAGGCACCGTTTATGAGGATGCCGATGCCAGCTACTATGGAAACGGTCAGCCCGGATACCGCTCCGGGGTTTGAAAAGCGGGTGACTGCTTCCCAGGCAATGGCACCGCAGGCAACAAGAAGCAGCACGGCATTACCTAGTGCAGCAAGAATAGATGTACCCCTCAAACCATAGGTGAATTTATGGCTAGGGGCTCTTCTCCCTAAAAGAGCAGCTCCCCACGCCAGTATCAAACCTAATACGTCAGACAGGTTATGCCCAGCATCAGCAATAAGGGCCGTTGAGTTTGCAGCGATGCCGTAAACAAACTCGACAATAACAAAGCCGGTATTCAAGGCTGTCGCTATCAGGAAGGCCTTGTTATTCGTGTCAATGTTTCCATGTGCATGTGCATGTGCATGTGCATGGCTGTGCTCGTGATGATCCATAAAGGCCCTCTAAAAGACGTCGTGAGTAGGGGTAAGGCTTGAAGCACGGACCTGTCCTATGGGGAATATCAGGCGGAAGCGAGTAACGTGGCCAGGAATGCTTTCGACCTCACAGCGTCCTTGATGCAGACTCATGATGGAGCGTACGATGGCCAGCCCCAGTCCTGTACCGCCCTGTTCATGCGTCCGCCGGCCATCAACCCGATAGAACCGTTCAAAAAGATGCGGTAGGTGATGTGCACCAATACCGGCACCCGTGTTCTCAACAGTGACACTGGCCTCGTCTGCTTCTTCCGTTAGAACAATGGCCACCGTGCCGCCGTAAGGCGTATGCCCAATAGCATTTGAGAGCAAGTTGGACAGAGCACGTTGGATCATTAACCGATCTCCCATCGTGGAGGCTTCTCCTCTGATGCTTATCGATATGTCCTTGTCTTCGGCACTGATTGCAAAGAGGTCCATGATTCGCATGGTCTCGTCGCGCAGAAAGATGGGGGTGAAGGGAATCAGTGTATGGGGATGACTTACCTGGGCGAGAAACAGCATGTCCGAGATAATACGATTTAACCGTTCATACTCTTCTATAGCAGACTCCAGGACGTGGCAATATTCCGCCTCGGAGCGTTTACGCGAGAGGGTAACCTGTGTCTTGATCATGAGATTGTTAATTGGGGAGCGCAATTCATGAGCAAGATCGTCCGAAAATTCAGAAAGCTGTTGTACACCTGTATCTAGCCGGTGGAGCATAAAATTCATGCTATGAGCAAGATCCTTCAACTCCCTGGGCAATCTGTCAGTTTTGATTCGATGGGAAAGACTTTGGGTCGATATCTGTGCGGCAACACTGCGAAACCGTCGTAACGGCCGGAGTTCCTTTTGTACAAGCAACCAGGCACTAATGCCGATGAGTATCAAAAGTACCGGTACGGAGACTAGTGATGACTTTAAAAAGGCCAATAGCAAGTGGCGGTCAGCTGAACGATCCAGAGTCAGCAGTGCTTTAACCAATTGACCGTCTTGAGTCGGGATAACCTTGGAGACAGTCAGCATCTCCTGGTTGGTTGCTGAAAGCCAAGAATGAAAGGCGATAGAGGTGCCTACTGCCAGGGTACGAATCTCGGGAGCAAGAGCATATTGCCCGATGCCCAGCATGACAGCAGGCGCCTGATCGGCGTCAAGGATACTAAGGCTCAGGTTGTCATGGCCCAGGATGAGATCCAGCAATGCGTGCGGCTTGTTTGATAACTGCTCAGGTGCTACGTCTACCTTAAGGTTATGTTCGATACGCTCGAACTTGCCAGTCAGGTTTTCATGAGCAGAGAGATCAAGCTCACGATCAAGCGTTATGTAGGAGAGCCCTACAACAAGCATGACGAGCATTGCTCCCAGCAGGATAACCTTGAGGCTCAGGCGAAACGACAAGCTGGTCGAAATCATCCACGCTCCTCAAGAATATACCCCGCACCACGAATGGTATGGATTAGCTTTATCTCAAAGGGATCGTCGATCTTGGCCCGCAGCCGTCTGATTGAAACCTCAACGACATTGGTGTCACAGTCAAAATTCATGTCCCAAACCATCGAGATGATCTGGGTACGGGTGAGCACCTCACCCGTCTTGCGCATGAGCAGATGCAGGAGCGCAAATTCCTTGGTCGTCAGGTCAATACGCTGGTTGCCACGAAAGGCACGGTGCCGATTCGGATCAAGCTCCAGATCGGCCACCTTAACAACATCCGATACCTGGACTGCATCACTTCGGCGAAACAACGAACGGATACGGGCCAGTAACTCTGGGAACTGGAAGGGTTTGACCAGGTAATCATCAGCGCCCAGATCAAGACCTTTCACCTTTTCTTCAAGACGCCCTCGTGCTGTCAGCATGATCACACGCGTCTGCTTGCGCTTTCGTATGAGTTCGAGTACTTCCCAACCATCCATTTCTGGAAGATTTACATCCAGCAGAATAAGGTCATACGTCTGCTGGTGAGCTAAATAAAGTCCATCGATGCCAGTATTGGCACAGTCAACAATATAACCACTTTCAGTCAAACCTTGCTTTAAATATTCGGCAGCTTTTGGCTCGTCCTCAACAATAAGGATTCGCATGGTGTACTCACTATTAAAATAATAAACACTTAATTAAGGATGAATTTTTATTATTTGTTTTGATCGCGCTGGAGTTTAAAGCTAAAAGCATAAACCCTGTAGCAACTACAGAGTCAAGAAAGCTTTGTAAAAACAGGCGCCATGGGTCAAGAAGGCGGCTTGAAAGGCTCTATCTCAGCAGCTCTCATATCTCATGCGTTGCAAAAGCAGTGTCATGAAATAGGTGAATTCTAGCGCAGGTATTGCCCTCTTTTTGAACATTACAGATTTGTAATGTTCAGGTCACTTCCCCGATAAGTTCTGTCTATACAGTGATAATCGAGATAGCTTTATTTCATTGCTGGAAATAAGGGCGCTCTTTTTATTTCTCATAAAGCCTAACTGTAAACCAAGATGTCGGGAGCAATTTTTGTCTGTACTAGATACTTTTTGGAAGTTTCCAAACACCAAGCTTATTAGTTATGGATTAGGGCTTCTTGGTTATTTAATGGCATCTCCATTGACTGCAGGCCCTTCGATGGGGGCTTTGACACTGGAAAGCGCTTTATCCAAAGCTTATGAGAATAATCCAGAGTTTTCTGCTGCTCGTCAGGAGGCAGACGTATCGCTTGGGCTTAGGCAGCAAGCGGGATTGATACCCAACCCAGAACTCTCCTGGGATGTAGAGGATACTCGCTCCAACAAACAGATCAGCAGCGTTACTCTTACTCAACCTATTGAACTTGGAGGGAAGCGCCAGGCAAGGGTAGACGTGGCTAATGCCTCTCAGGTGCTCGCTTCAGCGGATATTGACTACCGGACCAACAGCTTGCGCGCCGATGTCATGCAAGCCTTTTATGCTGCACTAAAGGCTCAGGAAGGCCTGCAGCTTGCCAAGCAAGCGGTAGAGTTGGCAGACAAAGGCCTTACCATCGCCAAGGGCCGAGTGGAGGCAGGAAAAACCTCACCCGTAGAATTATCTCGAGCGGAGGTTCAACTTTCTACTGTACGCGTTGAAGTGCGCCGGGCTCAGCTTGAGCGCGATAGTACCTACAAGCAGTTGGCAGCACTGTTAGGCGAGTCGGTGCCTGTTTTTTCTCAGGTTCAGGGCAGCTTTGAACATCTGCCTGGCCTTCCAGCCAGAGATGAACTGCTGGGTCGTATACGCGGCACGCCAGAGCTGCGTCGTGCTTTGCTACAGATCGATCGAAGCGAGGCCGAGCTCCATCTGGAGCGCACTCAGCGCATACCCGACATACGCGTCAGTATCGGTAGCCAGTACGATGAACAGGAACGAGAGCGGGTAAACCTGGTCGGCATTTCCTTGCCGCTACCTTTGTTTGACCGTAATCAGGGCAATATCTATGCAGCCTCACGCCGGGCGGATCAGGCACGGGACTTACGCAATGCAGCAGAGCTTCGTCTAAGGAGTGAAACCCTGCAGGCTTATGAGCAGTGGGAAATAGCTGTTGCCGACATCTCGGAGTTTCGCCAATCGATTCTTCCTGCGGGCAGGCAAGCCGTCGAAAGCGCGACCCGTGGCTTTGCCATGGGCAAATTCAGCTTCCTGGATGTCTTGGATGCCCAGCGAACCCTGATTTCTTCGCGTGGCCAGTATCTTCAGTCTTTAGAAAGTGCAACTGACGCCCTAGTACGCCTTGAGCGGATTTACGGCGACGCCGTTTCTTTTTATCCATCCCAAATCACCCATTCGATTTCTCGATGACGCCGTCGCGCTGACCATGTATTTCCGGGAGCATTCATGAGTAAGAAACAAAGGGTCTCTATTACAACCATCCTTGCGGTGGTTATAGGACTGGGGCTCAGCTTAGGTATTGATGGAGCTGTGACAAAACACGAGCTCCGAGCGCAAGAACATGATCATCCGCATGGAGAAGATGATCATTCCAGTGAGGTGAAAAAGGAAGCTGCTTCTGCTGCCCCTCATCATGAGGAGAAAGGCGCGCATGAAAAGCATGAGGGTGAAAGCCATGCTGAGGAAGAACAAGGTGATAAACATGGAGAAAACCACGAAGGGGAGCATGGAGACGAGCACAAGGAAGGAGCGATCGAGCTCAGCGCTGAACAAATCAAGGCTGCAGGTATCACGCTAGGCACAGCTAGGTCTGGGCAGATCAATAACGTGCTGTCGCTACCTGGCGAGATTCGCTTCAATGAGGATCGAACGGCCCATGTAGTACCTCGGGCTGTGGGTGTCGTCGAAGCCGTGAAGGTCAATTTGGGTGAGCAGGTAAAAAAGGGTCAGGTGCTGGCTATTATTTCCAGCCAGCAGGTCTCCGAACAGCGTAGCGAGCTGGCAGCAGCCCAGCAGCGTGCCGCACTCGCACGTACGCTTTTCAGTCGGGAAAAAAAGCTCTGGGAAGAAAAGATCTCTGCTGAACAAGACTATCTGCAAGCACGGCAAGCCTTGCAGGAGGCAGAGATAAACTTGAAAAATGCCCTGCAAAAAACGCAGGCCCTAAGCGGAAGTAGCAGTCTTTCCGGAGGAAACCGCTATGAAGTCCGTGCCCCCTTTGATGGTACGGTTATTGAAAAACATGTTGTCCTTGGTGAAGTTGTCAACGATACATCCAATGTATTTGTGCTGACAGATCTCTCCCATGTATGGGCAACGTTTAACGTATCAGCACGTGACTTGGGCAGAGTGGTGGTAGGAAAAAAGGTTGAGGTGGTTGCGGCCGAGCTTGGAAGCACCGCTCAAGGGGTTGTTGCCTACGTGGGTAGCCTTCTGGGTGAGCAGACGCGTGCAGCAACAGCACGCGTTACATTGGACAACCCTGAGGGCGCTTGGCGTCCGGGGCTGTTTGTCACAATCAATGTAGCAACGTCAACACAGAAAGCCGCTGTGACCGTTCCGGTACAGGCTATTCAGACCCTTGAGGATAAGCCCTCCGTTTTTGTTCGTACACCAGAAGGTTTCCAGGCTCAGCCTGTGCAGCTGGGCGTACGAGACAGCGGCTTTGTGGAAGTCACTAATGGTCTGGATGCAGGTACTCAGATAGCCGTCGAGGGCAGCTTTATTCTCAAGTCCGAATTAGGAAAAGGTTCAGCCGAACATTCCCATTAAGTGCCCCAGGTCCTGCCACGAGTATTTTCCAATGTTCGAACGTATTCTCAGATTTTCCATTGAACAGCGATGGCTGGTCATGCTGGCAGTGCTGGGCATGTCTGCGCTAGGAGTTTTCAGCTATCAAAAGCTACCTATTGATGCTGTGCCCGATATCACAAATGTCCAGGTTCAGATCAACACGGCCATGCCTGGCTTTTCGCCTCTGGAGGCCGAACAACGGCTGACCTATCCCATCGAAACGGCTATGGCCGGATTGCCTCATCTTCAACAGACCCGCTCATTGTCCCGTTCAGGTTTTTCGCAGGTAACGGTTATCTTTGAAGATGGTACTGATCTTTACTTTGCCCGTCAGATGGTTAACGAACGCCTGCAAGGCGCTCGTAATCAGCTTCCAGAGAGCGCTGAGGCAATGATGGGGCCAATCTCAACCGGATTAGGTGAGATATTCCTGTGGACAGTCGAAGCGGATGAGCAGGCGCGAAAAGAGGATGGTACGCCCTATACACCTACTGACCTGCGCGTCATTCAGGACTGGATTATAAAACCACAACTGCGCAATGTTCCTGGCGTAGCGGAAATCAATACCATTGGTGGTTTCAACAAGGAATATCAGGTCGCTCCCAATCTTAAGAAGCTTGCCTCTTATGGCCTGACTTTAAATGATCTTTTCTCTGCGCTTGAGCGCAACAATGCCAACGTCGGAGCAGGGTTTATCGAGCGTGGCGGCGAGCAGCTGGTTATTCGCGCGCCTGGCCAGGTAGGGTCGGAGCAGGACATTGCCAATATAGTGCTTACAACCGTAGACGGCTCTCCCATTCGCATTCGTGACGTAGCTTCAGTAGGAATCGGAAAAGAGCTTCGATCCGGCGCCGCCACGGAAAATGGTCGTGAGGTAGTACTGGGCACAGTGTTTATGCTGATTGGGGAGAATAGCCGGTCTGTTGCTCAGGCGGTGTCGAAAAAGATTGAGGATATCAATCGTTCATTACCCGCTGGTGTTTCAGCGGTTCCGGTGTATGACCGCACCACCCTGGTGGACAAGGCCATTGCTACCGTCAAGAAAAACCTGGTCGAGGGCGCTATTCTCGTTATCGCCATTTTATTTCTGTTCCTTGGCAACATACGTGCTGCACTGATTACAGCAATGGTCATTCCGTTGTCCATGCTGTTTACCTTTACCGGGATGTTTGCCAACAAGGTCAGTGCCAATCTTATGAGCCTGGGGGCGCTTGACTTTGGTGTCATTGTGGACGGTGCTGTAGTGATCGTTGAGAACTCAATTCGACGCCTTGCTCATGCGCAGCACCACCACGGACGCATACTGACTCGTTCCGAGCGTTTCCATGAGGTATTTGCAGCAGCCAGAGAGGCCCGACGTCCGCTGATATTTGGCCAGCTGATCATCATGGTGGTTTATCTTCCGATTTTTGCCCTGAGCGGCGTAGAAGGAAAGATGTTCCATCCCATGGCATTTACCGTAGTGATTGCACTACTGGGTGCGATGATTCTTTCCATCACGTTTGTTCCGGCAGCCATTGCCCTGTTTGTGACGGGTAAGGTCAAGGAAGAAGAAAACCTGGTTATGCGAGCGGCGCGGCAGGGCTACTCTCCCATCCTGAACGGGGTAATGAAGCATCGCCCGGCAGTTTTCGCAGCTGCCGTACTAGTGGTGGGTCTGTCTGGTTTTCTAGCAAGCCGCATGGGCAGTGAATTCGTACCCAGTCTGAGTGAGGGAGACTTCGCCCTTCAGGCACTCAGGGTACCTGGGACCAGTCTTACGCAATCAGTAGATATGCAGCAGCGCCTGGAAAAAGCACTGATTGAGCGCGTCCCTGAAGTCCAGCGTGTCTTTGCCCGGACAGGAACAGCCGAAATTGCGGCTGACCCCATGCCACCGAATATTTCGGACAGCTATGTCATGCTCAAGCCACGCGAACAATGGCCTGACCCGGACAAGTCACGGGATGTGCTTATCGAGGAGATTCAAAAAGCCAGCGCGACCGTGCCTGGTAGCAACTATGAGATGTCCCAGCCTATACAACTTCGCTTCAACGAGTTGATTTCAGGCGTGCGCAGTGACGTTGCGGTCAAGGTATACGGGGACGATATGGAAGTTCTCAACCAGACGGCCGCCAGAATCGCCTCAAGCATGCAGAAAGTAGAGGGCGCATCTGAGGTAAAGGTTGAGCAAACCTCCGGGCTCCCATTACTTACGGTCAATGTGGATCGTGACAGGGCTGCCCGCTTTGGCCTGAACATTGGCGATGTTCAGGATGCTGTCTCCGCAGCCTTTGGTGGACGTCAGGCCGGTACATTGTTCGAAGGGGACCGCCGCTTCGATATAGTGGTCCGGCTCTCCGATGAATTGCGAACTGATCTGGATGCAATGTCGCAAATGCTTATCCCTGTTCCTGCTTCAAGTAGCGATACGACAGGCCGGATAGGATTTATTCCTCTCTCTGATTTAGCAACACTGGATCTGGTACTGGGACCAAATCAGATCAGTCGTGAAAACGGTAAACGACTTGTCATTGTCAGTGCTAACGTACGAGGCCGTGACATTGGTTCATTTGTTCAGGATGCCGCGACACGTATTGAGCAGGACGTAAAGGTACCCGCAGGGTATTGGACAAGCTGGGGAGGGCAGTTTGAGCAGCTTCAGTCAGCGGCGCAGCGGCTTCAAATCGTTGTTCCAGTGGCCCTGCTTCTTGTTTTTGTACTTCTGTTCATGATGTTCAACAACATTAAAGACGGACTTCTAGTCTTTACAGGGATTCCCTTTGCCTTGACAGGCGGGGTGATGGCTCTGTGGCTTAGAGACATACCCTTATCCATCTCGGCAGGGGTTGGCTTTATTGCCCTGTCTGGTGTAGCCGTGCTTAACGGTCTGGTTATGATTGCGTTTATACGCAGCTTGAGAGACAACGGCAGCTCCCTTCATGAGGCTGTGACGCATGGCGCTCTGTCACGTCTTCGGCCTGTGCTCATGACTGCGCTTGTGGCCTCACTGGGATTTATACCAATGGCACTGGCAACAGGTACAGGCGCTGAGGTACAGCGGCCGCTTGCCACTGTTGTAATAGGGGGAATTCTCTCCTCAACAGCACTGACGCTGCTTGTGCTTCCAGCGTTGTACTTTGCGGCTCACCGCCGCTCAGAGCAAAGGGACACGGCTGGCCAGTAACCCAGTCGATCTAGCGGGCAGGCTCTTTAACTGGCCTTGCCAGGATGGACACCTCTGGCCGGAGGTGTCCATGTCTAAACTCAAGCTCCAAGCCTTTTCATCCCTACCTCTCTGGCCGAAACCATAGGTTGCTATCTGCCTTAGCTAGGATTTGGCAAGGGCATTCCCCGCGGCCTTATTCGTGTGGACTCTCACACTGCATCCAACCGCAGCAGGACGAGTTGAGGCGGCCTACGGTGGCGTCTATGCCTTTGCAGCGATTCTCTGGCTGCTACAGGTAGGCGGTATCAAACCATCGCTGTGGGATGTTATCGACCCCTTTGTCACCCTGTGTGGTATAGCCTCTATTGAGACTGGGCACACTGCAATTATGTCGATAATCAACGGGACGGGACTGTAAAAAGGGAATGGCGGAACCAGGCGCAAAGGGCGTCTATCGACGTCGGGCTCTGCGCTTGGTTATAAGATGCTTATTGAAAGGGATATCTTTTCTGATAACCAGAGGTGAGCTTAATTTTGATTAGAGCAGTAAAGCCCTAGTGTCCTATAGCTGATGGCCTTCACGTCGCCTGCAGCATCCTTATAAACCATTTCCGCAGGCTGCACGCCACATCCTGATCCATTTGAGCCAATAAATAGAACTTCCTGGATATCCAGCTTCATTCCATACTGATATTCCACACGCTCTACTTCACTCAGTTTGGAGAAATTGTTTTGTAGAACATGAACTCGTGCCTGTTGCATGCGGTTAAAGACGCGCTCGCCGCCATTATCTGCGAGGGCTGCTAATGGCAGAGCCATGAGTAATGATGCAGTGAAAATTTTGGCTAAATACGTTGGCATGATCTTCTCCTTTAATAATTAATTGAACTTTAATGGAGTCAACCTTTCGAGGTGCTTAGAGCAAAATTACAATTCTGTAATCTGATATTGTGCTGTGAAAAAAATAATAGGCACAATAAAAAAGGCGCCTGATAGGCGCCTAAAGCACATCTTCCGGCCAAAGGAGCAAAAGAAGATGTGTTACTGCTCAGTTAATCTTTCCGTCTGGTCTCACCCGGTTGCCTGCTCTGTTTTCGCTGACTATCAAGGTGTTCACGCTGTAATTTCTGCTCATGCCTTTTTTTCAGTTCCAGGCGAAACGCCTGATTTCGTTCAATTGAGCGCTCGCTACCATCAGCAGCAATCGCCATGCTTGATTCTAGAAAAATGCTACACATGAGAAGGGCAATTAAAACTTTCATATTGATCACTTGACTGTTGAGATTACTCGCTGAGTACCTTGCTATCACTCGTTGCGAATAGTGATAGGGTAACTAAGACAAGTTATCGCCAAGGTGAGGTGAACATTACAATATTGAAAGCTTTTGACCCCCAGCCGGTTGTATGGATGAGTTACAGCGTTGATATTCAATAAATAAATGATTTAAAGAATTTCCAAAGGGTATTCAACTATCAATCTGACTTCATCAAGGTCGGACTCAAAGCTGGTAGCACGAGTCGTAGCCTGTCGCATCCGGAACGACATATCTTTAAGGGTGCCGGTCTGAACGACATATTTGATCTCAACATTCCTCTCCCAACGCTTCTGATTGGTAAGCGGATTACCTTCATCATCCGTCCGCATATACACATCGTTTGCCTGAGAGTAATCAGCGTCCCAACCTCGGGCATAGCGAGTCATGAAGGAAAGACCCGGTACTCCATAGCTGGTCATGTCCAGATCATAGCGAAGTTGCCAGGACTGCTCCTTGGGCGAGTTGAAGTCGCTATACTGGATAGAGTTGTTGAGGTAGATCGAGTCAGCCTGACGAAGGTAGTCAAAGTCGTTATTGCCGTTGTTGCGCTGATAGGCGACTGCGACGGTGTGCGCCCCAAACTGGATACCGGTACTGGCGCTCCATATATTGGTATTGAAGCGGCCAAGAAGCTCTTTGCCTTCATCAACTGCCTTGTAGTAGTTGAAGGTCCCAATCAGCGCAACAGTATCGGACAGGGGATAGCTGGCCGAGGTACCAAAATAGTATTGATCCCAGGCATCCTTTAACCGACTGGTATAGAGGCTGAATTTTACATAGTCATTAACGGTGTAATCACCTCCGAGATACCCAATCCATGGAGAGTTTACCTGTCCTCCATAAAAGGTAACAAATTCATCGCGCATGCTACTCGTATTGGGCTGACTCATGGCGTGCAGGCGTCCACCCTGCAGCGTCAACCCTTCAAAGGAGCTATTTTCAAGGGTAATACCCTTAAAGCTTTCGGGTAGTAGACGTGAATCACCGTATTGCACAACGGGCGTTATCGGAAAGACATCACCCACTTTAAGCACGGTATCGAACAACCGGACCTTGGCTGCTCCACCCAGTTTGGAATAGTTATCTGCAGCCTCACCACTACTGTTATGTGGAAGTAAATCAATGCTTCCTCCGGCGCCGGACCGGCCACTACCAGTGTCAAGCTTCAGACCTAGCATGGCAAACGCGTCGACACCAAACCCTACAGTACCTTGTGTAAATCCAGACTCAAATACAGCCATTACGCCGTGAGCCCACTCTTCAGAATAACCGTTGCCCGTTGCGCTTGACTGTCCATGCCGGAAGTCTCGGTTAAAGAAGAAATTTCGGTTCGTCAGGGTCAGACTGCTTCCTTCAATAAATCCATCGCCTTTTCCTGTCTCCTGGGCGACCGCAGTCTGGGCTGCTCCCCATACAACTGCCAGGGCTACAAGCGAAAGCTTAGCCTTATTGCTCATCACTGATGCTCCTATTAATCGGCAGGTCGATTACGAAATTGCCTTGCGTCTTATTATTGGGCTCTTCAAAAGGCTGTCTTCTGAAGACCAGGCGCTATCGTTACAAGCCTTGGATAACAGGGAGGTGAGCTGAAAATTACAATTTTGTAAGAAGGGTCAGGGCTCAATAGGGCAATGTACTCTGAGCCTAAAAGAGAAGCCCCTGATGGTCAGGGGCTTGTAGTTCTCAAAAATCAGAAGGGTACTACTGTCTCAAAAGCCGCAGACCATTGAATACAACCAGTAGACTTACACCCATGTCGGCAAACACTGCCATCCACATGGTGGCATGCCCTGTTAATGTAAAAATCAGGAATATAGCCTTGATTCCAATCGCAAAACTGATGTTTTGCTTCAGCACAGTAGCTGCCTGACGCGATAAGCGAATGAAATCCGCTGCTTTTCGTAGGTCATCGTCCATGAGTGCAACATCAGCTGTCTCAATAGCAGTATCTGTACCTGCAGCGCCCATCGCCAGGCCGATGTCAGCCTGAGCCAAGGCGGGGGCATCATTGATACCATCACCGACCATTCCGACTACATAGCCCTTTTGCTGGAGCTCCTTTACAGCGCTAAGTTTATCGTCAGGCAACTGGTTACCACGAACCTGATCGATACCGACCTGTGATGCTATAGTCTGAGCAGTATGAGGATTATCCCCTGTTAAGGTCAGGGTTTTGATTCCCAGGGTTTGTAAAGCACTAATGGCTTCACGGCTTGAGGGTTTAACCGTGTCTGCAACGGCAAACAACGCAAACACACGGCTTTCATCCATCAACATCACAACGGTCTTGCCTTGTCGTTCCAGTTCCTGGGTCTTGGATTTCAGCCAATCGGAAACAAGCTTTCGCTCTTCAACCAAACGGTAATTACCAAGCAGATAGATATGACTGCCGATCTGTCCTCTAATACCACGTCCAGCCAGCGCTTCGAAATGATCTACCTCCTGTATGGAAATTCCTTTTCGCAGCGATGCGTTAGCGATGGCTTTAGAAACAGGGTGGTCCGAGCGGTTAGCCAGACTTGCAGCCACCGACGCATACACATCGGGAGAGCCCTGCATTTCGACAGGAAAATAGTCAGTCTGCTCGGGTCTGCCATGAGTAAGCGTACCGGTCTTGTCAAAGGCTAGATGGGTCAGCTTGCTGCCTGTTTCAAGATACAGACCTCCCTTGATCAATATACCTTTGCGGGCCGCCGCAGCCAGTCCGCTCACTATGGTAACCGGCGTAGAAATCACGAGCGCGCAGGGGCACGCCACAACCAGCAGCACCAAGGCACGGTAAATCCATGTAAACCACTCACCGCCCATAACAAGCGGGGGAAGCACCGCTACGGCCAGAGCAAACAGGAAAACGCCTGGCGTGTAGATCCTTGAAAACTGATCAACAAAGCGCTGAGTAGGCGCCTTATTGCCTTGAGCTTCTTCTACTGCATGAATGATGCGAGCAAGCGTCGACTGGCTGGCCGGCGCAGTCACCCTGAATTCCAAAGCTCCCTCCTGATTGATTGTCCCTGCAAAAAGCATATCGCCGGGAGCCTTCTCAACAGGAAGGCTTTCACCTGTAATAGGGGCCTGGTTGACGCTTGAGCTACCTTGCTCAATTATACCATCCAGCCCTACGCGCTCACCGGGCTTGACACGAATTCGATCACCTACCCGTACATTATTGACGGCTTTTTCAACCCAGTGGCCGTCGGCTTGCAAGACAGTAGCCTGGTCGGGTGTTAACTGCATCAAGCCCTCAATAGCATTACGAGCTCTATCAATGGACTTTGCTTCAATCAGCTCGGCAATGGCAAAGAGCACCATGACCATTGCGGCCTCTGGCCACTGACCGATGAGGATAGCACCTGTGACCGCAATACTCATCAAGGCATTGATGTTCAAATTTCGGTTTCTAAGTGCAATCCAGCCTTTTTTATAAGTGCTTAAACCACTTCCCAGCACAGCAACCAGGGCCAGCGCAGCAACTAACCATTCAGGGGCGGCCTGGGTAAAATGAAGGAGTTCAGCACCTAACGCACTCATCCCCCCTAATGCCAACGGCCACCATTTCTTTGCCGCGGGCAATGAAGCGGTTTGTTGAGCCGTATCGGCTTCAAGCTCTGGTGTAAAACCCAGGCCGCGTATGTTGTCCAGCATCGGCGTAAGCACTTCAGGATCATGGTGTACCGTCAACACGCGCTGGATCAGGTTGAAGTCCAGTCCAAGTATGCCCTCCATCCGTGAAAGCTTGTCACGGATAAGCTTTTCCTCAGTAGGGCAGTCCATCTGCATGATCCGTATGCGTGTACGGGTCGTATCGTTGACGGGTTCAGCCTTCATGCCCAGTGATAAAATGGCTTTTTTTATAGGCTCTTCTGAGGGCAACAGATGCCTAACACCAAGGGTACGCTTGAGTAAGTTGAATTCCAAAGACTGGACTCCAGCCATACCTTCAAGCTTGTTCCGGATCAGACCTTCCTCAGCAGGACAGTCCATTTGTTCAATTTTGAAAATGGATAATTGTCCGCCTTGAGAAGCAGAGGGCGTAGTATGAGTATGGGCAGTTTTAATGGTAGAACCGCCACAGCAGCTTACAGCAGCTACTGGGTTTGGCTTCGGTGCGCAGCAGCTGGTGGGATGCTTTGATCTTTCTAATGGTTCTGCCTGCATGTCCAGCGATTTTATCGCTTCAATGATGGGCGTTTCAGAAGACAAGGTATGTCCAACCAATAGCGTGCGATTGCTCAGGTCGAAATCTAATGATGAAATGCCATTCAAGGCTTTCAGCTTTTGCCTGATCAAACGCTCTTCAGTAAGGCAATCCATAGCCTCAATCTTTAACGCAATCTGGCGCACCTGTGGTTTAGTAAGCTTTACAGGATTAAACACCGCAGATTTTAAACCACACTCAGGTGAGGTAGCCGTGGAATTACAGCAGCTGTCCTGAGCCTTCTTGGGGGCAGGCTCATGGCCACAACAATTTGACATCAGGATGTCCTCTATATAAATCACGTATAGAGTGAACACCCTGTAGCAGCTACAGGGTCAAGTAAAAGAGGAAAATCCATGCAAATAGGGGCACTGGCCAAACGAACAGGCTGTCAGGTTGAAACAATCCGCTATTACGAAAGAGAAGGTCTCTTGGCGGAGCCTGAACGCAGCGAGGGAAACTATCGCCTGTACAACGCTGAACACGTTGAACGTTTAATCTTCATTCGCAACTGCCGTGCACTTGACATGACCCTGGATGAGATTCGTAGCCTGTTGCGTTTCAAGGAAAATCCTCGCGACAACTGCTCAAGCGTTAACGATCTGATCAATGAGCATATCCAGCATGTCAGGACTCGAATCAACGCGCTTCAGGCGTTGGAGGAGCAATTAAATGACTTGGGTCGGCGGTGCGCAGTAGAGCAGTCTATCGGAGACTGTGGAATTCTTCAGCGGCTTACCGATATAGACGTCGCTGATACGCTTCCCGAGGCTGCCGATACACATGTCGGTAAGAGCCATCGTTGACGCCCATCATGGATGTGCAGTTTGCAACTTGCCAGGGGATGGCTCAGTTTTTCTTCGAATTTTCTAGGGGGCATAATAGGTTGCGCAAACTCGATAAAGACCTAGGGCAATGATCCGTTAGATACAAGATCATTTGGCTTGCCCTTTAGTCTGATGGAGATGTATGCGCCCTAACCAAAATCTTAGAGCAAGCACGACAAGGCTCTGCTACAACCATCTAAGCAGCACGCTGCCTAGGCTTAATGGGCGTCAGTAGCTTAGTCAGGCGATCACTCTAGAGTGTTTTACCTGGTTTAGGTTGTATCAGGGCTTGCTCAACCTTTCTACAAGTCTGTTTCTGTCTTCAAGTAACTGATCATACATAGAGTACACTTGCTGGAGATGGGCTAGTAGTTGGTTAAGGTTTTTTTCTTCCTGTCTTTTTTCTTGCACCTCTAACTTTTTTAACAAGACCTTATTTTTAGCTAACAAATTGTCAATTAGCTGTTGATCAGTCGTCGTTTTTTGCCGGTCTTTCTGAACACGCTTGAACTCTTTGATCCTTTCTTTGAGGTCCGGGTAACGGTTATAAATGAGTGAGTGCGAGACACCACATATAGCCGCAACCGCACTAATACTGATGCTACCACCTGAATTTACAAGCTGATCTATAGCCTGAAGAAGCTGATCTCTAGTATTTGAGCTTTCATCCATCACGTCGCCCTTTTTGTAGTCATGTCATCAGGAAGGAGGCGGCAAATGATCTTGTTAGCCGCAAACAGGTTGTCCTCCAGTGACTGCTTGAACACTTGAAACTGCTGCTGTGTGTGATCAGGCATTGCCGAAATACGGGCAAGCTTACTCTCACAATTGCTTTTTATAGCCTTCCAGTAGGGAAGATGCTTTGGGGTTGTAAAATATGTGTCGCAGTAAAGGCAGTGGGAGGGATCAGCTATATTCTTGATCTTGCATGACGGTCCCTTGATACAGTACCCGTGAGGTAGGCCTCGAATGGAGTCGCTGTGTCGAGTCATGAATTTGATTATGTCTTTTATTTCATGAAAGTGCGGCTGTATATCTGTGCCAAATATCATTTCCTCCTCTGTACTATTAAGAGCCTGCAGCATACGGGTCAATCGCTCACCGCCACCACCGGCGACAATACCTGTTTCAGCTGCTTGCACAATATCGTCTAGTGAGCGCTTATTCAGGAGATTTCCAAAATGCTCAATCACAGCTCTGAGCTCATTAAATGACTGGAAGCCTCTTTCAGCGTAGACAAGGCTCATGGCGCGGTGCAGATGTTTGAATTGGTATTTGATATCGTCCAGATCACCTAGACGATTAGCTATGATGAACCAGGCAAAGGTATGTCGGAACTGATGAGCCGTAAACTTGAACACATCCCCGACCCTGTAAGGTACTCCTCGGTTGCCACTATTGGCAGCTACAGAGCGGTAGTTACACGCCATCGTTTCAAGCTGCTGTAAATCCTGCTCTGTCACTAAGATACGGTAAAGGCCAAGGCGTAAGGACTTCACGCAATCACCGCCTTTTGTGCACACTACGAAATTAGATGTACACACCGTTAGGCGCAGGCCAAATAACCACTGGTTTTTCAAACCAGATGTCAGTTTATTGCGTGTCGTCTCAGTTAACCTGTGCGATTGATACTCCAGAATTAGTCTGGCACGTTCATAGTAAAGGGCGTTGACTTTTGATAGTAACGTTACAGCACGATAGATGAGCTCATTAGCTATCCAATCCAGCTGGATAGCATTATCCGCCGTTTTGGTCATTACGCTGTTCAGGTAATAAAATTGCTCTCCGTCTTCGATACGGCTATGGGCCGAACCTGTCTTCAACGCACCTACCTCAGCATCACGCATACCAGTAAAAGCTAGGATTAGAGTATATGTGTGTCGTTTCAGGTCTCTAAAGTAACTATAAAGCGTTTCTTTTAGTTGCTTTACCAAGTCATGCTCGGCTGAAGAAATAATGTGCTTAAGCGTCTTACAATTTCCCTTGATAATTGCGTGATGCGTCTGACGAAAAGCTTTCGAAAAGTCCTCAAACCGGTTTTCTGCATTTTCTAAATAGGCATCACAGGATTTGGATGTTAGGTTCGATTGAGTCTGCAAAATTGAGAGCAATCCATACCTATCCAAGAATCGTGTGAGTGCTGTGGTGACAACCTGAAAGCAGGGCAAACGGGCGAGTGCGACTTTTGCCGTGATGAGGGGCTTTTGATCGATCTGTGCGGTGGCCTTGATACCCAGGCTTACCAGCTGATCGAGGAGAAACGACGCACTGGAGATGATGCCTGCTTTAATCCAGTAACGACCGCCAAGCAGGTGCGGTTTGATATCAGCAAGGCGACTCCCAAGCTGCTTGAGAGGTCTGCTGCCATGTCCGATATGGACGAAGCATTGATCGCCATCCAGTCGGCATGTGGGATAGAAACCGGCGATCTGGCAGGCCTGTTTTTCAGTGGAGAGCAGTGGTCCGAAACCACGGGTACTGACTGGGTGGATCGAGGTGAGGCTGAACGGTTACAGTTACTGCACGACTACCTTGCGTTTGAGCAGAAGTTTCGCGCGGCCTTCTCAGCTACGTCGGAGTAGAACCATGCAAACGCTTAAGACAGTCAATCAGGAAACTACTTGGCTACATTTTTCTGGCGTCAGTACTACCTACCATTTGGATTGGCATCGCAACGGCTTGCGAGTAGTTGTTCTGGAGCTGGAAGGTCTGCCAACAGTGGCTCAATTAATTGAGGGAGAAAGTCTTGCCCAAAACTTCACTGTACTGTGTACGCTCAAGGAATACTCTAGCTCAGGTAGTGGGTGCGCTTTTAACCAGCAAGATCACAAAGGTGAACCCAATGGATAGCTCATGGGTTCAACGGTGCCTTTGAGGCAGCAGCAGAGCACTACTGCATGGTGTACAACCTGAACGACCGGGAGCAAGAAATCGTTCTTGCAAAAAAGCCCAGTCGGGACCTGTTTGTACATACGCTACGGCTGGGACTACTCAAGCGCGGCCATATCATCACTGCTGCCGAGGTTGCTAGAAAGCTGGAGTGTTCATCCTGATGGGGCATATCTGCGGAAAGCTCGGCCCACATTGCGCTGAATGCGGAGATGTCGGGACAAACCTGTGCGATTACGTGGTTGGCGCGCGTAGCAAGACCTGTGATCGGCCACTATGCGACTATTGTGCTCAAGAAGTCGGCGATAACCTCCACTACTGCGCTGAGCATCATGCGCTGGTGACCATGAATGACTTGCCTGCGCGCATTCAGTTACGTCGCATCAAGGGCTGGCGCTTGCCAGAAGGCGCTGTACGTGTTGCCAGACCGGGCAAGTGGGGAAACCCCTTTAGTGTTGCCGAGCATGGTCGTGAGCAGGCCATAGCGCTGTTTTCAGCGTATCTGGATCAGCAGCTGGCGGCGGGTGCCCTTGATATAACGGAGCTGCGTGGCAAGGCTCTGGCCTGTTGGTGTCGCCTGGACGAACCCTGCCATGCAGATGTTCTGATCAAACGCGCCAATATCTGACACTCAAGCCCTTGCATCCCGCAATTCCCATGAGAGAGTGAAAGTGTCTTCCACTTTCAGGACTTTCCCATGAATACGAAGCAGCTCGTGATTATCTACATCGCGTCCCTAAGCGTGACCTGGTGCCTGGGCCACATGCTGGGTATCTACGCCTCCATCAATCCGATGATTGTTCTTCTGATGGTAAGCCTGTTGCTGGCGCTGGGTTGGCTCGTCACGCAGCTGATCAGCGAAAAGGAGGAGCCAATAACGCAAAGGGCTCCAGCTCAGCCCGCAACGAGTCAGCGCAAGAACACTTTCCGCGCCAGTAGCTATACCTCTCGCAATTACGCATCTCAATCAGGTAGCTCCTCAAACAGCAGCGGAGCCGATCTCACGACCCTCGCTACGCTGGCGATACTGAGCAATACCGACACGGGGCCTACCTGTACCGGGGGCGTCAGTGATTCAGGTAGTTCCTGTGGTGACAGTGGCAGTGGTGGCGACTGATCAGAGCGAGTCCTGCCAATCCTTCCATATGCCACGAGGACATAAAAGTGAGTGAATATTTTGAATGGGAAGAAGCTGTCGTTGAGCAGGTCGCAACTGCACTGGATGTAGGCCATTCGAATGCTTCGGCCATCGTAGAGGCTCAGCTGTTCAGGTTGCAGCAGGCATGGAGCATGGGCATGGATGCAGAGCAGGCGGCGAGAATCGTCGTGGAGTCTAGCGCTGCGTAGGGATTAAAGAATCGAGCTGGACTCGTGTAGGCCCGCTCGATTACAGCTAGGTGATTTGACGGTGCACCTAAGATCCATTTCGAAGATCTGCATAACCTGTACTGCCCTGAAGAAGCCGGCATCCTATGCACGGCATGCACAGAGGACAACACCATGAAAGCAGCAACTGTTCGTCTTAACGTTCTATCTGATTCTATCGGCTCTGAGTGGAGTGATATCGATGCCGCAGGCGAGGCCTATGCTTCCCTCCTCGAATC